>DATJUJ010000016.1:0-90971 GCA_035502475.1 Thermoplasmata archaeon
AGATGTCGGAGGGGGGATTTGAACCCCCGACCCCAGGATCTCTCCCGGGACGCGGCCGCGCGTCCCGCTATGAGTCCCGTGCTCTACCGGGCTGAGCCACTCCGACAGCGAACGGGCCGACCATCGGTCGCCCCGAAGACCTCACGCGGCCGGCGCCGCGTCGTCCGCGACGGGGGCGGTCACTTCGGGGGCACTGGGGCCCTCGGGAACGGCCGGGCTCTCGGCCGGCGGGAGCTCGTCCGAGATCACGCCCCGGACCTCGGAACGACGGATCTCGATCTTCTTGAGCGGATAGAGCGTCCGGAGCCCGTGCGCGAGGATCTTCGCGAGGTCCCCGCCGAGCATCTCCCGGACGAACTCGCCCGACGTGCGCAGCTTGGCCTCCTCGGTCAGCGTCTCCACGATCTTGTGCCGAAGCTCGGCCCGCAGGCGGGTCTGGAGCCGCTGTTCGCCGACGGCGACCGGCTTCACGACGATCTCCACCCCGTCCTTCGTCGTGACCGGGAACGACGTGTCGATCTTGGAGCGCTTGCGGCGTGCGAGGCGGCGCACGTAGTCGGACGTGAGGTCGTGGCCGACGAACCGGGCCTCGGCGACGCCGTCGCCGCCGATCCGCTCGATGCGAAAGCGCAGCTTGATGTGTGCCTTGGTCGCGTCGCCGGCGCCCGAGAGCTCGGGCATCGTGACCTCGAGCGTCCGGCCGATCACCTGCTCCGGTTCGCTCGCGACGGTCTCCCCGAGCTCGACGTGCTGGAAGAGCCCCGGGGCGCGGACCTTGAACCAGCGCTTGGAGCGCCACTTGTCCTTGACCGTGCGGGCCAGGGTGGTCTTCTTCGCGCCGCCCGTCTCCTTCTCGGCCATCGCTCGCGGGGGCGCGGAGCGGGGTACCCTACTTAACCGTAACGACGGCGAGAACGGGCCGCACCGGCGGTGGGTCGCTCCCCCGCCCGGGGCGTGCGTTCCCCCGCGCTTGGCAAACTAGATATCCGCAACCCAACTGCGCGCGCCGTGGCAGCGGCGAGCGCGTCCCCCGTCCCGGGGACCCATGCGACCGCGGCGGCACTCGTCGCGACCGGTGCGACCGTCGAAGCGCCCAGCGAGCGCTTCCGTTCCGAGATCCTGCGGAGCCTCGACGGGCTCCGGAAGCGGGGTCTCGACCGGGCCGAGTCGTTCCGGGCCCTGTTCCCCCGCACGATCCTGCCCGAGGAGACGTACGAGGACCTCATCACCGCGCTCGTCTCGGGCGCGCACGTCCTCTTCTTCGGGCCGTCCGGGGCCGGCAAGACGAGCCTCGCGCGGGACCTCTGGGGCCTCTTCCCGAAGGGCGTGTGGGTCGTCGAGGGGTGCCCCGTCCTCGATCACCCGCTGAGCGTCGTGGACCCGGCGGTGGCGGCCCGGCTCCCGCCGTGCCCGATCTGCTCCCGGCGGTTCGCGCCGGGCAGCGACCTGTCACGCTTCGACCCCGCGCGTGTGGATGCCGCGAAGGTGCCGGCCGAGTTCGTCCAGCTCCGTGAGGGCTACGGGTTCGCGCGGGTCCAGGGCAGCTCCGAGGTGTTCCCCGACCACCTGACGGGGAACATCAACCTCCGCAAGTTGGAGGAGATCGGGGACCCGATGAGCCCCCTGGTGCTCGAGCCGGGGAAGCTCCTGCAGGCCAACCGAGGCTTCCTGCTCGTCGACGAGATCGGCAAGCTCCCCCTCGGCACCCAGAACGTCCTGCTCCAGGCGCTCCAGGAGGGGACCGTCACCCCGTCGAAGTCGCGGGAGAGCTTCCCGGCGGGGTTCGTCGCCGTCTGCACGTCGAACCTCTCCGACCTCGACAACATCAACGACCCGCTCTCCGACCGGCTGACGAGCCTCCACGTCCGCTACAACGACCGCCACTCCGACAACCGGCAGATCGTCACCCTCGGTCACGAACCCACCGAGGGATGGGTCCCCGAGATCCTGCTCGACGCGGGCGTCCGGGTGATCGAGGCGTGGCGCCTGCGCATGAGCGAGGACAACCCGGACATCGGCGAGGTCGGCTCCAACCGCACGCTCCTCGACGTCGCGGCCCGCACGGCCGCGATCGGGGTCCTCGCGGGCCGCACCGTGCCCACGAGCGAGGACCTGAAGGCGGGCCTCGTGCACGCGATGCGCGGCCGGATCCGGGCCCGCAGCGGGGACTCGTTCCGCCAGAACGAGCGGCGGGTCGTCGAGTTCGTCGACCAGTACCTGACCCCCTCGCTGAAGCGCAGCGCGGGCGTCTACTGGTGCCGGTTCTTCCGAGGCTCCCTCAAGGAGAACGCCGGGGAGGCCGAGGCCCTGGTCGGGGAAGGCCGGCGGCTGAAGGACGACGCCGCGCTCCGGACCGAGGCGGCGAGCGGCCCCACGTTCCCGAAGTTCCGGGCGTTCGCCGCGTACGTCGCCGGTCGCGAGCCGGACGCCTCGGGGCTCCCGCCCGTCGAGGCGGGCACGCAGGTCTTCCGTCTGCTCGAGGAGTACTCGCTCTTCACCTGCCGCGCCGAGGACGACGACGACGCCCCCCTCTAGTGCCGACATCGCGCTCCCCGACTGCGCCGAATTCTCCGACGACGTGGTCTCCGACGACCTCCTCGACGCGGTCGACCGGGAGCGGCTCGTCCGCGCGCTCGCGGAGGAGGGGGTCGACGGCGCCCGCCGCCTGCTCGCGGAGACCGCCGAGAAGGACCGGACCCTCAAGGAGCGGCTCGAGCGCCTCCGCGAGCGCCTCCGCCGCCAGGCCGCGCGTCGGGTCGGTCGGCTGGTCGACGATTTCGATCGGCGCGCCGAAGAGATCGCCTCGGTCCAACGCCGCTCCGACGCGGACGTCGCGGCCCGCATCGCCGAGCTCGAGGCCCGGCTGAAGCAGGCGCGCGCGATCGACTTCTCGCAGCTCCCCCCACCCGACCTCCTCGACGACGTCCGTTCGGCCCTGCTGCTCCCCGACGCGAGCTGGAACCGTCCTCCTCCGCCGCCGACGCTCGGCGCGCGGCTGCGGGCGGCGTGGCGTCGGTTCGTCGCCTGGCTCCGTTCCCTGTTCGGCCGGCGGCGCCGGGCGCCCGCGGCGCCGGCGCGGCGGGAGCGTCGGATCCCGATCGCGGTCGCCGCGGCCGACGGGCGCTCGCTCGGGCCATCCGAGCTGGGGGAGGCGCTCGCCCGGATGTCGGGCCCCGAGCGCGAGGAGCTCTCCCAGAAGGTCACGGGGTCGTTGAAGGCGCGAGAGCGGGAGCTCGAGCACGACGCGGAAGCGAAGCGGAAGGAGGCGGAGTCTCAGCGGCGGCGGCTCGAGGAGGAGCGCGCCGAGGCGGAGCGCCGGGCCCGGTCCCGGACCGAGAGCGAGGTCCGGGGGGGCGAGGAGCGCCGCCTCGAACGGGAGCTCAAGGAACGCGGGTTCGTCGCCGAACGGGCCGGCGAGCTCGTCGTCACCTACGGGCTCGTCGAGCGGTTCGCCCGCCTGCTCCTCGAGGAGGAGAGCCGCGGGCTCCCCGGGGACGTCCGGATGTCGCTGCGCGGGGGCGGGGCGACGGGGGTCTACGAGAAGGCCCGGCTCCAGCGCGCCGAGGAGATCGCCCACATCGACCTGCCCGGCTCCCTGGTCGCGGCCCGGCTCGCCGGCCTCAAGCACATCGACGAGAGCACCAGCTTCGTCTACCGGGAGGTGACCAGCGAGCGGGTCCACGTCGTGCTCGCCTTCGACCGGTCCGGCAGCATGGACGAGTCGGGCAAGCTCGAGGCCGCGAAGAAGGCGCTGCTCGCGCTCTACGTCGCGATCCGGCGCCGCCACCCCGACGCCACGATCGACGTCCTCGCCTTCGACAACGAGGTCCGGGTCCTGGACCTGGTCGAGCTGTGGGAGTGCCACGCCGGGGCGTTCACCAACACCGCCGAGGCGCTGCGGGCGGCCCACCTCCTCCTGCGCGCCTCGCGGGCGACGCGCCGCGAGCTGTACCTGCTCACGGACGGGTTGCCGGAGGCGTACACTGGGGAGGACGGCCGGGTCCGGTCGGGCCAGCTCGACGTCGCGATGGAGCATGCGCTCGAGCGGGCCCGGGAGGTCGCGACGACGCAGCCGCTCCGCTTCACGATGGTGCTGTTCAAGTCCGAGCATCCCGAGTACGAGGCCGCGGCCCGGGCGATCGCCCGCACGGTCGGCGGCGACCTCGTGGTCACGGACCCGGGCCATCTGGGGGTCGAGCTGCTCGTCCGGTGGGCCCACGGCACGGAGACCGAGCGCCGGATCGTGGCTCCGAGCCCGCCGATCGCCTCGCCGCGGGCACCGCCCCCGGACCGCAAGGGCCGCCGGCGGAAGGCGGACCGGCGGATGGGCGGCTAGCCGGCGACCCCTTCTGCCGATGGCCCCCCAGCTTTAAGTCCCGTCCTCGCGCTCGAGGGCCCCGAGGCAGCACCGATGGGCGACAGCCGAGAGGAGGCCCAGTTCCGCGAGCACCTGCGCGAGATGCGTCGGGCCGCGGGCGGTCTGAGCCGCGACTTCGCGAGCGAGTTCTCGGACCTCGACCGGAAGATCGAGCGGTTCGGGCGGGCGACCGCCCAGGACGCCCGGGACCTGGGGGCCCAGATCCAGGAGGACTTCTCGAACCTCGGCAAGAACCTGGACACCGCGATGCGCGCCTTCCCCCGCCGGGTCGCCGACGCGGGAATCGCCCTCGGCTCGGGCATGGCCCGCGCGGGCGGCGCGACGCGCGACGCGATGGTCGTCGCCGGCAAGAAGGCGAAGGAGAGCACGAAGAACGCGCTCGCCAGCGCCGCCGGCGTGCGCCGGACCCCGATGCGCGAGTGGGCCCCGCCGGTCACCGACACGGCCCCGATGGACGAGGACCGCTAGGCGGTCGCCTTCCGCCGCCGGCCCGCGAGCTCCGAGCGCACGCGCGCGGCCGCCTCCGCGAGGTACGCGCGGTCGACGTCGAACCCCACGAACGCACGGTCGAGCCGCGCCGCGGCGATCGCGCTCGCCCCGATGCCGACGAACGGGTCGACGACGCACCGGGTCCGGGCGACCCCGTGGAGCTTCACGCACCAGAGCGGGAGCTCGAGGGGGAACGAGGCGGGGTGCGGCCGGTCGCGGGCCCGGTCGCGGATCGTGGGGTACGGCAGGAACCACGTGTTCCCGCGCGAGCGCAGGCCCCCGGCCGCGCCCCGCCAGCGGGTCACGTTCGACGCGTCCTGGTACGGGACCCCGATCGCGAGCGGCTCCAGGGGGACGTCCCCGCGCCGCGTGAAGTGGAAGACGTACTCGTGCGCCCCGTGGAGGTACCGGGCCGAGTGGACCGGCTTGTAGTGGCCGACCGCGAGGTCCCGGGCGAGCCCGGCGCCCCGCCCGGCCGCGGCCCGGTCGATCGCGATCGACTTCACCCAGTGGATCACGTTCTGGAGGACGAACGGCGCCCCGGCGGACCGGGCGACGTCCCACGCGAGGCCGGGATCGGTCGGCGGGCTCCCGACGTTGAGGAAGAACGAGCCGCGGTCGGCGAGCGCCCGGTCGACGGCGGCGCCGACCGACCCCATCCAGGCGAGGTAGTCGGCGCGCGGCCGGGCGTCGGCGTACGAGCGGTACGGCACGCCCAGGTTGTAGGGCGGGCTCGTGACGACCACGTCCGCCGAGCGGGCCCCGACCCGGCGGTCGAGTCCGGCCACGGCGTCCTCGGCCCACAGCGCGATCCGCCCGCCGGACGGGAGCCGGATCGCGGCGAACGGCCGCTCGGACGCCATCGGCCCCGGGGGAGCGCCGGGGGACTTGGCGTTGGGGGTCCGGGGGCCCCGACTAGCGGGCGGGGCTCGCGGCGGGGGCGGCCGAGGCGGCGCGCATCTTCGCCATGTCGGCGCGCGCCTCCTGGAGGGCCTTGTTCGGCTCCTTGTAGTAGAACGAGACGAGCTGCCCGACGTCCCGGTGCGTGAACGGCTTGAGGCGCGTCGCCTGCGCGTCCCGCATCATCATCCAGTCGAGCATCTCGACGCGGTTCCGGACCTCGCGCTCCATCTCCTTCATCGTGAGGTTCTTCATCAGCGCGACCCGCTCGTAGATGTACGAGTGGCCCGAGTAGAGGAACGTGTCGTCGGCCGGGTTCCACGAGTAGACGGAGTTCGTGATCAGCTCGTTCGTCTCGGGGTCGAGGCCCACGATCTCGGTGAGCGACTGGACGCGGCGGGTCATCTTCGTGCCGACCTTCACCTGACGCTGGAGGAGCACGAGGTTGAGCGCCGAGACGAGCGATCGGGGGAGGGTGATCGGGGGGTTCTCCATGCGGTGGACCATCGCGCTCACGCTCTCCGCGTGGAACGTCGTATAGCAGGTCTTCCCGGTCGCCATCGCCTGGAAGACGATGAACGCCTCGGCCCCGCGGACCTCCCCGACCATGAGGTACTGCGGACGCTGGCGGAGCGCGGCCGCGAGGAGGTCGAACATGTCGATCTCGCCCGGCGCCTTCCCGCTGGTCAGGTTCTTCGCGCCGAAGCCGGCTCGCGTGAGCGACGGGACCCAGTTCTCGTGCGGCAGGTTCAGCTCGCGCGTGTCCTCGATCGAGACGATCTTCATCTGGGGCGGGATGAACAGGAGCGTCGCGTTGAGCGTGGTCGTCTTGCCGCTCGCCGTGCCGCCGCAGACCATCATCGACTGCCCGTTCTCGATGGCGATCCAGAGGTACGCCATCATCTCCGGGCTCATCGTCTTGAACTTGAGGAGGTCGACCGGGGTGAACGGGTTGTCCCGGAAGCGCCGGACCGTGAACGAGCTGCCGCGCTTCGTGACGTGCGTCCCGAGCGTCGCCTGGAGCCGAGAGCCGTCGGGAACGGTCGCGTCGAGGATCGGGCTCGCGACCGAGATGTGCTTGCCGGAGCGCTGGGCGAGCCAGACGACGAAGTCGTCGAGCTCCTTCGAGTTCCCGAACTTGAGGTTCGACCGGATCGAGCCGTACTTCCGGTGGTAGATGTAGAGCGGGATGCCGACCCCGTCGCACGAGATGTCCTCGACCTCCGTGTCGGTCATCGGGACCTCGATGATCCCGTAGCCCACGAAGTCCCGTTCGAGGTAGTAGAGGACGCGGCCCTTGGTGGTGGGTCCCGGCGAGAGCTCCCAGGCGAGGAGCTCGTCGTCGACCATGCGGCGCAGCTCCCGGCGCTTCGTCTCGGGGTCGTGCTCGGGCAGCGGTTCGAACTTGGCGATGAGCACCGTCCGCAGTCGGTCCGTGAGCTCCTTCTCGAGCGGCGTCAACGGGGGCTCGATGACCTCGTAGAGGTACTCGTTGCGCGTGTTGTGGTAGCTGATGCGGATGTAGGAGATCCCCGGCCGGATCGGCGCGAGATCGAGCTCCTTGACCGCGGGGTCCGACAGCGGCGGGATCGGAGTGACGTCCTTGTCGGCGCCCTGGCCCGAGACGCCGAGGCGGGCGAGCTTCACCGGCCGCGGTTCGGCGCTCCCCTTCCGCAGCGAGGCGCCCATCCGCAGCCACGGCGAGAAGAATCCCCGCTTCTTCGGCGCCGGGGTCGTCGCCTCGTCCTCGGTCGGTGCCTCCATCGCCTCGCCCGCCATCGATCCTCCCTACGGGCAGTTCCCCGACAGCACCGGCACCACGAACCGCATCATGAGCCAGCCGACGCTCAGCATGATCGTCGCGTGCTGCAGGCCCTCCGCGATCCGTCCGTTGTAGAGGACGCCGGCCATGATCCCGTCCCCGACCGCGTGCACGATGACGGCCACCAGGAACGCGAGGAACAGGACCGGCACGAACTGGTAGGCGAGCGTCACGGCGCCGGCCCCGCTCAGGGTGGACGACGAGACCGAGCAGCCGGCGGTGATCATCTGCGGCAGGAAGACCGCCGCCATGATGTAGATCGTGACGAGGAACACGAAGAACGAGATGTAGATGACCGTCACGTACGTCAGCATCGAGATCTGACGCGAGGCGGCGGCGAGCTGGGTCTCGCGGGTGTCGTGGGCGACCATCGTCAGCACGTCCGCGACGTTGCCGCCCGCCTCGTTCGCGCGGGCGATGATCGACACGACCCGCTGGACGAGCGGGGTCGGGACGCGCTCCTCGAACAGGCGGAGCGCCGTGTTGACGGGGACGCCCCACTCGAGCTGGCTGGCCATCTTCTTGATCTCGTCGGTCAGGAGCCCGTAGCGGCCCGTGCTCGCGACGATGATCGCGTCCGGCAGCGTCATGCCGAACCGACCCGCCTCCGCGACGTCCCGAAGGAAGTCCGGGAGCCGCTCCTCGATCTTCGAGATCCGCCGGAGCTTCGCGCTCATCGCGAAGCCGTACGGCGCGATGATGCAGAGGATCCCGAGGACCATGAAGTCGATCGCGGGGTTGGCGCCCGTCCCCTCGCCGGGACGGAGCTGGATCGTGAGCGTGCCCACGTACTCGAGGCCCGCGATGACGAACAGGATCACGCCGACCGCGCTGCCGACGATCAACAGCAGCATCTCGCGGGAGAGCCCGGTCTCCTCCGCGGCGAGCGCCGGGGCGGTCGAGCGCAGGCGGCGGACGGAGGCCGGGGCGTTCACGCTCGCCACGGTCAGCCCATCTCCTGCGCGAGCGAGTACATGAAGAAGATGAAGCCGAACTGGGCGAGCGGGATCATCGCGCCGACGATCCCCCACAGGATGTCGATCATGAACTGCCCGCCGCCGCCGATGATCGCGAAGATGGCGATGATGATCACCAGGAAGAGCGGGAACGCGACCACGACGGTCACGAACGTCTCGGCGAGGAGCCCCATCGTCTCGACGCGCTGGAGCTGCTCCAGCTTGTTCTCACGCTCGTACTGCTCCGCCTTGAGCAGGAAGTACGGCTTCAGCTGGCCACCGCTCGTGGCGGTCGTCACGACGCCCTGCAGGAAGTCCTGGAACCGCTTCGACGGGCTCCGGGCCGCGCCGTTGCGGATCGCCGTCAGGATGTCGACCCCGAGGAGCTCCGTGTCGCGGGTGATCCAGGCCGCCTCTTCGGCGACCTCCCCGTAGATCTTCTGCCGGCCGAGCTCCTTGAAGATCTGGTCGACGTTCACGTCGGCCGAGCTCATCGCGCTCACGAAGCTCATGGCGGGCGAGATCCGTCGGTCGATCTTGCGGCCGCGCTCCTTCGCCTTCGAGCCCGGGGTCCCGAGCATGCCGAAGAACGCGCCGACCGGTCCGATGATCGGCAGCGCGATCCCGATGAGGAGCCCGAAGACGAGATTCCCGGAGAGGACGAACAGCACGCCGACCACGACCCCGGCGATGACGCACCCGATCCCGGCGAACAGCGCGCTCGCGTAGACGGTCGCGAGGTACTCGTCGGCCCGCACGCGCATGTGGGCCTTGATGAGGTTCTCCTCGAGGACCGGGTCGGGGGTCTTCGCGAGGACCCGGTTCCGGAACATGCGCCAGGACCAGCGCTGGAACGGGGTCAGGCCCGTGTGCGTGGGTTGCTCGCCGCGCTTGAGACGGACGGTCCGGACCGCCGTCGCCCGTTGGGGGGGGCTCGCGACGGTCGGCGTGCTCGGCACGGCCCCTACGCCCCCTTGGCGGTCGCGGCGGCGGCCGACGCGCCGGCGGGCGGCGCGGCCTTCGTCGGATCGAGCCCGATGCGGGCCATGACCTCGTTCGGGTCCTTGTAGTACTGCGCGATCGTGCGCCAGAGCTGCCGGTAGTCCGTGATCTTGTGGTCGACGAGGTACCGGATCACCGTGGCCCGCCGGTGGAACTCGGCGTCCATCTCCTCGGTGGTCAAGTTCCGGACCTCCATGATCTTGTCAAAGAGGAACGAGTGGCCCTTGAACACGAACGTATCCGTCGCCGGGTCCCACTCGTAGACCGTGTTGGTGATGAGCTCGTTCGTCTCGGGCTCGAAGCCGACGATCTCGAGGACCTGCTTCAGGCGCCGGACGACGCCCTTCTCCGTCTTCGCCTGGATCTGGATGATGACGTTGTTGAGCGCGGAGAGGAGGATCCGCGGGGTGTTGATCGGAGGGTTCTCCAGCCGGTTGACCATCGACTTCACGCTGTCCGCGTGCATCGTCGAGTAGGTCGTGTGGCCGGTGGCCATCGCCTGGAACATCGTGTAGGTCTCCTTGCCCCGGACCTCGCCCACGATGATGTAGTTGGGGCGCTGTCGCAGGGCCGCGCGCACCAGGTCGAACATGTCGACCTCTCCGGCGGCCTTCCCGTCGGCCCCGCGGTCGCCGGTCCCGCTGCGGGTCGCGCCCGGGATCCAGTTCTCGTGCGGGAGGTTCACTTCCCGCGTGTCCTCGATCGAGACGATCTTGGACGTCGGGGGGATGAACAACGCGATGGCGTTGAGCGTGCTCGTCTTGCCGGCGGCCGGGCCCCCGCAGATGATCACCGACTCGCCCTGCTCGGCCGCGAGCCAGAAGTACGCGACCATCTCCTCGTTCGCGCTGCCCATCGCGACGAGGTCGACCGGCGTGAACGGCCGCTCCTTGAAGCGGCGGATCGTGAACGACGCGCCGCGGGTGGTGACCTCGCGGCCGTACGTCGCCTGGACCCGGTGGCCCTCGGGGGTCGTCCCGTCGAGGATCGGGGCTGAGACGCTGACCGCCTTCGCGCAGCGCTGCCCGAGCATGACGATGAACGAGTTGAGCGACTCCTCGTCGGGGAAGACGACGTTCGTCTTCATCGACTCGAACTTTCCGTGGAAGATGAACAGCGGCACGTCGACGCCGTCGCACGAGATGTCCTCGACCGCCGGATCGAGGATCAGCGCGTCGACCGGGCCGTAACCCACGAAGTCGCGGAGCACGTAGTAGACGATCCGCTCCTTCGAGAGGGGCGAGAGCGTGATCTCGCGGCTGCGGAAGTACTCCTCCGCCTCCCCGCGGAGGTACGCCCGCTTGTCGGCGGTCGAGAGGTTCCCGACCTCGCTGCCGAGGATCCGGGTGAGCGTGGTCTTGAGGTGGTTCACGAGGTCGCGCTCGTGCGGCGAGAGTTGCGGCTCGATGACCTCGTAGAGGTACTCCTTGTTCCGGTCGTTGTAGGTGATCCGGGAGTAGGAGTACGGCGGGTTGACCGCGCTCACCTCGAGCTCGCGCATGGTCGGCTCGGGGAGCGGCGGCATCGCGGTGATGAACGTGCCCGGGACGGCGGTCGGCGTCTCGAGCGGCCGCTCGTTCAGTACGCTCGTCGCGTCCCCGCTCGGCGGGGCGCGCGGGATCTTGACGCGGAAGCTACCGGAGGATGCCATGGAGACCCCGATCGGCTCAGCTCCCGCCCACGCCCAGACTGATCTGGGCGCCGGCGTAGAAGAGGGTTACGTAGCTCACCTTGAACGAGAAGATATTGAGTTCTACGATCGTGGTGATCCCGGTCGGGTTCTCGCACGCGGTGATCGTGGGCGGGTTCGTCGAGCCGCCTTCCGTGATCTTGTACTGCGTCGTGTTGAGAAGCCCGCTCGTCGACATCACCGACTGGAGGTACGAGTACCAGGCGCACGGGAACTCGGTGCCGATCTCGAAGGTGAAGTTCGTGGGTCGGTACGTCGTGTTGGACGTGTAGTAGAGGCCGTTGGTCGTCACGTACTGGGCGTAGCGCAGCGTCGAGAAGACCTGCTGGGACTGCTGGCCGACGATCGCGGTCGCGTTCCCGTACAGCTGCAGGAAGCTCGTGGAGACGGTCGTGTTGCCCGCCACGGTCGAGACGTTGAGCGGGGGCGGGAACGCCATGATCTGGTAGCCGCCCGGCTGGGCCTGGATGACCCCGTCGTTCTCGAAGAAGAACTCCTGGGCGGGATAGTAGCGGTTCGCGAGGACCATCTGGAGGGTGCCCGACGTGACCTCCTGGTAGTACGGGTTGCCGCCGCCCGTGGCGCCGGTCGTGCTGCCCGGCCCGTAGCCGATCGTGAGGTTCTCGAAGACACAGTCGGTCGAGACGACCGGCTGGCCGATCGTCGTGCCGGCCGGGTGGATGGCGGCCGTGTAGAACGGCACCTGCTGGGAGTAGCCCGTGACCGACTGCGGCGGGCAGTTCGTCGGGATGAACGTGAGGGTCCCCTGGCTGGCCGCCGCGATGAGCGGCACGCCGGCGGACTGGAGCGTGAACGGAGTGCCGTAGACGGGCGGGCCGTCGAGGGCGTACTGGAGATCGACGTTCGCCTTCAGCTGGGCGAACGAGGCGGCGCTCTGCGCCGTGAACGCGGACTCGTTGTCGACCATCCACAAGGGGACGTACTGGGTCAGGAAGACCCCGAACAGCGCGAAGAAGACGAGCAAAGCCAGAAGGGTGCCCACGACGGCGACGACCCCGCGCTCGGAGTCGCGCATCCGCCGGGCCCGACGATAGCGTCGGCCGGCGCGCGTAGCGTTCGTTGTCCCCATCCGACGGACCGATCTTGGAGCACGACACTCCAAGCGCCGAGAATTAGGCCGGCTTCGGGTATAAATACGTGCCCGAGCCGAGGCCGCTCGGCCGCTAGCCTTTTGGCCGGCGGAGGCTGGCCTTCCCGCGATGAGCCTCCGCGAGATCTCCTTGACGCTCCCCAATCGGCCGGGCACCCTAGCCGGGGTCGCGCGGGTGCTCGCGAAGGACCGGATCAACGTCGCGGCCCTCGCGGTCGACTCGGTCGCGGCGAAGGGCCACGTTCGCCTCGTCGTCAGCGACCCCGATAAGGCGATGCGGATATTGGCGAAGGCCGGCTACGAGCCCGAGATCCGGGAGATGCTCGCGGTCCGGCTCGAGGACAAGGCGGGGAGCTTCCTCCGGGTCCTGGAAGCCCTCGCGAAGGCGAAGCTCAACGTCCAGAGCGTCGCGATCCTGGTCGCGCGGGAGGGCAACCACCCGCTCGTCGCGCTCTCGACCAACGATCTCGCGAAGGCCCGGCGCATCCTCCAGGACGCGGGCTTCGCGAGCCAGCTGGCCGAGCGGCTCGTGACGAACTCGGACCTCCTCGCGACGGCGCCGACGATCCCTCAGGAGTCGGTCGGGCTCCTGCTCTGACGGCCGCCCGCGCACAAAGCGTATGAGCCCGGGCTCCTCCCCGGCCCTCGCGCGGTTGTGGTCTAGTGGTTAGGACGGTAGCTTCCCAAGCTACCTACTCGGGTTCGAATCCCGACAACCGCATCCGTCGAGCCCCCGGCCGTCCTCGGCCGGGGGACTCCAGAACGGGATCGCCCTCCGAGGCCATGGATCCGCCCATCCGTTGGCTGCTGGTGGCCCACGGCCGGGTGCAGGGCGTCGGGTATCGGGCCCGCGTCGCCGAGGCGGCCGGTCGCTTCGGGCTCGTCGGGAGCGCGACGAACCGATCCGACGGGACCGTCCTCCTCGACGTGCATGGACCCGCGGCGGCGCTCGAGGCGTTCGTCCGGGACGTGAGCGGGCCGCGGGGCCTCAGCCACCCGCTCGGGGTGACGCGGATCGCCGAGGTGCCTCCGGTTCCCCTCGCCCGCGGGTTCTCCGTCGGTCGCGCGTGAACCCGCGGGTTCGCTTCGAGGGCGTTGTCCTCAGGTCCCGGCTGCCTGACTCGAACAGGCGACCTGAGGATCTCCACGGGGGCTGCCGGGGGCTCCGGCAGTCTCGCCTACAGTCCCCCGCTCTACCACTGAGCTAAGCCGGGACGGCCCGACCACCGGCGGTCGGACTATAAACCCTCCGCCGCGGAGGGGCGCCGGGTCAGCCGACGACCGACCGGAGCCGCGCGAGCACCGCGTCCGGCGTCCCGGTCCCATCGACCGGCCGCAGGATCCCCCGGGCCCGGTAGAACGCGAGCAACGGGGCCGTCTGCTCGGCATAGACCTGAAGCCGGGTGCGAATCGCCTCGGGTCGGTCGTCCGGCCGCTGCACGAGCTCCGTCCCGTCCCGGTCGCAGCGGCCCGCGACCTTCGGCGGGAGGTGGGTCACGTGGTAGACCGACTGGCATGTCGGACAGACGCGCCGTCCGCTCAACCGTTCCACGAGGAGATCGTCCGGCACCTGGAAGGCGACGACGGCGTCGATGGCGGAGATCCGATCGAGCTCTGCGGCTTGTGCCGGGTTGCGCGGGTATCCGTCGAGCACGAACCCCCGGGCGGCGTCGGTCCGGGCGAGTCGGTCCCGGAGGATCCGGAGCACGAGGTCGTCGGGGACGAGCTGGCCGGCGCTCATGTACCCCTCCGCCTCGAGGCCCAGCGGGGTGCGGGCGGCCACCGCGCCCCGGAGCAGGTCCCCCGTCGAGAGGTGCGGGATCCCGAGCGCCCGGCCCAGGGTCGCGGCCTGGGTGCCCTTGCCGGCGCCGGGCGGTCCGAGGAAGACGATGCGGTGCATGCGCCGGCGGACCTCGACGACCTACTAGGAGTTTCCGGCGCCCCTACCCCTCGACGCGGGTGCCCTCGAACGGCCGACCCTCCATCGCCGAGCCGAGGTTCTTGAGGTCCCGGCCGTCGACGACGCAGACCGGCACGCGCGCCCGCGCGACGACCTCGACGCCGAGCTGGTCGAAGAGGAAGCTCTGACCGGCCTCGCCCGAAGCCCCCGCGTGCACCATCTCTCGGAACCGGGCCCACGAGAGCCGGTCCAGTCGGCGGGCCGTCGGGGCCCGTTGGGGGTCCCGGTCGAACACGCCCGCGACGTTGGTCGCGTTCACGAGGCGCTCCGCCCGGAGCCGCGCCGCGAGCAGGGCCGCGACGCCGTCGGTGGTGTGGCCGGGTTCGGTGCCGCCGAGCACCACCGGCGAGGTCCGCCGGAGCTCGTGGACGGCGAGGGCGATCGTCGCCGGGGGGTGGATCGGCGCGGTCGGTCCGATGGCGGCCGCGAGGAGCCGGGCGTGGAGGCGGGTGACCTCGATCCCGACCTCGTCGAGCTCGATCTCGGTGAGCCCGAGGTCGCGACCGAGCCGGATGTAGTCCCGGGCCGTGCGGCCCCCGCCCACGGTCACCGCGAGCGGTCGACGGGCGCCGACCGTGCGGAGCAGCTGCGCGAGCTCGCCCCAGTACGTCGCCGCGCCCTCCCCGACCGGGAGGACCGAGCCGCCGATCGAGACGACGACCGGGCGTGCGGGCGCCGGGGCCGCCTTCGGCATCGGCTCGGGGGAGGGCTCCGGGGGCATATGCGTGTCGGCGGCGGGGCGTTGGGCTCAAGAGCCGGCCCCCCTCCGGGGGGACGTGGCCGACGAGCTCGAGGCGGCGAAGGCCGCGGCGGCGCGCCACGCCGTCGCGAAGTACGTGCGTCCGGCCCAACGCCTCGCGCTCGGCACCGGTTCGACCGCCCAGCACGCCGTGCGGGCGATCGCCGCCCTCCATCCCAAGACGCCGTTCGAGTGCGTGGCGAGCTCGCTCGCGACCGAGGAGCTCGCCCAGTCGTTGGGCCTCGCCGTGCGTCCGCTCCGCCCCGGCGACCGGTTCGACCTCATGCTGGACGGCGCCGACGAGGTGACGCCCGATCTGGCCCTCACGAAGGGCGGCGGAGGCGCGCTCCTTCGGGAGAAGCTGCTCGCGCACCTGTCGCGCCGACTGGTGATCCTCGTCGATCCGACGAAGCTCGTGGACGGTCTCGGCACGCGCTCCCCGATCCCCGTCGAGATCGTGCCGTTCGCGCGCCCGGTCCTCGCCCCGGAGCTCGCCGAGGGGGGCTACGCGGTCGCCCTCCGCGAGTGGCAGCCGGGCCAGCCGGTGCTGACGGACAACGGCAACGAGATCCTCGACCTTCGGCCGGCCCGACCGATCGCGGACCCCGCCGCCGCCGCGCGTCGACTCCGCGCGCACGTGGGGGTCGTCGAGACCGGGATCTTCGTGCGGATGGCGCACCGCGTGGTGATCGGCCACCCCGACGGGCGGGTCGAGGAACGGAGTCGGTCCCGCGCCCGCCCGGCCGGCGGGACGGCCCCCGGGGCGTCGGCGTTTTAGGCTCGGAGCGGTCGTCGCCGCCAGCCGTCCCGCCTCGCGGGAGGTCGCACCATGGAAGGAAAGTACATCCGGACCCGCGTGGAGGACCACGTCGGCCACATCGCGATCGGAAAGCCGAAGGCGAACACCTACGACCTCGCGATGATGCGCGAGCTCGCGGCCGCGATCTCGGAGATGCGGTTCGACGACGACGCGCGCGTCCTCGTCCTCGAGAGCTCGGTGCCCGGCTTCTTCAGCGCCGGGGCGGACATCGAGATGCTGAAGCAGAGCGCCCCCGACTTCAAGGCGATGTTCTGCCTGACCTGCCAGGAGACCCTCGACGAGTTCGCGAAGACCCCGAAGATCGTCCTCGCGGCGCTCAACGGGCACACGGTCGGCGGCGGGCTCGAGATCGCGCTGTCGTGCGATCTCCGCCTCATGGCGAAGGACTCCGGGAAGATCGGGCTGCCCGAGGTGACGCTCGGCGTGCTGCCCGGCACCGGCGGCACGCAGCGCCTGCCCCGCCTCGTCGGGGCGTCGCGCGCGCTCGACCTCATGATCACGGGCCGGCTCCTCTCCCCCGACGAGGCCCTCGCGATCGGTCTCGTGAACCACGTATACCCGAAGGAGACGTTCGCGCAGGACGTCGAGGCGTACGCCCACGCGCTCGCCCACGGGCCCGCGCGCGCGGTCGGCCTCATCAAGCGGTCCGTGATCGAGGGCATCGAGATGCCCCTCACGGCGGGCCTGGCCCTCGAGCGCGAGCTCCAGAACCGCCTGTTCGTCACCGAGGACGCGAAGGAAGGGCTGACGGCCTTCGTGGAGAAGCGGAAGCCCAACTTTAAGGGCCGATGAGCCCTAGTCCGAGCGTCGAACGATGACCGGGACTCCGACGGACGCCCCCGCGACCCGCGCCGGGGCGTCGAGCCTCAAGGACGGCGGCACGATCGCGCCCGTCCGGGAGATCCTCTGGGGCTCGAACGCGGGCGTCCACAAGTACGAGACCGCCGAGGAGGTCCCGCCCGACATGCAGAAGCTCCTCGTGAAGCTCCTCGTCGTCCAGGCCGACACCGAGTTCGCCTCCATCCAGCAGCACCGGCCCTGGCTCGACACCGCCCCGACCCTCGAGGACCGATGGATCGAGTCGCGGATCATCGCCGACGAGGCACGCCACGGCCTCCAGGCGTGCCGCATCCTGCGGGACTTCGGCGAGACCGGCCAGCGGTTCATCGACGAGCTCCTCGCGAAGCGCGAGGGCGAGCACAAGCTCGACGCGTTCAACATGAAGTTCGAGACGTGGGCGGACGTGGGGGCGTTCACCTGCTTCGTCGACCGGGTGGGGGTCTACCAGCTGCGCGCCTTCCAGGAGTGCAGCTACGGCCCGCTCGCCCGGGCGATGCCGCTGATGCTCAGCGAGGAGCAGCTGCACCTCAACTTCGGCGCCAGCGTGCTGCGCCGGATGGTCCACGACGGGCCCAAGTACGCGGGCTCGGCCGACGAGGCGCAGCGCGCGGTCGCGAAGTGGTACCCGCGCGCGCTCGACATGTTCGGCCACTCGCACTCCGAGACCAGCCAGCGCGCGATCGAATGGGGCCTCAAGCGCTGGACGAACGAGGAGGCGCGCGAGCGGTACATCCGCGAGGTGACGACCCTCGCGGCCTCGATCGGCCTCGCGCTGCCGTCCGCCGACTTCGATCGCCGCGTGCTCTAGTCGGAGCGCCGCGGGCGGCGGCCCGACCCGGGGGTCACGACGTGGCCCCCCGGGCCCGGTCGGACGACGAGCGTCGCGTCGACCCCGGGGAGGCGGGCGATCGCCCGACGGACCGCGGGCAGGTGCCGGCGCAGCGTGAAGACGTGCACGTGGGCCCCCGCGTCGTGCGTGTAGGCCGCCACGGGACGTCCCCGGTCGCGATTGAGCGCGCGCACCTCAGCGAGGATCGCCCGGGACGTCGCGGTCAGGTAGTCGAGCGATGGGACCGTCGTCTCGCAGACCGTCCGGAAGCTGTCGCACTCCTCCATGACGAGCGGGAACAGCCGCTCCGCGTCGCGCGCCCCGATCGCCGCCTTCATGCGGCGGAGCCGGCCGGGGATCTCCCGCTGGCGCCGGGCGTACTCGGGGCTCGTGCGCACCGACGCCTGCATCGCGTCCGCCGAGCGGACCTCCTTGACCGGAGCTCCGGCCACGATCGCGACCAGGTCGACGAGCGTGGGCCAGTGGCGGGCCGGGTAGAGCGGGCGGGCATAGCAGTCGGCGCCGTCGGAGGCGACCCCCGCCTGCCATTCCACGAACCCGCCGAACACGGACCGGGCCGCGCTGCCGGAACCGAAGCGCGCGAGCGCCGAGAGCGCCCGGTCGCTGAGCGAGAGGCCGGCGGCCCGGGTCGCGGCGCCGGCGAGCGCCGCGAAGCCGCTCGCGCTCGAGGCCAGGCCGCTCGCGGTCGGGAAGTTGTTGGCGCTGCGCACCTCCGCCCGGAGCTCCGTGCCCGCCAGCGCGCGCACCCGGTCGAGGAAGCGGACGACCCCGTCGCGCGGCCCCGGAGCGGCCGGCGCCCCGTTGAGGACGACCACGTCCTCGCGCAGCGACGGATCGAACCGGAGCCGGGTCCGGGAGCGGAACCGGTCGAGCGTGACCGACAGGGAGGAGTTGAACGGGATCATCCGGGCCCGGTCCCGCTGGCCCCAGTACTTCACCAGGGCGATGTTCGGCGGGGCCTCGTAGGTGACCCACGGACCCGCGCCGCTCGCCATCGGTGCGCCGGCGGGACGGCCGCGCGCAGTACTTATCCGCGCCGTCCGCTCCCCGCGTCCGTGGCGCGCGCCACCCCGCCCCCGGAGCCCCGGCCCATCCGCCCGGTGCCGGACCTCCTCCGCGCCGCGCGGCGCGGAGGCTTCCATCACGAGGTCGGCTTCTCGATCGACGCGGAGCACAGCGGCCACGGCTTCTGCACGGTGACCGGCCACGTCGAGCGACGGCATCTCAACATCAACGCCGTCGTGCACGGGGGCGTCTACGCGACGATCCTCGACACCGCGATGGGCGGCGCGGTGGTCTCCCTGCTCGCCGAGGGCGAGACGACCGCGACCACGAGCCTCTACGTCGAGTACCTGAGCGCGGCCCGGGAAGGGGACGTCCTCTCCGCCCGAGGGGACGTGCTGCGCCGGGGCCGCCACATCGCGTTCGCCGAGGGGACGCTCCTCGGCGCGGACGGGAAGCGGCTCAGCCAGGCGCACGGGACCTGGTACATCTGGTCGCGCGACCCCGCGCCGGCGAGGGCGCGCCCGCGGCCGGCCCCGCGTCGGCCTAGTCGCTAGGCAGCGATCGCCGCAATCCCTCGAGGAGCTCGAGCCGCTCGAGCCCTTTCGCGAGCCCGCGCGAACCCTCGGGGTACGGGTGCGCGGCATAGTACGTCCGGACCTCGGCGGAGCGGCCCAGGCCGAGGTACGGCGTCGAGTACTCGAGGAACGTCGAGAGGAACCCGGAGCCCCGGAACAGGTCGACCAGACGCGGCATCGCGGTCGTCACCCACTGCCAGGTGACCGCCCGACCCGCCGGGTTCTGGGCGGCCTGGAGCACGACGGCCGCGACGTGCCCCCGGTTGATCGTTCCGGAGAGGGCGAGGTCCAGCGTCTCGCGGAGGAGCGCGGGCTCGCGCGTCCAGCCGAGCGCGCGCTCGAGGCGCAGGGTCTCGGCCTCGGGCCGCGGCCGCTCCATGAGCGCGCGCCGGAGGTCGTGGTAGCCGTCCGCGCCGCCGACCTGGGCATGCGCGACCGCGACCGCCGCGCGGAGGTCGGGATCGAGCCGGTCCCACGTCGCGAAGCGGGGCGAGAGGGTCTCGGCGAACGCCCGGTCCGTCCGGGCCCGGGTGAAGGCGAGCCGCTCGCGCAGGATGCCGACCTGCGCGGCCTCGTCCGGTCGCCGGTCCACCCCGATCCGTTCGAACTGGTCGGCGAGGAACCCGCGGGCGAAGGCGTTCACGCGCGGCAGCTCGGGGTAGCCGAGCGAGAGCATGCCCGCCGCGCTCAGGATCGTCGTGACGACCAGCCGGTCGGTCGTGCCGCTCAGGGCGCCCACGGCCCGAACGAACGTCGGCCAGTCGACGTCCCCGGAGACGAGGAACGCGAGCAGGTCCTCGAGCACGATCCACCGGTCCTCGGACGAGCGCTCCGGCAGGGCCGCGAGGAGCCGTTCGAAGAGCGGAGGGTCGTAGAGGGTCCGGTAGAACCCCGTCGCGCCCGGGTTGAGGTGGACGACCGCGCCCGGGGGGGCGGGGACGGTCTGGCGCGCGGTGTCGAACCGCAGGCGCGTGCGAGTGCCGCCCACGTCGATCCCCATCGGGATCGGCCACGGGGGCGCGTCGTGCGCCCCCGCGTAGCGGAACGCCCGCTGGGTGAGCTCGAGGCCGCCGGGTCCCTCGCGGACCGAGACGACCGGCAGTCCGGGGCGGTCGACCCAGGGGTCGACGAGCGAGCGGACCGGCTCGCCGGCGGCGAGCTCGATCTGCTCCCAGAGGTCCTCGGTGCGCGCGTTCGCGTAGCAGTACCGGTTCAGGTAGTGCGTGACGCCCCGGCGGAACGGCTCCTCGCCGAGGTACGCCTCGAGCATCGTGAGGATGCTCGCGCCCTTGCCGTAGCTGATCTCGTCGAAGATCTGGCTGATCTCCTCGGGCTGGTCGACCCGGGCCCGGACCGGGTGCGTCGCGTTCAACGAGTCGCCGTCGAGCGCCCAGCCCATCCCCGCGACGCGCAGGAAGAAGTCCGAGCGGGCGTCGACCGTCGGCTCGATCCGGTCCGAGATCTTCGTCTCGAGGAACGCCGCGAAGCTCTCGTTGAGCCAGATGTCGGTCCACCAGGCCATCGTGACGAGGTCCCCGAACCACTGGTGCGCGACCTCGTGCGCGATCGTCTCGAACACGTCGCGGCGCTCGAACGACCCCGAGCCCGGGTCGATGAGGAGCCGCATGTCGCGAAAGCTGATCGCGCCCCAGTTCTCCATCGCGCCGAACGCGTGCTCCGCGACCGCGACGAGATCGAGCTTCGGGAGCGGGTAGGGGATGCCGTAATACTCCTCGTACGCCGCGAGGATCCGCTTCGTGGCCTCGAGCGCGTAGCGCCCCGACTCGGCCCGGCCGGGGGGCGTGAGCACCCGGAGCGCGACCCGCCCGGAGCGGTCCTCGATCTGGTCGAATCGCCCGATGCCCAGGTAGAGGAGGTACGCCGCCATCGCGGGCGTGGGCGCGAACGTCCAGAGCTTGCGGCCGCCCTGGTCCGAGACCGAGGCGACCGGCGAATTGGAGATGACCTCGAGTCCCGGCGGCACGACCACGGAGAGGTGGAGGCGGGCCTTCCGATCCGGTCGGTCGAGGCACGGGAAGATCTTCCGGGCCCCGTTCGGCTCGCACTGGCTCGTGAGGACGTAGCCGTCGCCGCTGCGGCTGCGGTAGAGCCCGATCAGCTGGCGCTGGGACGCGACCCCCGCGAACTCGATCACGAGGGGGCCCCGGCCCTCGATCCCCGTCAGGAGGAGCTCCTGGGCCTCGGGATCGAGGCGGTGCGCGATCTCCCGGCCCTCGCGCCGCACCGAGCGGATGTCGAGCCGGTCGGCGTTCAACGCGAGCTCGGTCGCACCGGCGGGCGGCTCGATCTCGAGCGTCCCGCTCCAGCGCAGGGCTTCGAAGTCGACGTCGAGCGCGAGGCGGTAGTCGGGGATCTGCGGCGGCTCGCGCGATCGCCCCAACGGTGGTCCGCCCAATTCCGCGTCCGCCCCTCGGCGGTACCGGAAGACCGGCCCGCTCACATCAAGGTTGGGTCGGGACCGGGGGGTGGGCGACGAGGCGCGCGCGAACCAACGTTAAATACCGCGCCTTCGTCGGGGCGCTCGGCTGACGGCCAAAGCGGCGGGGCAACACCCGGTCCCATTCCGAACCCGGCAGTTAAGCCCGCTGGCGTTCCGCGCGGTACTGAAGTGCGCGAGCCTACGGGAAACGCGGAAAGCTGTCAGCCTCCTCGGTTCCGGGCCGGGCCCCCGATAGGCTAATCGCCCGGGGGACGTCGGACGGTCCGTGATCCTCGGCGCGCACATCGGCATCGCCGACGGGCTCCCCGAGGCCGTCCGTACCGGGCGCACGATCGGCTGCGACGCGATCCAGATCTTCTCGAAGAGCCCCCAGATGTGGGCCGGCCCGCCGATCGCGCCGGAGGCGGCCACGGCCTTCCGGGGCGCGGTCCTTGCGGAACGGCTTCGGGCGACCGCGGTCCACCACGGGTACCTCGCGAACCTCGCGAGCCCGAAACGCGTCACGCTCCAACGCTCCCGGCGGGCGTTCGTCGACGAGGCGCAGCGCGCGGAGCTCCTGGGGGTCGACGGGCTCATCTTCCACCCGGGCGCCCACGTGGGCGCAGGGCCCGAGGCGGGGCTCAAGACGATCGCCGAGAGCCTGTCGAAGGCGCTCGAGGCCGTGCCCGAGGGCCGGGTCCGCTGGCTGCTCGAGAACGCTGCCGGCCAGGGGACGACGCTCGGCGCGCGGTTCGAGGAGCTCGCGACGGTCCTCGCGCTCGTGAACGCGCCCACCCGCCTCGGGGTCTGCCTCGACACCTGCCACCTGTTCGCCTTCGGGATCGACCTGCGGGACGACACGGCGTACGGACGGTTCGTCGACGACGTGGAGCGCGCGCTCGGGCGGGCGACCGTCCGCGCGTTCCATCTCAACGACGCGAAGGCCGACCTGGGCTCGCACCTCGACCGACACGAGAACATCGGTCGGGGGCAGCTCGGCGTCGAGGGGTTCCGCCGGCTCCTCAACGACCGGTCGTGGGACGCCGTTCCGGGATACCTCGAGACCCCCCTCGACGAGCACGGGTACGACCGGTACGCGGACGACCTCCGGACCCTGCGCGGTCTCGAGGGGCCGGAGCGCCCCCGCGCGGTCGCCGGGGCGCGCTCGCCCTCGAAGCGCATCTCAACCGTCAAATAGAGCGCCCCGCCTCCGCGCGCCGCGCATGGGGAACGACGCCGCGACCGCGCGCGCCGACTCGCTCCCGGCCACGGCCCGCCGGATCCGTCAGGACATCGTGCGGATGCTCTACGCCGCGGGGAGCGGGCACCCGGGCGGCAGCCTGTCGGTCACCGATCTCCTGACCGCGCTCGTCTTCCACGAGCTGAAGCTCGATCCCGGACGGCCGGACTGGCCGGAGCGCGACCGCCTGGTCCTGTCGAAGGGGCACGCCGCGCCCGCGCTCTACGCGGCCCTCGCCGAGCGTGGCTTCCTGCCCCGCGAGGAGCTCCTGACGCTCCGCCGGCTCGGGAGCCGGCTCCAGGGGCACGTCGACCGCGGGAAGCTGCCCGTCATCGAGGCGTCGACCGGATGCCTGGGCCAGGGCGTGGGGATCGCCGTCGGGATGGCGCTCGATGCGCGGCTCGGCCACCGCGCGCACCGCGTGTACGCCGTACTCGGCGACGGCGAGTGCCAGGAGGGTTCGACCTGGGAGGCGCTCATGGCCGCCGGGCACTATCGGCTCTCGAACTTCGTCGCGATCCTCGACCGGAACGGCATCGAGACCGACGGCCCGACGGAGTCGATCCTCGGCATCGAGCCGATCGGCGACAAGTTCCGCGCCTTCCGATTCCATACTCTCGAGATCGACGGCCACGACTTCGGCCAGATCCTCGACGCGTTCGCCGAGGCCCGCCGGTTCGTGGACGGACCGACCGCGATCGTCGCGCGGACCGTGAAGGGGAAGGGCGTCTCGTTCATGGAAGGCCAGCACGGCTGGCACGGGAAGGCGCCCAACCGCGCGGAGGCGGAGCGAGCCCTCCGCGAGCTCGGCACCGAGCTGGAGGCGCCGTTCCCGTGACCGACGCGCGGAAGGCGGAGAGCCTGCGCGACGCCTACGGCAAGGCGCTGGTCGAGCTCGGCGAAAAGGACCCGACCCTGGTCGTGCTCGACGCCGACCTCTCGGGCTCCACCCGGACGATGCTGTTCGGGCAGCGGTTCCCGGACCGGTTCTTCAACGTCGGCGTGATGGAGGACACGATGATGACGATCGCCGCCGGGTTCGCCCTCGAGGGTCGGGTGGCGTTCGCGAGCACGTTCGCCGTCTTCGCCGCCGGCCAGGCCTACAACTTCGTCCGGCAGTCGATCGGCTACAACCGGTCGAACGTGAAGATCGTGGCCACCCACGGCGGCCTCCTCGTGGGGCCGGACGGAGGGACCCACCAGATGCTCGAGGACATCGGCCTGATGCGGGGGCTCCCCGGCATGACCGTGATCGTGCCGGCCGACGCGCCCAGCACACGGGCCGCGACGTTCGCCGTCGCCGAGCGCGCGGGACCCGCCTACGTCCGGCTCACGCGCGAGAACCTCCCGACGGTCACCGACGGCTCCTTCACGATCGGCCGCGCCGCCGAGCTCCGGGCCGGGACCGACCTCACGATCGTCGGGGTCGGCGCGATGCTCGCCCGGGGGCTCGAAGCGGCGGAGGATCTCGCGAAGGTCGGGGTCTCCACCCGGGTGCTCGATTTCGCGTCGGTGAAGCCGTTCGACGAACCCGCCCTCCTGCGGGCGGCCCGCGACACGGGGGCGATCCTCGTGCTCGAGGAGCACACCGTCCTCACGGGAGTGGGCGCGCTCGTCGCGTCGACGACCAGCGAGAACTACCCCGTGCCCGTCCGGCGCGTCGGCGTCCCGGACGTCTTCGGCGAGTCGGGCGACGCCTGGGCCCTGCTCGACCGCTACGGCCTGTCGAAGGAGCGCATCCTGGACGAGGCGTGGGAGCTCCTCAAGCTCCGAGGCAAGGTTCAGTAGGGCGAAGGACGTCGGGGGAGCGACCATGCAACTGTTCCTGGACACCGCAAGCGTGACCGAGATCCGGACGATGTGGGAGATCGGCATCCTGGACGGGGTGACGACGAACCCGACGCTCGTGGCGAAGGAGGGCCGTCGGTTCGAGGACGTCCTCCGCGAGATCTGCGCGCTCGGGGTCCCGTCCGTCTCGGCCGAGGTCGTGGCGACCGACACCGACGGGATGCTGAAGGAGGGTCGCCACCTCCGGGAGATCCACCCGTCGATCTACGTCAAGGTCCCGATGACGCCGGCGGGTCTTCGGGCGACGAAGGTCCTCGCGCACGAGGGCACCCGCGTCAACGTGACCCTCGTCTTCAGCGCCAACCAGGCGCTCCTGGCGGCGAAGGTCGGCGCCGCCTACGTGAGCCCGTTCATCGGGCGCCTCGACGACCAGGGCCAGGACGGGATGGAGCTGATCCGCGAGATCGTGACGATCTACCGGAACTACCGGTTCGCCACGAAGGTGCTGGTCGCGAGCGTCCGGCACCCCGTCCACGTCCTCGACGCGGCCAAGATCGGGGCGGACATCGCGACGATGCCGTTCCCCGTCATGGAAAAGCTGGTCCAGCACCCCCTCACCGACCTCGGGCTCGCCCGGTTCCTCAAGGACTGGGAGAAGGTCCCGAAGGGGTGAGCGGCGGGCTCCACGCCGTCGGGGGGCGCAGGCACGATGGGCAACGACGGGAGCCTCCTCGACAAGTACCTCCGCCTGACGCGCGAGGCGCTCGAGCGGGTGTCGGTACCGCTCCCCGAGCGCTCGTTCCTCCGGGGAGCGTCCGACGACGTCCTCGCGATGGCGCGAGCGTACCTCCGCGACGCGGAGCACTTCGCGGAGTCGGGGGACGCGGAGCGGGCCCTGGCCGCGGTGAGCTACGCCCACGGATGGATCGATGCCGGGGTCCGGTTGGGGCTCCTGGACGGGGGGGACGATGACCAGCGGTTCACCCTCTACCGGTGACCGGCCGCCCGCCTCGCCGGGGGTGCCCGAAGTGGTCCTCGCGGGCATCGAGGCGCACCTCCGGCAGCGCGAGCTGCGTCGCGAGGAGCTCTACCAGCGCGCCCGGCGCCTGCGGCGGCTCGCCCAGGCGACGATGACCCGGCTGCATGCGGAGCGCTCGGCGCCGCACGAGATCGCGGAGATCCGTCGGGACGTCGCGGAACTGAGCGACTGGGTCCGACGCGAGGGGCGCGGCGACGAGCCGCTCGCGCTGGACGCGACCCAGGAGGCGGTGGAAGCGCTCCTGCTCGCGTCGGTCCTCGCGGGCGACGCGCTGCCGGGCCCGAGCGATCTCGGCGTCGAGCCCGAGGCGTACCTGCTCGGCCTCGGGGACCTGGTCGGGGAGGTCCGACGACGGACGCTCGACGATCTCGGGCACGACGACCTCGCCGGCGCGGAGGCCCACCTCGCGCTCATGGAGCGGCTCACCCGCTCCCTCCTCCGGTTCGACACGACGCGCGCGATCGTGCAGTTGAAGCCGAAGCAGGACACCGCCCGGGCGCTGCTCGAGCGCACGCGCGGCGAGGTCGTGATGGCGCGCTTCCTGGCCCGGGCCCGCCCCGCCCCCGTCGACGGGGGGGAGGGGGCGTGACGCCGAGCCCCCGCCGCACGATCGCGGTGATCGGCGGCTCGGGGGTCACCGGGATCTTCGACCGCGGGGCCCGGGAGACCCACCGCGTGGCGACGCCGTGGGGCGCCCCCTCCGGTCCGATCGAGGAGGGTGAGGTCGGCGGCGTGCGGACGCTGTTCCTGCCCCGGCATGGGCCCGGTCACACCATCCCGCCGCACCGGGTCAACTACCGGGCGAACGTCGAGGCGCTGCGCTCGCTCGGGGCGGACGCGATCGTGACGGTGAGCTCGGTGGGCTCGCTGCGCGAGGAGCTCGCGCCCGGCACGTTCGTGCTCCCGAACCAGTTCGTCGACTTCACGAAGCAGCGGCCGACGACGTTCTTCGACGGCGGCCGGGTCTACCACGTCTCGCTCGCCGACCCGTTCTGCCCCGACCTCTCGGAGCGGGCGGTGACGGCCGGCCGCGCCTCCGGCGCTCCGTTCGTCGAGCGCCGCACCTACGTCTGCGTCGAGGGGCCCCGGTTCAGCACGCGGGCCGAGTCCGCCTACTTCCGCGGGTTCGCGGACATCATCGGGATGACGCTCGTCCCCGAGGTGACGCTCGCCCGCGAGCGCGGGCTCTGCTACGTCTGCCTCGCGATGGTGACCGACTTCGACGTCTGGGCCGATCGGCCGGTGGAAGCGTCGGAGATCGTCGCGACGATGCGACGGAACGTCGACCGGATGGGGAAGGTGCTGCGCGCGCTCCTCCCGAGCGCCGCGGTGACGCCGACGTGCGCGTGCGCGTCCGCGCTCGATCAGGCGGGCGTCTAGCGGCCCGGCGCGGACGACCCACGCCGGACGGTGATCGGGATCCGGTGCGCCGCGAACTCGAGCTCGGCGATCTGGACCGGGTCGACGAGCGTCGCCGGGACGTCGATCAGGATCGGGGCGCCGAGGGAGACCTGGAGCGCGCGGGCCCCCAGGATGCGGGCGCGTTCGAAGCGCGTGTACTCTTCCGGCCCGAGGACGCGGGGAGCGGGACGGTTGGACTCCATCAGCTTCCCCGCGGCCGCAGACTCCGCGGCGGCCGTCAAGGGCGGGGCCACTCGGGGCACCGTATTTACGCCTTGCGCCAACGACCGCGGGGAACCGGGCGCGCGCCGTCCGCCCACGGCCTCGCCCCGCCCGAGCTCCGAAACCCTTAGGGACCGGGGCGATTGACCGCCGCGTGCCGTCCCTGCGGCTTCGCTACGCAGTACTCCTGCTCCGGCGCCTCTGGAAGTTCATCCTCGGCTACCTGGTCCTGTTCCTCCTCGCGAGCTTCGGGTTCTTCCTGCTCGAGGCGCCGCGGTTCACCCTCCTCGACTCGTTCTACTGGGCGATGGTCACGCTCTCCACGATCGGCTACGGCGACATCGTTCCGACGGACGACTACGCGAAGGTGTTCGTCATCGGCATCGCCGCCTCCGAGGTGTTCCTCGCTGCTTATCTCATCTCGGTGGTCATCGCGGTCGTGCAGGAGGAATCCCAGCACCGGCTGCTCGGTACGCTCGGCACCGACCTCTCGGACCACATCGTCGTGCTCGGCTACGGGAACGTCGGCCGCGCGGCGGTCCGCGAGCTGCTCGCGCAGGATGAGAAGGTCGCGGTCGTCTCGGAGCGCGCCGAGGACGTCCCGGTCCTCCATGCCCTCGCCGGCGAGAAGCGGCTGTTCGCGACGTACGGTCCGCTCGCCGACCAGGAGATCCTGAAGCGCGTCAACATCGCCGACGCGCACTCCGTGATCGTCGCGAGCACCGACGACACCGCCTCGCTCGTCGCCGCCCTCAACGCCCGGGCCCTGAACCCGAAGGTCCGGATCGTCGTCTCCGTGAGCCGACCCGAGCTCAAGCAGACGTTGAAGGCGGCCGGCGTCACCTACGTCGCGTCGCCGGGCGACATGGGCGGCCGCCTGTGCGCGGATGCCGCCTTCCGACCGGAGGTCGCCAACGCCGTCGAGGACCTCACGAGCACGGAGCTCGGCGCGGACCTCGAGGAGTTCGTCCTCACCGACCGGACGCCGGTGTCGAACCAGGCGCTCCGCGACGCGGAGCGGCTCGTGCGGGACGCGTCGGACTGCCTCGTGATCGGGTACGCGCGCCCGGGAGCCGACGGCGAGTTCGCGACGGTGATGAATCCGCCGTCGACGTTCCGGTTCCAGCCCGGCGACGCGCTGCTCGTCCTCGGCACGGTGCCGAACCTCCACCGCCTGCAGAAGTGGATCGGCGTGCCCCAGGGCCGCTGAACGCGCTCCCCTAATCGGGGGCCGGACCGGCCGGCAGCCCGGGCGCGGCCCGGTGGCGCAGTCGGAGGTCCCCGGCCGGCTCGGGCGGAGCCGCCACCGGCGCGAACCCGAGCCGGCGCAGGAGACGGAGCGAGCGCTCGTTCCGCGCGTCCACGAGCGCCTCCACGTCCGGGACGCCTTCTGCGTGCAGCCACGTCACGAGCGCGCCCGTCGCCTCGGTCGCGTACCCCTGGCCCCACGCGGCGACCGCGAACACGTACGCCACGTAGGCGCGCCCGGCCGCCGGTTCGACCGTGCTCTGGAGCGTGCCGATCGGCCGCCGATCCGGCCGGGCCCGGACGATCCAGTTGAGCCATCGCTCGTCCCGGCCGGGGGGCGGACCGGCGGCATACCGCGCGAAGCGCGCCCGCAGCGCGCCCGCCGAGGCCGGCGGCGTCTCGGAGAAGTACGCGTAGAGCCGCGGATCGCGGAGGATCGGGTACAGCTCCGGGGCGTCGTCCGGGCGGAGCGGCTCGATCGCGAGCCGGGGCGTCGTGAGGCGAACGGCGGCGAGGCGCGGGGGGATCGCCATCGGTCCGAGGAACCGATCCGCCGAGATAATCGCGCGGGAGCCCGCTACCGGGGCGACCCCGCGGCCGGGGGCGCGGGCGGTCGCTCGGGCCCCGGGTACCGGCGCCCGTAGAGCACTTCCCCGGAGACGAGCATCATGCGGCTCCGGAGCCCCCAGGCGCCCAGCCCGCCGTCCCGGTACCCCCGCTCCTTCCGCTCGACCTCGCGGAATCCGCGCGACCGGAACAGCCGGAGCGACGGCGTGTTGTCGACCTCGACCGCCCCGTAGACCACCTCGGCACCCGCCGAGCGGAACCGGGCGATCGCATCGTCGAGCAGGATCCCGCCGACCCCCCGATGACGATACCGGGGCGCGACCGCGAGATAGTAGACGTAGCCGACCTCGGGCACGAGGCGCTCGAGCATGGAGATCCCGGCCAGCTCCGAGCCGTCGAGCGCCCCGCGCACCTCCGGGATGCGGTGGAGGGTCCGCTTCGCGTGCCAGCGGTAGATCCCTTCGAACGAATCGATCAGGATCGGCACGGCCCGCTCCCGCGCGTCGCCCGCGAGGTCGACGAGCTGGAACCGGCCCGGAGCCGCCATCGACGCCTACGGGCCGACGGAAAAGATCGGGGCTGAACTAGCTGTCGGGGCCGGTCCCGCCCCGCTCAGAATCCGAGGTTCTCTTTCACCAGCACCACGGTGGTGCGGCCCGGGCGCTCGAGACCCACGACGAGGAGCTTCGCGATCGCGCTCCCGCGCCCGTACGCCGCCTGAGCGCGGGCGTCCTCGAGCGGGAACGTGTATTCGTTGAGGCGTCGGATGGCGGTCGCGAGGTCCGGCACGATCTTCTGGGCCCCGACCACCCAGACGACGTGGCCCGCTCCGTAGACGTACGGGGCGAGCTGACTGCCGCTCCCGGAGGCGACCAGCACCTGGCCGTCCTCGGTCACGGCGTGGACGCTGCCGACCACGTAGGCGGGGGACGCGCCGGCCCGACGCGCGTCGTCCGGCCGGCCCGCCGCCATGGACGCGACGAGCTTCGGGCGCACGCTGTCGTACTGGGCCGGATCTTCCAGGTCGGCGGCGACCCCGACGGCCGTGAGGGTCTGGGAGGTGACGTTGAGGACCTCGGCGCCGGGCGGAACCAGGGCGCGGACGGCCGCCCGGGCCGCGGGCGCATCCGGAACGACGCGGACCTCGAACCCGTGGGCCCGCAACGCGTCGGCGGCCCGTTCGATCTGCTCGTCCGAGGCGACGCGGTCGAACCGGGCCGACGGCCCGACCACCGGCGCGGGTCGGGCGGAGACCTCGGCGAACGGGGCGCTCGGCAGCGCGGAGGATGACGCGGACATTGATGATGATACCTTTTGGAAAGTATTTATTGGGTAGCTTTCGGAAGTGAAAGCCGCTATAGTGAGCGTACGTTCGGTGGGAGAGCCGCCGATGAAAGAGCGCTCACACGGGAATCTATTTGACTTTCCGTGAGATAGTGTCGCTGAGGTATCGCATGCCGGCGAGTCGTCCCCGCTCCCCCACGAGGTCCTTCCCGCCGCTCGGTGCCGCCCCGGACCACCCGGGATGCCCCGTGGAGGAGTTGTTCGCCATGCTGGGGCAGCCGCACGTGCTGGAGCTCCTGCACGCGTTCGACGGCTCGAACGGCCGTCCGATCCGGTTCAAGGAGCTCGAGTCCCGGCTCCGGATCTCCCCCAAGACCCTGAGCCAACGGCTCCGCACCCTCGTCGAGGCGGGCTTCCTTTCACGCACGGCGTACAACGAGATCCCGCCCCGGGTCGAGTACCTCCCGACCGCGAAGGCCAAGGAGCTCGGTCCCCTGTTCGACGTGCTCGATCGGTGGGCGCGCCGGAACCGCCTCACCGCCGTCCCGAGCGTTTCGGTCGTCGGGCGGATCCCGGCCTAGCCCGTGGGCTCGGCCTCGCGGACGCGGGCGCGGCGCGTCTTCCGCTGGCCCGGCGGACCGGCAGCTCGATCCGCATCTCGTTGGTCCCCTCGAACCCCAGTCGCTCGTAGACCGACCGGCCGGCCCGCGAGGCGTGGAGGGTGACGCGGCCGTAGCCCCGACGCTGGGCGATCCCCACGAGGCCCTCGACGAGGCGCGAGGCGACGCCCCGCCGGCGGAACGCGGGCTCCGTGTACATCGAGAGGATGTAGGGCATCGCGGGGCGGGCGAGGCGGCCGGGCCGGGGCTGGGCCGGAGCGAACCAGAGCGCGCCGCTGCCCGCCGGCCGGTGTGCGCGATCCTCGACGATCAACGCGAGGAACCGCTGGGCGGCGAGCTCCCGGCGGACCCATCGGGCGTAGGCGAGGTCGGCCCGGTCGAGCTCGGCCTCGCTCCAGCGGCCGATCTCCCGCCACATCCGCCGACGGTGGCGGACGAGCCGCGGAAGGTCGCGGTGGCTCGCCCGTCGCAGCGTGAGATCGCCGGCCCGCGGGGGACCGTCGCGGGCTCGGAGGCGCTCGGACGGCACGCCGCGTCCTTAGGGGCGAGGCGCGGCGAGCGCGCGTTCGAGGGCCGGTCCCAGCTTCTGCCGCCAGGTCGCCGCGTCGGACCGGCGGACCGCCTCGGACTCGCGTCGGAGCTCCGCCGGCGTGAGCGCCCGCGGCCGGTCGGTGAGCTGCAGCCCGTGGAACTCGAGATGGGACCGCCGCGGGCCGTCCGGCACGATGCGGTACCAGAACTGCGAGTATCGGTACGGTCCCGAGAGGTGCGTGTTGGTCCACGCCCTCGCCTCGGGGAAGACGCGCACGAGCCGGTCGATGCGGACGCGCCGTCCGTCGGGAAAGGTCGTGTCGGTCATGACGACGGTGTCGGGGGCGAGCCGCCGGACGGAACGCGTGCGCCGGTCGCCGAAGATCGCCGCGTCGGTTGGACGGAAGTCGGTCGCCCACGCGAACGCCGCGGCCGCGGGGACTCGGAACGGCTGACGGAACTGGTAGCGGAGCGAGACACGGACCATCGAGAGACCCTCCGCCGGGGACCAGCGGTCGGAGCTACTCAAGGCTGGCGGACGCTGCGGCGGGACGCGGCGCCCGGGTCGGCGGCCCGGGGTGGACCCGGGCGGTCGCGGTTCGCCGGGAAGGAGGGGGGACGACGCGCGAGCCGGGGTCGAGAGGCCTCGTACCCCTCGCCCCGCTCCCGCCCCGGGGACCCATCGACGGAGGACGGCGCCTTCCGGTCTCGGGAGTCCCCTTCTGCGGGTCCGTCAGCGCTTAAGCGGCGGACGGCTCGAGGGGGCGTGCCGGAGACCGTACGCGAGCGCACGATCCGCTGGCAGGACCCGGTCGCCTTCCAGCGGGCGGCCGGCAAGCTCTCCGGCATCGAGGTCCTCCGCGCGATGGTCCGCGGCGAGCTCCCCCCGCCGCCGATCGCGGAGCTGCTCGGTCTCCGCCTCACGTCGATCGGGCCGTCGGTCGTGACGTTCGAGTTCGATCCCGGCGAGTACATGTACAGCCCCCTCGGCACCGTCCACGGGGGGATCCTGACCGTGCTGCTCGACTCCGCGATGGGGTGTGCCTTCCAGACCACGCTGCCGGCCGGCACGACGTACACCACGCTCGAGCTGAAGGTCAACTTCGTGCGGCCGGTCACCGACCGATCGGGGACGATGCGGGCGGAGGGCCGGGTCGTCCACGCGGGCGGCACGGTCGCCACCACCGAGGCCCGGCTCCGGGGAGCCGACGGGTCGCTGTTCGCGCACGCGACGTCGACGCTCCTCGTGCGCCGACCCGCGCCCGGGTGAGGCCCGGATCAGGCGGCGTGGGCGGCCCGCTCGGCCGTGTCGAGGAACGCGGTGGCCAGTGCGCGATACGCCGCCCGCTCCTCCCAGAAGCTCAGGTGCGAGCTCTTCGGGAACAGGCGGAGGACCGCGCCGGGGATCTCGCGCTGCATCCGGGCGCCGACGGCCGGCGTGACCTCGTCGTACCGTCCGTGCACGAGCAGCGTCGGGACGCGGATCCGGTGGAGGTCCGACACGAAGTCGATCGAGCGGATCCGGCCCACGATCGTGAACTCGTTGGGGCCGTTCATCGTCTCGTAGACCGGCCGACTGATCCGCAGGAGGCTGTCGTGGACCTCCGCGGGCCAGGGCCAGAGCCGACAGACGTGCCGGCGGTAAAACACCGCCATCGCGGCCTCGTAGGCGGGGTGGTAGAACTCTCCGCGCCGGCCGTACCGGCGCAGCGTGGCCCGCGTCGCCGTGGGGAGGGCGCGGACGAGCCGTTGCATTTCCCGGCGGGCGAACGGCACATCCGCGAGCCCGCCGGTCGCGTTGAGGCTCGCGAGCGAATCCGAACGTCGGGTCGCGTAGGCGAGCGCGAGGAGTCCGCCGTAGCTGGAGCCCATCAGGTGGACGCGGTCGACGCCGAGCGACGCCCGGACCGAGTCGAGCACGAGCAGATCGTGGTCGAGGGTGAACCGCGCGCGATCTTCCGGGAGGTCGGAGCGCCCGCACCCGAGGGCGTCGTAGAACACGACCCGGGTGCCGGCCCCGGCGAGGTCCGCGAGCGGCAACAGGTAGTCGTGGTTCCCGCCCGGTCCCCCGTGGACGCACAGGAGCGTGCGCGGGGCCCGCTTCGCCCCGAAGGAGCGGACGTAGATGCGGTACCCGTCGACCTCGAGGAACCGGGACTCGGACCGGTCGGCCATGGGGCCGGCACGCCGGCCTACCTCTTACGCGGTCGCCCTACCGACGGCGCTGGAGCGCCATCTCCTCGACGACCGTCCACGGTCCGGACGGCCGGAGTCGGCGGACGGCCCGCCAGCGGAAGGACTCCGGCGTGAGGTCGGAGAAGATCCATCGCTCGGTGCGCAGCCCCCGGGGTTCCTCCTGGAGGACGATCTCGGAATCGACCGACCGGCCGATGAACCGTCGGACCTCGCGCTGGAGCGGCGAGATCCACGTGCTGCGCCAGGCATCGAGCCCCGGGTCGTAGTAGCGGAGGGTCGTCCCGACCGCGACGAACCGACCGGTCTGGGTGTCGACCGGTCCCCAGACGTCCTGGATCGCCCGGCCTCCGAGCACCCAGTTGAAGTGCACCTCCCCGATCCGGCGGGACGGATCGGTCCGGGCGGCGGCCTCCAGGGGATCGACGATGTCCCAGTCGCCGACGAACTGGCCGAACAGGCGCAGCTTCTCGACGCGGTCCGGCGCGGGACCGGGGGCCGGAAGGCCCACGATCGACCAGGGGACACCCCGCGGACGAGCCGGCATCGGACCGGGCGCCAGCGTGCGGCCCGCTTTCAAACTGGCGGCGGCCTCCCGCGCCCCGCGGGCGGCCGACCGAGGCGAGCTCAGGCGACCCGGTAGTCGAGCCAGTCGAGGTACGGGGGCTTCACGTCGTCCTGCCAGAGCAGTCCGATGAGTTCGCCGAGGTGCGCGAGCTCGTCCACGGCGGCGTGGAGCAGGATCTTCTGCATGGGGCGTCGCGTCGTCCCGGTGGACTCCGCGAACTCCACCGTCCCCTCGAGCTGGGCCTCGCTCGACCCGGCGAGCAGGGCGCGGGTCAAGGCGGCGACCCGGTCGCTGTCCTCCGCGACCTGCTCGAACGACGTGTACGCGTCCGGGCGGCGATCGGGGGCCCCCACGATCGAGCGACCCCGGGCGGCGTACTGGAGCCATCCTTCCTCGTCGTCGAGCATATGGAGGAGGACCGCGAGCGGGGAGCCCCACGAGACGCCCCGGTCCCGGACGAACTCGGCCCAGCCGCGCTGCCGGAACGTGCTCAGGAAGCGGGACCGGGAATCGGCCAGGTAGTCGAACAGCTCCGCGAGTTCGCTCGGGCGCATCGGCCGCCCATCGGCCCCGGGCGCTTGACGTACGCGCGGGGACCGGGCACGGCCCGGACGAGGTCAGGGCCCGGGCGCGGCGTACCGGTGGAGCCGCACGCGAAGGCCGATCGGCTGGAGCTCGACCGTGCACCCCCGGAACGGGCTCGCTTCCGCGAACCGTTCGAACTGGGCCCGGGAGTACGCCCTTCGCCGCAACCCGAGCAGCGCCCGTCGGGTCATCCAGGCGCGGAACCGCCCGAGCCCCATGGCGCGGACCTCGGCCTGGATCGCGGCGTCCGGGGCGTCGCTCCGCATATCCTCGATCAGCGCGATGCCGCCCGGCGTGAGGACGCGGAACATCTCGTCGACGGCCGCCTGGGGCCGGGCGAAGTTCTTGAACGCGGCCTGGCAGACGATCCGATCAAAGGTGCCGGACGGGAACGGCATCCGGGCCGCGTCCCCCGCCGTCACCGCGAGGGCGACGCCGGCCCGTCGGGCGTTCTCGCGGGCGATCTCGACGAACGTGTGGCTGATCTCCAGCGCCGAGACCCGGAGTCGCCCGGAGCGGGCCAGTTCGACCGCGAAGAACCCGGGGCCGGGGGCGACCTCGAGGACGGCCGATCCGTCCGGGAGCTCGGACGCGAGCTCCGCGGCCTGCTGCGCCCAGGCGGCGATCTGGCCGGGAGTCCCTCGCGTGCGGGTGTACCAGCGGGCGATGAACCCTTCCATGGCGACCCCCCGGTAGCCCGGCTCCCTGTCGCGGCCCGAGCTCGACTCCGGGGGGATCGGGGGCCCGGGGACCTGGGGCGCGGATTCCGTCATCGGGGCACGCTCGGTCCGATAGGCGAGGGTGGCCCCTTAGCCCGGACGCACGCACGGTGCTCCGCGCCGGAGAGTTCCCGGCCCGCGCCGGCCGGCGAGCCCCCCCGGGTGCCGGTCGATGCGCGTCCAGCTCAACCTTCAAGGACTAGGAGCCGAGAACGCTCGGGCGAGACCATGAGCGACGACGATCCGCGCCCCCGGTTCCGGGAGCACCTGCACGCGATGCGCGAAGCCCTCGCCGGGATCGGCCACGATGTTTCGACCGACGTGAAGGAGGCCCCCCGGGCCGCCAAGGAAGGCACCAAGAACGCGTTCGCCCGGGCCGCGGGCATCCGTCGGACCCCGATCCGGGCGTGGTCCGAGGCAGACCCCCCCGCCGACGAGAAGTAGCCCCCGTTCAGCGTCTGGGCCGCGGGTCGTCCCGCGCGTCCAGGAAGTCCGTGGACGACGGGCCGACGCCGTCGATCTGGATGACATAGCCTTCGTCCCCGGTGTCCTGGAAGTGCGGAGACCCGCCCGGCACCAGCGCGACGCTGCCGGTCTCGAGCCGCGCGAACCGCGCCGGGTCGAACGAGCGCCCGAAGCCGAGCAGCAGCGTCCCGGACACGACCGTGTAGATCCGGTCCTCCGGATGGGTGTGGGGCATCACCCGGATCCCCGGCGGGTTCCGCACGCGCATCGCGAAGCTCCCCGGCTGGGACGGCTGGCCCAGCAGCACGGCGAGCTCGCAGCCGGCGGGCAGGGCGGGGTGCGGTCCCCAGGCGATCTCGGACGCATGAACGGTACGGGGCGCGGTCATCGAGGCTCCTCCGATGCGGGACCCGAGCGGGCGGAGCTACATGAGCGTCGCAATCCGCCGGGACGGGCCGACCGTCGCCGCGGGGCCCCCGGCGGAGGGGGGCGGCCCATTATATTCGGCCTCGCCGGTCCGTGACCGCCGTGCTCGGGACCCGAGACGCCGACGCGGGACCCGGGCGGTGGTGAAGCTCCTCATGCCGTCCCCGCCCCGGCCGACCCGCACGAAGACCCCCCGCGGGGCGGCCCCTGGCGCTCGGGGGTCGGACGCCCCTCCCCCGATCCTCCCGGTGCCGATCGGGACCGGCGCAACGGGAGTGCGGCGGGAGAGCGACTCGATGGGGGAGATCGAGGTGCCGGCCGACCACTACTGGGGCGCGCAGACCCAGCGTTCGCTCCTCCACTTCTCGATCGGGAACGACCGGATGCCGGTCGAGGTCTACCGGGCCTACGGCTACGTCAAGAAGGCGGCCGCGCGGGCGAACGCGGCATCCGGCGCGCTGCCCCGCTGGAAGGCCGACCTCATCGCGCGCGTCTGCGACGAGATCATCGCCGGCGAGCTCGACGCCGAGTTCCCGCTCTATGTCTGGCAGACGGGATCGGGCACGCAGTCGAACATGAACGTCAACGAGGTGATCAGCAACCGGGCGATCCAGCTCGTGGGCGGCGTCCTCGGCTCGAAGCGACCGGTCCACCCGAACGACGACGTGAACATGGCCCAGTCGTCGAACGACACGTTCCCAACGGCGATGCACCTCGCGACCGTGGCCGAGATCCTCACCCGCCTCGTCCCCTCGATCTCCGAGCTCCGGGAGGCGATCGCCGACCGCGCCCGGCGGTGGGTCGACGTCGTCAAGATCGGGCGGACCCACCTCCAGGACGCGACGCCGATCACGGTCGGTCAGGAGTGGTCCGGCTACGTGGCGCAGATCGACGACGCCCTCGCGATCGTGAAAGGGACCCTTCCGGGCCTCTACCGCGTCGCGATCGGGGGCACGGCGGTCGGCACGGGGATCAACGCGCCGGAGGGGTTCGGGGACCAGGTGGCGGCCGAGCTCGCCCGGCTCACCGGATACCCGTTCGTCTCGGCGCCCAACAAGTACGCGGCCCAGGGCTCGCTCGACGCGATGGTCGCGGCGAGCGCCGGCCTGCGCGCGCTCGCCGTCGCGCTGCTGAAGATCGCGAACGACCTCCGTTGGCTGGGGTCCGGGCCCCGCGCCGGGATCCACGAGCTCGTGCTCCCCGCGAACGAGCCCGGAAGCTCGATCATGCCCGGGAAGGTCAACCCGACGCAGGAGGAGGCGCTGATCATGGTCTGCATCGAAGTGCTCGGCGAGGACTCGGCGGTCGCCTTCGCGGGGTCGCTGGGGCACTTCGAGCTCAACACGATGCGGCCGATCGTCGTGAACAATGTCCTCCACTGCGCCCGCCTCCTGGGCGACGCCGCCGCCAAGCTCGCCGAGCACAGCGTGGGGCACATCGAACTCGACGAGGCCCGGATCCGGCGCCACCTCGGGGAGTCGCTGATGCTCGTCACGGCGCTCAGCCCCACGATCGGGTACGACCGCGCGGCGGAGATCGCGCACCTCGCGTACGAGAAGGGCCTTTCCCTGCGGGAGGCCGCGATCCGTAGCGGCTACGTGACCGCGGCCGAGTTCGACCGGATCGTGGTCCCCGCGAAGATGGTCGGCCACCCGCGCCGGGACCTCGAGCGTCTAAGCTGAGCTTCCGGGTCCCGGCGCGCTACCGGGCGCGGCGCAGCTCCGCCGTGAGGGCGGTCTCGAAATCTTCGGGTCGGGAGAGGTTGATGAGATGGTCCGCGGACTCGATCCGCTGGTGCCGGGCCTTCGGGATCCCCGCGACGATACGGCGGACGAAGACGTCCTGGACCGGGTTGTCCCTGCCCCCGGACAGGACCAGGGTCGGGGCCCGAATCTCGCCGAGGCGGGGGAACGCGGGAGGCGACGGCTCCGCCTGGGCCTGACTGCGGCTCCCGTAGACCTCCTCCGCGTTGTCCGCGACCATGGCGCGGAACAGGGTGAGGCTCGGGCCGGTGAGGGCCTCGGCCCACAGGGTCCGGAGCATCTCGAACGCCCGGTCCGACTGCCCTTCGCTCCAGGCCCGGGCCATCGCCTGGGAGAGGTGTTCGTCCCGCTCGAACGCGGCCCTCTCGGCCGGAGCGAACGGGGGGTCGATCCCGCCCGAGAGGCCCGGGGCGGCGAGCAGGAGACCGGCCACGCCGTCCGGATGCGCGAGCGCGTAGTCGATCGCGAACGCGCCCCCCATGCTCGAGCCGACCAGGTAGGGCCGGCGCAATCCGAGGTGATCGACGACGGCCTCGACGTCCCGCAGGTACGAGAACGGCCCCCGGGCCGGCGTCGATCCGGCGAACCCCCGCAGGGCGAAGCGCACGGTCCGGTGGTCGCGGGCGAACCGCGAGAACTCCCGGTTCCACATGCGCGGGTCCGCGATCACGGAGTGGAGGAACAGGACCGGAGGGCCCTCGCCGGCGATCTCGTACTCGAGGTGGCCGCCGGGCACCGATACGGTGCCCTTCGGGGGCGGGGCGGGCGAGGCAGAACCGCTCATGGTGAGTCGGCCACGCCCGCCCCGGTACTTGAGCCCCCGTCCGAGGTCACGAAACGGTGGCGCACCGGGCGCCGGCTCGGCGCCGCACCGCGACGCCTCGGCCTAGCGGTAGGCGACGGCGAACCGACGCAAGAACGGGAACAGGATCTTCCCGTCCGCCCGTCGCGGGTAGCGGGGGGCGAGCGCGCGGGCGTACGCGTCGAGGAACGCGTCCCGATCGGGACCGACCGGCAACCGGTCGAGGAGCGGTCGCAGGGCCGTGCCCTTCGTCCACTCGACGACCGCGGAGGGGCCCTCGAGCACGTGGACGTACTCCGTGTCCCAGAGGTCGACGCGTCGCGCGCCCGGAGCGAGGAGATCGTAGTACGCCTCGGCGCTCAGCACCCCGTCGGTCCCTTCGGACCGTCCGAAGCGGTCGCGCCAGGCCGGGCGCTCCAGCACTTCCGCGAGCGCGTCGGACCATCGCTCCCGCGCGGATCCGGTCGCCGGTACCTGGAAGGCGAACGCTCCGCCCGGGGCCACGCAGGAGGCGAGGCGCGGGACCAGGCGAGGGTGATCGGGCAGCCACTGAAGGGCCGCGTTCGAGAACACCAGGTCGTACGGGACCTCGGGCGACCAGCTCCCGAGGTCGGCCTCGAGCCACCGAGCGTCCGGGGCCTTCGCGCGGGCCGCCCGGAGCATCTCGGGCGAGCTGTCGACCCCGGTGAGCGACGCGCCCGGCCACCGGGCGCGCAGGACGGCCGCGCTCGTGCCCGGCCCGCATCCGAGATCGACGAGCCGAGCAGGGGCGTCGAGCTCGATGCGCCGCACGAGGTCGCGGCACGCGAGGCCCCGCTCCCGCTCGAACCGAAGGTACTGCTGCGCGTCCCATGCCGGCATATCGATCGGGCCGGCGTCCGGGACGACCCGGGGGCGATAAGGAGCCGGAGCGGGGGCGTGCGGGGCGAGGGCCGGGGCGCGCCGCGCCTTTATGCCGGTCGGCCCTCCCGGCCGCGTGGAGATCCGGGAGTTCGAGCCCGCCGACGAAGAGGCGGTGGTCGCCCTCTGGCACCGCTGCGGCCTCGTCCGCCCGACGAACGACCCGCACCAGGACATCGCCCGGAAGCAGAAGGTCCGCCCCGACCTCCTCCTGGTGGGCACGATCGACGGCCGGCTCATCGCCTCGGTGATGGCCGGTTACGAGGGCCACCGGGGGTGGATCAACTATCTTGCGGTCGACCCGGCCGAGCGCCGGCGGGGGCTCGGACGGGCGATGATGGAGGAGGCGGAGCGGCGGCTGCGGTCGTCGGGATGTCCCAAGATCAACCTCCAGGTCCGACGGACGAACGTGGAGGTCCTCGCGTTCTACGCGCGGATCGGCTACACGCCGGACGATGTCGTCAGTCTCGGCAAGCGCCTCGAGCCGGACGCGACCCGGGCGGAGCCGGCGCCGACGGCCCGTCCGCCCTGACGGCACTCAGTTGCGGGCGCGGTCGAGCGGCCCGGCGAGGCCCGGGACGGTCGGGAGCGGCACCGGCACGCCGATCGGCAGCGACGTGCCGGTCGGCGCTTGCTCGCAGACCAGGGTCCCCTGCCGCCACCGGGCGAGGTCGGGCGCGCGGACCTCGAGGACGAAGTCGAACGCCCAGCGTCCCGCGCCCGGCGGTCCCACCGCGGCGAAGATCGGCAGCGCGTTCGCGCGGACCATCGCGTCGACGATCGGCCGGATCCCGCCGGCCTCGCTCGGATAGTAGCTCCGCACCTTGTCGGTGTTCGCGACCACGAACGCGGAACGCTCGGGACCCCCGGGCAGGCGGCTCATCGCGTCCTGGACGATCGACGGGAGCCGAAGGAAGTCGGTGATCTCCGCGAGGACCGCGGTCGGCTCGTCGGAGCGCACGAGGCCCGTGAGGGCGAGGTTCGCGATCCCGTTCTCGGGGCGGGCGTCGGTCGGATGCACGAAGAACAGGTGGTCGTCGGGGATCCATCCGAGCGACGCCGGTCCCTCGGTGTCCGGCGCGGTGCCCCGCTCGCAGATCTCGATCCAGGTCGGGCGGGGGTCGCTCGCGAGGGCGAGGGCGTAGGCGCACCGCTGGAGCACGGCCCGGGACGGCCCGTGCAGGAACGTCCCCCAGGGACCCCGGCCGAGGTCCGCGAGGTCGATCGGAGGCGGGGCGCTCGCCGACGCCACGACCCTAGGCGACGGTGGAACGCGCCTTAAGGCTACGCGCGGAGCCGCTCCGGCCGCCGGGAAAGCGTGCGCCGCCCCGCAGGAAAGCTCGAAAAGCTCCGACGTGTTGCCCGGGCCCGAGCGCGATGCCGCGGAAGCCGTCCTGGGAAGACGCCGACCTGTTGCTCCGGATCGACGAACTCGCCGCCCGCGCGGAGACCCGACAGGCGCTCGATTGGTTCCGGAAGAACCACCTGGGGCTCGAAGGCCACGGGATCCATCCGATCTCCCGCGACGCCCCGGAGATCGAGTACGTCTACCGATTCGTGGAGCTGTTCGAGACGGTCGGGACGTTGGTGAAGCACGAGCTCGTGGACGAGGAGCTGATCCACGACCGGTGGATGAGCCGGGCCGCGTGGGAGTTCCTGAAGCCGACGATCGAACGGGAGCGACGGCTCGCCGGCCCGGGGTTCGCCGAGAACTTCGAGTGGCTTGCGGTCAGGAACCGCGCGTTCGCCGAGCGCCGGGCGGCGCGGCCCGGCAAACCCGCGAAACGCGCCTAGCCGGGCCGCCGCCGGGGGACGGCGGCGTCCCGCGGGCCCCGGCCTTCCCGGATCGTCGTGCGGGCCGTGAGTCCCCGGACGAGGGGTCGCACTAACCGCCCGTGACGTCGAGCAGGAACTCGCGGATCGTGCTCCGGAACTCCTTCGGCTGCTCGAGGATCGCCATGTGGCTGCTGTGCTGGAGGACCCGGAGGTGCGCCGGTTCGATCCGCTCGGCCATCTCGACCGACGGGCTCAGGAAGAAGTCGTACCGTCCGACCACGACCAGGGCCGGGACCTCGATCTTCGAATAGTAGCGCCGGCCGTCCCAATGCGCCAGCGACCCGTCGACCGCGAACTCGTCGCCCGAGCGGGTCATCATCGCCCGGTAGACCGCCGGGTTGAGCTTCGTGGTCTTCCAGTCCCGCGGGACGGAACGGAGGAACCGGGTCTGGAACGGCCGGAAGATCTTCTCGGCCAGCGCGGCGTACTCCGGGGCATCGAACGCCCGGGCTCGGGTGAGCTCGCGGATCCGGCCCCGGTCCTTCGGCGACGCGACGGCGAGCACGGTCCGGTTGGCCTGGCGGATCTCCTCGGCGCTCCCGGCGGTCGCACAGAGGAGCAGCGAGGTCAGCTTCGGCTCGTAGCGGTGCGCGTACTCGAGGGCCGCGAACCCGCCCGCCGAGTACCCGAGCAGGTGGAGCTCGGTGATCTTGAGGGCCCGTCGGACCGACTCGATGTCTTCCGCGAGCTGGGGGACCGTGTAGTCGCTCGGGCTCTTCGGCGCCCAGCTGTGGCCGACCCCGCGCGGATTGAACAGCACGACCCGGAGGTGCGCGTTGGCGAGCGAGAGCAGGCCCCGGAGGTAGTGGTAGGTGAGCCCGGGACCGCCCGGGTGGACGAGGAGCGTCGCGGGGCCCTGGCCCTGGGAGACGTACTCGAAGGACCGGCCGCCCGAGGCCGTCACGCGTCGTACTGAGGCCATCTCGTCGGTGTTCCTCCCGGTCGCGCGAGCCTCGGCTCTCGGTAAGGGGATGCGGGCACCGGGATTTGAACCCGGGTTATAGGCTTGGCAAGCCTATGTGATAACCAGACTACACTATGCCCGCACCGAACGACGCTTGGACTGTGCGGCCGTCCGACCGTCACGCCCGAGCGGGGGCTCGGGGCCGGGGAGGCCGTGGGTCCCCCCGACCTCGCTCTTCTCCATAAAGCCACCGCTACCGGCGGCGTCCCATCCGCGCCGAGACCCGCGGAGCGGCCTGCGCGTCCGCCGGGTTATTACCGCCGACCGACCGTGCCGGGACCCGCGGACGGGGAGGCCGGATGGACGAGCGGTGGACCGAAGGGGACGTCGGGTCGCTGAAGCGGCCGGGCCACCCGGCGGTCCTCGTCCGGATCCGACTCGGCCCGCAGCGGATCGGCGACGAGGGGGTGCTCGACCTCTCGAGCCAGATCGGCGCCGCCCCCGGCGCGGCGATCCCCTGGTCCGGCGCGACCTACCGGCTCGTCCGTCCTTCGCTTGGCGACCTGCTGGCCTCGGTGCGCCGCGGGGCCCAGATCGTCACGCCGAAGGATGCCGCGGAGCTCCTCCTGCTCGCCGACGTCGTGCCGGGCGGGGTCGTCGCCGAGGCGGGCGCCGGCAGCGGGGCGCTCACGATCGTCCTCGCGCGGGCGGTCGGTCCGGCCGGCCGGGTCGTCTCGTACGACCGTCGGACCGACTTCCTCGAGGTCGCGCGGTCGAACGTCGCCCGGACCGGGCTCGAGGACCGGGTCACCTTCCGGGAGCGCGACGTCGGCCGCGACGGCTTCGATGCGACCGGTTTCACGAGCCTCGTCCTTGACCTCCCGGAGCCGTGGGCGGTCCTGCCCGCGGCCCGGAGCGCGCTCGTGGCGGGCGGGTCGGTCGCGACGTACACACCCACCTACAACCAGCTCGAGCGGACGGTCCGCGCGTTGCGGGACTCCGGCTTTGACGAGGTGCGGGCGCTCGAGGTGCTGGAACGCGCCCTCCACGTCTCGGACGGCGGGACCCGCCCGGCGTTCGAGATGCTGGGCCACACCGGCTTCCTCGCGGGCGGGCGGAAGGTGGACGGGTGACGTTCACGCCCTCGCTCCCGCTCTCGCTCGGGGCGCTCGTCGGGATCCTCCTCTCCGGCGGCTTCGTCTGGTGGGAGGTCGGCCGGTTCGCGGTCCCGCAGGTGCCGGTCTCGCTGTTCGACGAGCGCCGGGAGCTGTTCGCTTACACCGCCGGCCTGTTCGTCGGCGTGCCGATCGCGCTCGTCTTCGTCCTGTTCGTCGACTCGATGGAGAACGGGGCGCTCCCGGGGGGCCTCCTGTTCCTGGCGGCGCTGGTCGTCGTCACGGAGGCGGCCCAGCTCCTCTTGCTGCGCACGCGCTACTGGGGCCGCAGCGAGAGCTCCCCGTTCTACGCCCTCGGCTACCGGGCCTCGATCGCGGGGATCATGGCGCTCGCCCTCGTCTCGCAGTACTTCTCCGGACCGGGTCCGTTCCCGCCCGACGGGATCGCGCTCGTCGTGCTGCAGTCGGCGGCCGCGCTCGTGCTCGAGGTCTCGGGGGCGCTCCTCTCGGTCCGGCCGACGCCGGCGTCCGGCCGTCGAGGGGGCGGCCCGGTCTCCGGGGGCGTGTTCGAGACGGTCGGCTTCTTCCTGCTCGGCCTCGGCGCCCTCAGCGGGGAGGCCGGGGCGTACGGAGGCGCCGCGGTGGCGCTGCTCGGCGGGGCGCTCGTCTACCAGCGGCTCCGCCCGATGCTGGCCGCGATCCCCGCGCCCGAGACGGGGCCCCCGATCGGACCCCCCGAGCGCCCGTCGGCGTTCGGGCGGGTCGACCGCGGGGACCCCAAGCCGTGACGGGAGACCCCCCCACGTCGCCCGAATAGCCTCATAAGCGGAACCGCCTCCCGCCGAGCGCATGGCCTCCGCCTCGGAGCGAGTCCCGTTCACGAGCCGCCTTCGGCACGGGTTCCGGACCTACCGCGCCGTGATCGCGGGGATCGTCCTCGGGGTCGGAGTGCTCCTCGTGGTGCTCGCGCTCGGGTACTTCACGCCGCTCGGGAACTCGTGGCCGTTCAGCGCGATCAACGCGCAGACGAACACGCCGAACGCGAACTACAACCTCGTGTTCATCGTGGTCGGCCCGATCATCGGGATCGTCGGAGCGTACCTGGTGGGGAGCTACGTCGTCGCCCGTCGGAAGTTCGAGCACCTCATGGTGACGAAGAGCAAGGCGGAGTTCCTCCGGAACATCCCGGAGCTCGAGGACCTCCTCTGGGATTTGACGCCGGCGGACGAGCTCCGCTACGAGCAGAAGAAGTCGGACCTCAAGCTGCGGCGCTGAGCCCCGGGGTTAAGTAGCGCGCGCCGGTGAACGGCCCGATGGCGGCGGCCCGGACCGGGGACCGCATCGAGGGGTTCCGATTCCGGAGGCTCGACAAGCCCGAGGAGTTCCGGCAGGTCGAGGAGGTCGTCCGGGCGACCTGGGGCGACGACGCCGCCCCGCCGCTCTCGCCGATCCTGCTCCGCATCCTCCAGGACAACGGGGGACTCGTCCTCGGGGCGTTCGCGGACATCTACCTCGCCGGGTTCTCCGCGGCGCTGCTCGGCTGGGACGGGGTGACGCTCTACCAGCAGTCGTTCCTGACCGCGGTCCGGCCGGAATACCAGAACCACCACCTCGGGTTCCGCTTGAAGGCGTTCCAGCGCGACGAGGTCCTCCGGCTGGGGCTCCCGGAGATCCGGTGGGTGTTCGATCCGCTGCAGAGCCGCAACGCCTGGCTCATGGTCCGTCGGCTGGGCGCCCGGCCGGACCGGTACCTCCCGCACTACTTCGGCCAGCTGCCCGACGCGCTCAACCGGGGCCTCGAGACCGATCGGGTCCGGGTCGTCTGGTCGATCGCCGACCCCCGCGTCGAGGCCCGGATGGGCGGAGCCCTGCCGGGGCGGGAGGACGACCGGGCCTTTCTCACCGGGGCGTTCCCGATCGTCGAGACCGAGCCGAGCGAGCGGGGCCTCCGGCTGCCGAGCGCGGTCGCCGAGCCGAGCGGCCCCCGCGCGTCGCTCGAGATCCCGTTCGACCTCGCGTTGATCCGGGAGCACGAGCCGGCCTCGCTGCGCCGCTGGCGGCATGCGGTCCGGGACGCGTTCCGGGCGGCCCTCGACGCGGGCTACGTCGTGAGCGACTTCGCGGTCGTGACGACCGACCACGAGCGCCGGAGCTTCTACTTCCTCACGCCGGCGCCGCCCGCGCCGTCGGCCCCCGCCCCCGCCACCCCCTGACGGCCGCGGCCGGAAGGGTATAATCGAGGCCCGGCCGTCGTCCCGGGGCAGCCATGGCGTCCCGCGCTCGCGCCGGTAGCCCCACGTACGTGCTCGTCCTGGTGCTGCTCGCCGCGCTGGCGATCGGCGCGGCCGCGAGCACCCTCGCGGCCCCGACGCTCCGTGCGCCCTCCAGCGGCAGCGGACCGTTCGGCCTCTCGAGCGCGGTCGTCGGCTACGCGCTCGTCGCGGGGATCGCGGCGGTCCTCGCTTTCCTGCTCTACCGACGGCTCACGACGCCGACCCTGCCGGTCCCGAACCGCCTCGTCGTGTCGATCCTCGTCGTCGTGCTGCTGTGCGCCCTCTTCGTCGTCATCGCCCACGCCTACGTGCCCGCCGCGAGCGGCTCGGGCGGCTCCCCGGTCGGCTCCGCCCCGACCGGCGCGCCGAACTCGACCTCGAGCAACAACAGCTCGGTCCTCACGGGCTACGGCGGGTTCCAGGTGTTCAACTTCACCCTGCCGCCGTGGACGCTGTTCGTGGCGGTCCTCGCCGTGGCCCTGGTCGCCGCCGTGCTGGCGACGCCCCAGGCTCGGGACCTCCTGTTCGCCGGCCGCGCGCGCCGGCCCGGGCCCGAGTTCGACGCCGAGGCGCGCGTCGCGCGCACGGCCCTCGCCCGCGCGGCCGGATCGATCGCCGGCGGGGGCGATCCCCGCGCGGCGATCATCGCGCTCTACACGGAACTCCTCGAGCGGCTCACGCCCCTCGTGGGCGATCTGGACCCGGCGACCCCGGAAGAGATCCGCTCCCGGCACCTCCTGCGCCTCGGGATCCGGCCCGAGGCGGCCCTCGCCCTCACGCGCCTCTTCGAGGAGGCCCGCTACTCGCCGCACCCGATCGACGCCGCCGACGCCGGGCGCGCGCTCGAGGTGATCCGCACGGCGCAGGCCGACCTCGACGCGGCGACGCCGCGCCCATGAGGGCTCCGTTCGGGTGGTTCTTCCCGGCGATCGCGGTCCTCGCCGCCGGGATCGCGGTCTGGGCGGGACCGGATCTCGCCCTCGCGGTCCCCGCCACGGTCGTCGCCGTCGTCTCCGCGGGCTTCCTGATCGGCGAGGTCGTCGTGCGGGCGTGGCGTCCGCGGCTCCCCCCGCTCGGGACGAGCGACGTGAACGATCCGGTCCGGGCCGCGCTCCGTTCGGGTCCGCTGGGCCGGGAGGCGATCGTCGCCGCCCTCGACCGGGTCGACCGGGCGAGCCAGCATCCCGACCTCCCGACCCGGACCTCGGAGGAGCTTCGGTCGGTCGCGCGCCTGAGCGCCCCCGAGTTCCGCGCCCTCGTACGGGAGCGCCTCGACGCGCTGGAGCGGGACGCGTGAGCGCCGACGGCAGGTTCGGGGGCCTGCGCTGGCGGCCGCGGACGTTCCTGTTCCTCGCGACCGGAGCGATCGCGGTGGTCGTCGCGGTGGCGGTCCGGAACCCGCTGCCGCTCTTCCTCGGGCTCGCCCTGCTCGTGGCCCCGGCCGCGGCAGCGCTCTCGGGACCGCGACGCGACCCGCACGCAACGCTCGTCTGGGGCGAGACCGGGAGTCGCGGGGAGGTCCGCCTCGCGGGGACGGTCACGCCCGAAGCCGGCGTGCCGAGCGCCGAGCTGCTCGTCGGCCTCGAGCGGCCGCCCGCGCTCGCCGAGGTCGCGCCGGCGACCCTCCGCGTGGGCGAGGGGGCGATCGACTTCGAGCGCCGGTGGGGGGCCCACGAGCCGACGATGGCCGTCGTGCCGCCCCCCACGGTCGTCTGGCGCGACCCGGGCGGGTTCACCGAGCGGGACGTCGCGGTCCCGGCCGAGGAGATCGTCGTCGTCCGGTATCCCCCCGAGCTCACGCGGCTCGACGCGATGCGGCTCGACCGGACGACGATGCTGCCCGGGGAGACCCGCTCCCGCCGGCTCGGCGCCAGCGGCGAGTTCTTCGGGCTGCGCCCGGTCGCCCCCGGCGATCCCCCTCGTCGCATCAACTGGAAGGCGTCGGCCCGGGCCGGCACGCTGCTCGTGAACGACTTCGCGCTCGAGCGGACCGGGGACGTGGTCCTCCTCCTCGACGCACGGCCCACGGACCTCGGACCGTCGGTCGACGAGCACCTCCTGTCGATCGCCCGCGCCGCGGCGGAAGGGATCGCCGAGTCGCTGCTGCGGTCGAAGGCGCGCGTCGGCCTCGGCGTCTACGGCGAGTTCCTCGAGGCGGTGCCGCTGTCGATGGGTCGTACGCAGCGGATCCGGGTCCGCACCGCGCTCCTGGGCACGCGCCTCGCCCGGACGGCGGGCCCGAGCGAGCGGTGCGCGGTCGCGATGCGTCGGTTCTTCCCGCCGGGGACCACGACGATCCTGCTCAGCCCCCTCGCCGGGGCGGAGGCGATCGCGCTCGTCCCGCACCTTCGGCTGCGGGGGTACCCGCTCGTCGTGCTGAGCCCGTCGCCCGCCCCGCTGCTCCGGGCGGCGAGCCGCCTCGGCGCCGAGGACGAGGCGATCGCCGCCCGGCTGGTGATGCTCGTGCGGCGTCAGCGCATCGCCCGGTCGTGGCAGGACGCGCCCACCGTCGACTGGGACGACTTCGGTTCGCTGGAGGGGTTTGTGCGGCTCGTCGAACGCCCCGCCTCCCGGAGGGTCGCGTGACGGGGCGCTCGCGCCGGCTCGGGTGGCCCGGGCTGGCGCTCTCGGGGGCGGTCGCCGTCGTCCTCGGGTTCGCCGGGCCGTGGCCGGACGGGCTCGGAGTGCTCGTCGCGCTCGGGAGCGTCGCCGGGACCGCCGGGCTGCGGCTCGCTGCGAGCGGGACCGCGCGCGAGCTCGCGATCGCGCCGACCCTCGGCGGCCTCGTGGCGCTCGCCTCCGCGGCGCCTCCGACCGCGCTCCTCGACCTGGTCGCCGGGCTCGGCGGGGTCGCCGCGATCGTCTGGGTCGTCGACGATCCCGACCGGCCCCCGGGCGGGCTCCTCCGCGGCTTCGGGACCTACGCGATCCCGGGGCTCGCGGTCGGGATCGCCTGGTCGGGCGCCGTGGTGCTGCCGGGCGGGACGTTCTCGTTCGGCGTGGTGGCCGCGCTGCTCGTCCTCGTGCTCCTCGCGGCCGCCTACCTCACCGGTCGACCCGAGCTGTTCGATCGGGAGGAGACGTCGGCAAGCTCTTAGGCGTCGGCGCCGTCCGGCGGTCCGACGCGGCGGGATGCCGCGTCCGGGCGCCGACGAAGGGTCCCTCTTGACTCAACGCGGACGGGTCGTCCGCCGAGGATGACGTGAGGACAACCCCGGTGTCCGACACCCCCGGCCGGGGTCAGACCGCGGAGAGGGCGAACGCCTGCGCTGAGGCGGATCGTTACGGCCGGGGAACACGGCCGCGGTGCGCCAGGCCCGGCCCGCCGGAACGGTCCTTATACTCCCCGCCGCCTCGGTCGCGGCGAGGCGATCGTCCCTGGACGCGACCCCCGCCCGCGCGACGGCCGACAAGGTCCGGGAGGCGGTCCGGGTCGCCGTCGTCGGCCGCGACCTCGCGGTCGAGCGGATCCTGATCGGGCTCCTCGCCGACGGCCACCTCCTGCTCGAGGACCTGCCGGGGCTCGGGAAGACGCTCCTCGCGAAGTCGTTCGCGAGCGCCCTGGGGCTCGAGTTCCAGCGCGTGCAGTTCACGGCCGACCTGCTCCCGCACGACATCACGGGGTCCGAGGTGCTCGATCCCGGCAAGGGGACGTTCTCGTTCCGCCCGGGGCCGCTCTTCACGAACATCCTGCTCGCGGACGAGATCAACCGCGCGCCGCCGAAGGTCCAGTCGGCCCTGCTCGAGGCGATGCAGGAATACCAGGTGACGAGCGAGCGGTCGACGTACCCGCTCCCGCGCCCGTTCCTGGTCCTCGCGACCGAGAACCCGATCGAGCTCGAGGGGACGTACCCGCTCCCCGAGGCGCAGGTCGACCGGTTCCTGATGCGGCTCTCCGTCGGCTACCCGACCCCCGAGGAGGAGACGTTGATCCTGGCCCGACGCCGCGAGCGCAAGACGGAGCAGGCTGCGGTCCCCGCGGTCGTCTCCGCTGTCGAGTTCACCGCCCTCCAGCGAGCCGTCGAGGAGGTCGCGCTCGACGGGTCGATCGCGGGCTACATCGTCCGCCTCGTCGGGGCGACCCGCGCGGACTCCCGCGCGGAGGTCGGCGCGTCGCCCCGCGGGTCCCTCGCGCTCCAGAAGCTCGCCCGCGCCCGGGCCCTGCTGGCCGGCCGGGACTTCGTCGTCCCCGACGACGTGAAGGCGCTCGCCGAGCCGGCGCTCGCGCACCGCATCGTCGTGAAGCCCGAGCCGTGGATCCGCGGGGTCCGGGGCGAGGCGATCGTCCGGGCCGCCGTCGAGCGCACCGCCGTCCCCAAGGCCGCCTGAACCGAGGGCACGGCCGCCAAACGTTTTCATGGGGGGTCGGGTCCGGGCCGCGATGGCGGACCCCCCGGTCGTGGTCGTCGCGGACCCGATCGACGCGGCAGCCCTCGCCCGCCTGCAGGCGGGCCCGTGCCGGGTCGTGGACGTGAGCGGAGCGCCGACCCAGCTGCCGGCCGCGCTCGCGGACGCCTGGGCGCTCATCGTCCGGAGCCGAACGAAGGTCACCGGCGACCTCCTCGCCCGGGCCCCGCAGCTCAGCCTCGTCGCGCGCGCGGGCGTCGGGGTCGACAACATCGACACCGCTGCGGCCGCGGCGCGCGGCATCCGGGTGGTCAATGCGCCGGCGGCGGCCACGGCGAGCGTCGCCGAGCTCACCGTCGCCCTCGTGCTCGTGCTCGTGCGCGGCCTCGCGCCGCAGTTCGCCGCGACGCGCGCCGGTCGCTGGGAGCGCGGCAGCCTGGGGCACGAGATCGCGGGGAAGACCGTCGGCTTCGTCGGCTACGGGCGCATCGCCCGGGAGGTCGCGCGCCGGCTGGCGCCGTTCGGCGTGCGCTCGATCGCCGTCGACCCGTTCGTGACGTCGGCGACCGACGGCACCGAGATGCTCCCGCTCGAGGCGCTCCTCGGGCGCGCGGACGTGGTGAGCGTCCACGCCGCCCTCACGCCGGAGAACCGGCACCTGCTCGACGCCCGGGCCTTCGACCGGATGAAGCCCGGCGCCTACCTCGTCAATGTCGCCCGCGGCGCGCTCGTCGACGAGGGCGCGCTCCTCGCCGCCCTCTCGGAGGGCCGGCTCGCCGGCGCCGCGCTCGACGTTTTCGAGGTGGAACCCCCCATGAACCGAGCCCTGCTGGAGCACCCGTACGTGATCGCGACCCCGCACATCGGCGCGGCGACGGCCGAGGGCCAGGAGCGGGCCGGCGCCGACACCGTCGACGAGGTGCTGCGGGCGCTCCGCGGGGAGCCCCTCACCGCCCGGGTCGCTCCGACGGGAGGCGCGCGATGACGTTCGACCCGGAGACGACGACGTTCCTCATCGCCGGGCCGGTGCGGATCCATCCGCGCGTGCTCCGCGCGATGTCGACCCCGAGCCTCAACCATCGCGGCGACTACTTCCACGGCGTCGTGCAGGAGATCCGGGAGCTCCTGCCCGTCCTCTTCGGGGCCCGGGGGCACCAGGTCGTGCTCTCGGGCAGCGGCACCTCCGGCCTCGAGGCGGTCTATTCCGCGCTCGTGCCGAAGGACGGCCGGACGCTCGTCCTCTCGAACGGGAACTTCGGCGAACGGACCGATGCGATCGTCCGCCGCTACGCGACCCAGGTGACGACGCTGACCGCACCGTGGGGCCAGCCGCTGCCGCTCGACGCCGCGAAGGCCGAGCTCGCGAAGGGCGACGTGCGCGCGGTGTGCGTCGTCCACAACGAGACGAGCGTCGGGCTCGCGAACGACCTCGCCCCGCTCGCGCCCGCGGTCCACGACGCGGGGGCGCTGTTCCTCGTGGACGGGATCAGCGCGGTCGCCGGGATCCCGGAGCCGATCGACGCCTGGGGGATCGACGCGGTCGTCGCCGGCAGCCAGAAGGGTCTCGCGGCCCCCGCCGGGCTCGCGATGGTCCACCTCTCGGACCGCGCCGTCGCCCAGCTCCACGCCGGCACCTTCTACCTCGATCTCCCGGCCCACCTCCAGGCGCTCGAGAAGAACGACACGCCCTGGACCCCCGCGGTGCCGCTGTTCCTCGCGCTGCGCGAGGCGCTCCTCCTCCTGAAGGAAGAGGGGCTCACGGCCCGGCTCGAGCGGACGCACCGGCTCGCCGAGGCGACGCGGGCGGCCGTCGACGCGATCGGCCTCGAGCTGTTCCCCGACCGGCGCTTCGCCTCCGACACCGTGACCGCGGTGAAGAACCCCGAGGGCCTCGGCGACCCCGAGCTGAGGAAGGCGCTCGAGCGCCAGTACAACGTGCTCGTCCAGGGCGGCCAGGGCGCGCTCACCGGCAAGATCTTCCGGATCGGCCACATGGGCATTGCCGACTGGCCGGACCTCCTCGTCACCTTCGCCGCGCTCGAGCGGATCCTCGCGAAGGCGCGCCGCACCGGGCCCTCCGGTGCGGCGCTGAAGGCGATCCTCGAACGGATGCCGTAGCCCCCGGCCGAGTCACAGGTCGACGATCACCCGCGCGCGGTGGCGCGCGGGGTCGAAGACGAGGCCATGGAGCGTGACCGCTTTCACCTCGGAGCGGACGGGGTGGCGGGCCGGGTCGAACCGCTCGCCGGCCAGGCTCGCGACCAGCGCGGTCGGCGGGTCGCCGACGGGACGGACCCGGACCGTGCGCGCGACGAACGCCTCGCTGTCGTAGAGGAGCAGGAGCTCGGAGAGGAACGCGACCACGAGCTCGGCCGCGTCGGCCCCGGAGGCGCTCACCGCCCGCTCGGTGCGCGGCCGCACGGTCCGCAGGTCGGTCATGAGGGCATAGAGGCCCAGCCCCAGCGCCTCGAGGAGGGCGGCCGACGACGGGCCCGTCGCCCAGATCCCCACGTCGGCCGTGGTCGGAAAGCTCCCCCAGCGGCGCCCCGGGGCGCCGCGCTGCGTGGTGCCGGGCGTGGGCGGTCCCAGCACGGGCAGGGGTTTAAGCGGTGGGCGGCTGCCAATCCTCTCACCGATGCGCGCCTCCCTCGTCATTCCCACCCTCAACGAGGCCGGGTCGATTGGCCCGGTCCTCACCAGCTTCCGGGCCGCGGCGGAGGCCGCGAACCGGACCGTCTTCCGCGACGACCCGCTCGTCTGGGAGCTGCTCGTCGTCGACGGGGCGTCGACGGACCGCACCGCCGAGGAAGCGACCGCCGCGGGCGCCCGCGTGCTCATCGAACGGCGCCCGGGCTACGGCCGCGCCTATCGGACCGGGTTCGCGGAGGCGACGGGGGAGGTCCTGGCGACGTCCGACGGCGACGGCACCTACCCCGTCGCGACGATCCCCACGCTCGTCCGCCGGCTCCTCGACGAGCGGCTCGACTTCCTGACGGGGGATCGGATGGCGTACCTCGACCGAAAGTCGATGACGACGGAGCACCGGATCGGGAACTGGGTGCTCAACGAGGCGGCGAACTTCCTGTTCCACCGGTTCGTCCGGACCCTTCCGGGCGGCCGGCTGCGCGACAGCCAGAGCGGGTTCTGGGTGTTCCGGCGCGAGGTCCTCGACCGGGTCCACCTCACCCAGGACGGGATGCCGCTCAGCGAGGAGTTCAAGATCGAGGCGCTGATCCGCGGCCTCAAGTTCGCCGAGGTGCCGATCCGCTACGGCGAGCGCTGGGGCGTCCCCAAGCTGTCGAGCTGGCGCGACGGACGACGGAACTTCCAGTTCCTCTTCCGCAAACGCTTCGAGTTCCGGCTCGAGGAGCGACGGGCCGGCGTCGCGGTGCGGCGGAAGGCGCCGGACGGCGCGCCGCCGCCCTGAGCGTCGTCCGTCTACTGGGTCTTCCCCGACCGCTCGCGCGACTTCACGCGGAGACCGCGGTAGTGGCACTTGCGGCAGCGGACCGCCTTCGGGGGGTTCCGGGCCGAGCAGTTCATGCAGATCTTCTTGTTGAGCAGACGCTCGACCGCCTCGGGGAACGGCATGGGACGGCGGGGACCCCCCACTCGGTATAAAAGGTGAGAGGCAGCGAAGCGCCTTTCTCCGCCGGGGCGCTTTTCCGGACCGTGACGGCGACGGACGACGACGATTGGCCGCTCGCGGTCGGCACGGCGGCGGTGACGCTCGCCCGCCGGTCGGTCGAGGAGGCCCTCGCCGCCCGCCGCGAGCCCGGGGTCGGTCCGCTACTGCCGCCGATCTTCCGGGAGCCCCGCGGGGTGTTCGTGACCCTCCGCCGGTACCCCGGCGACCTCCTGCGCGGGTGCATTGGCTTCCCGCGGCCGGTCCATCCGCTCGACCGGGCCGTCCGGGAGGCCGCCGTCGCCGCCGCGTTGGACGACCCGCGGTTCCCGCCGGTCCGGTCCCCCGAGCTCCCCCGGCTCACGTTCGAGGTCTCGCTGCTCTCGCTCCCCGAGCTCCTCCGCCGGGAGCCCGACGCGTCGCTCCCCGAGCGGATCCGGATCGGTCGGGACGGGCTCATCGTGGAAGGGTTCGGCCAGAGCGGCCTCCTGCTGCCCCAGGTCGCGACCGAGCTCGGCTGGGGGGCCGAGCAGCTCCTCGACGGGACGTGCGAGAAGGCCGGACTTCCGGCCGGGGCCTGGCGGGACCCCCGCGTCACGGTCCGGCGGTTCGGTGCGGCGGTGTTCGCCGAGCGCTCGCCCGCGGGCCCGGTCGCACGGGCGGACCTTACGGGGCCGCGGCGCGACGCACCACCCGCGCCGAAAAGCTGATCCCATCCACGTCCCAGGCGCGGATGTCGTCGCCGGGAGGCAGCGGCCCTTCCACGATCTCGAGCGGCTCCGCGAGCAGTTCGCGGGCGAGCGGGCCCCGCCGGGCCGCGAGCGCGCGATAGAGCGCCCCGTCGGCGCCCACCGTGACGACGACCCGGTCGGTGAGCTGGAGCCCGAGCTCCTTGCGACGCTGCTGGAGCCGGCGGGCGACCTCGCGCGTGAGCCCCTCCTCGAGCAGCTCCTCGGTCGGGCGCCGCGGAAGGGCGACGACCGGGCGACCCCCCTCCTCCCGGACGACCCACGTCGCGTCGGGGTACGCCGTCCGGTCCCCGACTTGGGCGCGCACGACCCGTCGGACGTTGAGCTCCTCGGCCAGCAGGCGCATCCCGTCCTCGCCGAGCGCCGCGATCCCCGGAGAGGCGGACCCGAACAGCACGAGCTCGACGAGCGGGATCCGGGCCTTGACGCCCGCGCGCTGCCGGAGCTCGCGGCCGACCTCCACGAGCTCGCGCAGCTCCTGCATGCCCGCCTCGAGCCGCTCGTCCCGGGGCGCGAGCGGACCGGGCCATCCCGCGAGGTGGACGGAGGCGTCGCCCGAGCGGAACCGAAGCTCCGTGACCTCCTGATGGATCCATTCGGCGGTGAACGGCACGAGCGGGGCCGCGAGGCGCGCGACCCCCCCGAGCGCGTAGCCGAGCGTCTCGTGCGCGGCCCGGCGATCGTCCGACGCCTCGTCCGACCAGAAGCGAGGCCGGGACCGCCGGACGTACCAGGTCGAAAGGTCGTCGACGAGCGTTGCCAGGGCCGTCGCTGCCGGGCGGGGGTCGTACGCTTCGAGCGCCGTCTCGACGGCCGCCCGGGTCCCCTCGAGACGCGAGAGGAGCCACCGGTCGAGCAGGGACGGCGCCCGGGGCGGTCCCGCAGGCGGCGGCAGCCGATCGGCCCGGGCGTTCCCGAGATGGAAGGCGACCACGTGGCGGAGCGTCCCGAGCGTGCGCGCCGCGGCCTTCTCGACGATCGCCTCGCTGAACCGGATCGGCTCGGTGAAGTCGACGGAGAGGCAGGCCCAGCGCGCGGCGTCGCCCCCGACGCGGTCGAGGAGGCCGATCGGTTCGAGGACATTGCCCTTCGACTTCGACATCTTCCGGCCGGAGTCGTCGAGCACCATGCCGTTCACGAGGCAGGAACGGTACGCCGGCCGGTCGAAGAGGGCCGTCGAGAGCACGAGCAGCGCGTAGAACCAGCCGCGGGTCTGGTCGAGCCCCTCGGCGATGTGATCGAGCGGGGCGTGGGGGTCGAACGGTCCGGGCTCGAAGGGGTAGTGGAACTGGGCGAACGGCGCGGTGCCGCTGTCGTACCAGACGTCGATCGTGTACGGTTCCCGGCGGGACGGGGCGCCGCACGTCCCGCACCGGACGTCGAGCCGGTCGACCGTGACCCGGTGGGGGTCGAACGGGCTCGGGAGCCCTTCCGGGACGCGCTCCGCGAGCTCCGCGAAGCTGCCGACGCACGTTACGTGCCCCGCAGCGCAGACCCAGATCGGGAGCGGCGTCCCCCAGTACCGGCTCCGGGAGAGCGCCCAGTCCTTCGCCTCGGTGAGGAAGTTCCCGAACCGGCCGTCGCGCAGGTACGGGGGGATCCACGCGACGCTCGCGTTGTGCCGGACCAGCCGCTCGGTGAACCGACTGGTCCGGACGAACCACGAGTCGATCGCCCGGTAGAGCAGGGCGTGGTCGCACCGCCAGCAGAACGGATACGTGTGGCGGATCGTCTCGGCGCGGTAGAGGCGGCCGCGCGCTTCGAGGTCGCGCGCCAGGATCGGGTCGGCGGCCTTGAACCCCTTCCCCCGCACGACGGGCAACCGGTCGTCGAACACCCCCCGGCTATCGAGCGGGTCGTAGACGCCGACGCCCTCGCGCGCCCCGATGCGGTAGTCGTCGGGGCCGAAGCTCGGCGCGACGTGGACGAACCCGGTCCCGTCCGCGGCGGTCACGAAGTCGTCGAGCACGACGCGGTGCCGCCCCGGTCCCGGGCCCGGGGTCGCGAACGGCGGCTCGTAGACGGCGCCCGTGAGCGCCCGGCCCGGGAGGCGCTCGACCACCTCCGCCCCGGAAGGGAAGTAGCGCGGGACGGCCTCGGAGGCGAGGACGAGCTCGTCGCCGTCGGGGCCCCGGACGACCGAGTACTCGAGGTCGGCCCGCGCCGCCACGAGGAGGTTCGACGGCAGCGTCCAGGGCGTCGTGGTCCAGACGAGCAGGGCCCGGGGGCGGGCGGTCCCGGCGAGCGGGAAGCGGACCGTGATCGAGGGGTCCGTCGCCTCCCGGTACCCCTGGGCGACCTCGTGGGAGCTCAGCACCGTCTCGCACCGGGGGCAGTACGGCAGCACGTAGTGGCCCTTCTCGAGCAGCCCCCGGTCGAACAGGGTGCGGAGCGACCACCAGACGCTCTCGATGAACGGGGGGTCCATCGTCCGGTAGGCCCGGGCGTAGTCGAGCCAGTATCCGGCCCGCTCGCTCATCGCCTGCCAGACCGACGCGAAGTAGAGGGTCGCCTCCCGACACTCCTCGCAGAACCGCTCGATCCCGTACTCCTCGATCTCGCGCTTCGAACGGAAGCCGTGCTGGCGTTCGATCGCGATCTCGACCGGCAGCCCGTGGCAGTCCCAGCCGGCCATCGGGCTCACGATGCGGTAGCCACGCATCCGGCGGTAGCGCAGCGCGACGTCCTTCGCCACGCGCGCGACCAGGTGGCCCAGGTGGGGGACGCCGTTCGCCCCGGGGGGACCCTCGGTGAACCGGAACACCGGCCCGTCGGCGGCGCCGGGCATCGCCCGAGCGGGGACGTCGTGCGCGGTCCAGAACTCGCGGACGCGCTGCTGGACCGCGATCCCCGTCGGGGCGGCCGTCTCCTCCTCCGGCGTCACGGGCGGCCGCGACGCGGCGGGGACGGATAACAGCGAGCGGGCCGCGCCGCCTATCGGCGGAGCCCGTACGGCGGGGGGGACTGGGAGCGCGGCCCGACGGCGCTCGACGGATGGCAGCGGGCGACCGTCCCCTCGACCGTCGTCACGTGGCAGTCCCGACCGAGCACCAGCGCGGGGGAACGGACGAACTCCACGTCCACCGCCTCGAGCCGCACGACGTCCGCCTCGATCCGGTCCACCGCGACGTGGCGCGTGTGCTGGAGCACCTTCTCGACGACGTTCGGCACCTTCCCCCGGACGCTCACCGAGCGGCCCCGCAGCCCGCCGATCCGCGAGTCGCGCGGAAGCTCCAGCACGATCGACGGGGCCTCCGCGGTCCCGGGCAGCGCGACGGCGCCGTGGACGAGCAGCTTCGTGGCGCGGAGCGACGGGACCTCGAGCGTCCCCCGGGCGTCGAGCGTCCCGTCGACCGAGAGCGGGGCGGAGAGGCGCGTCGTCCCCCGGACGACGGCCTCGCCGGCGTGCACCGCGCCGGCGGCCCGGAAGGTGCCGTCGGTCCGCAGGAGATCGTGCACGTCGACGGTCGCGTGGACCTCGAGCCATCCCCGCGCGGTGAGGGAGTCCGCCGAGACGGCGCCGCCGATCGACACGGTCCCGTCGAGCCGGGCGACCCCGACGTCGACCGCGCCGACGACCTTCCCCGCCCCGTGGAGGCGCCAGCGCAGCGCGTGGACGTTCTCCCGGCGGACGACGCCCTGATCGTCGAGCGCGCCGGCGCGCGGGATGCGGGCGCCGACCATCGGGGTCGGGGACGGAGCGGCGACAGCCATCGGGGCGGCTCAGCGGGAGGAGGCGACGGGCGGCAGGTGCAGTCGGCGATGCTCGGCCATCGTGCACAGGTTCTCGAAGACGGCGATCCCGTGCGCGCGCGCCTCCGCGGCGGCCTCGGCGTGCTCCACGCCCAGCTGCATCCAGAACGTCCGCACCCCGCCCCGCCGCACGCTCTCCCGGACGACGGGGAGGACCTGGTCGCTGCGGCGGAAGACGTCGACGAGGTCGACCCGGAGCTCCGGGGGGATCGCGCCGACCCCCGGGTACGCCCGCTCTCCGAGGACCTCCGTGAGCATCGGGTTCACGGGGACGATCCGATAGCCCTGCCCCTGAAGGTACCGGGCGACCTCGTTCGAGTCGCGCTCCGGCTTCTCGGAGAGCCCGACGACCGCGATCGTCCGGGCGCTCGTGAGGGCGGCGCGGATCTCGTCGTCGGTGGGCGGCACGGACGCGGCGACGCGGGCCGATTACAAGATGCTGACGGGCGGCGACCGACGCCGTCGCGGGCTCCGCGCGGGGACCCCCTCGGCGCCGGCGTCCCTCGGTCCCGTGCGCCTCCGGGTCCCGCCCCGCACCCGCGGCCGACGGTTCCTCGAGCGGGCGCCCGGGCGGTCCGTCGTGGCGCAAGGCCCGAGGCCCCGCGGCCGAAGGGGGGGTGCCGCGCGCGGTCCCTCGGGCCCCCCCGCGGGTCGAGCGCGGCGGGTATCCGGCGGGGCACACGCCGTCGAGCGCCCCGACGGGCTCGGGGTCGATGGGATCCGCTCGCCGAGCGAAGGAGCGCCTAGCCCGGGGCCCCCCGGGCGGGCCCGTCGGCGCGCAGGTAGGCGATGAGCCCGAGGAGTCCGCCCACGAGGATCACGGCGTAGTGGACGATCGCGCCGATCTCGGTGTTGATGAGGGTCAGGTAGGCCGAGGCGTCGTTCTCGCCGTGCAGGAGCGCGGGCAGGACGAGGTTGCCTCCCGAGTAGCGGTACGTCGCCGCGAAGGAGAACCCGAGCAGGAACAGCGTGGGGAAGATGAGCGGCGCCGCCGGCCCGTACGTGAAGCCGTAGTAGAGGTGGACGCCGGCGAAGATCGCGCTCGTCCAGGCGGCCGGGACGAGCCACGAGCCCCCCCGGTCGCGCCAGTAGCCGAAGATCCAGCCCCGGAAGATCGTCTCCTCGAACGCGCCGACGACGAACGAGAGCCCGACGTAGAACCACGGGTTGGCGGCGGCCTGCGTGAGCGCCGGATTCGGTCGGCTCAGGTACTGGAGCGCGGCGGGGTCGACGAACTCGTAGACGATCGCCAGCGCGAGCACCACGACGAGGGCGAGGAGCGAGAGGAGGCCGTACCAGCGCAGCCCTTCCCAGCTCGCGGTCCCCATCCGCTTCGACCAGTCGCGCAGCGGCGCGCCCCCGACGAGGACGGCGAACGAGAGCACCGGGATCCCGTAGACGACGAACAGATCCCCGGGGAGGTTCCCGTACAGGACCAGCGACGCCGGGACGAGCGATGGGACGAAGTACTGGCTGACCACGGCGAGCACCGTGATCACGACCCCCGCCACGTACCGGCCCTGCGGGGCCGGGTCGCGCGGCCGATCGGGCGGCAGGAAGCCTTCGGCCACGGGGGCGGAGGACCCCGGGCCCCTTATGCCGACTTCGGCGGACCGACGGCGGTTCCGCTACGGCGGGGGGACCGCCCGCTCGGCGACCCGCAGGCAGGCGAGGAGGTCGTCGAGGGTCGCCCGCGCGCTGCCGGCCGAGCGGGCCGTGACCCGCAGCGTGAGCTCGGGCCCGTCGACCGCGACGTGGACGAAGTCGGGATTGTCCGCCCGGAGCGCCGCCGCCAGGCGTTCCGCGACCGTCCGGCTCGGGCAGGCGTGGCGGACCGTGACGGTCACTTCGGCGCGTGCTTCCCCTTCTCCTTCGACGCCGCTCCGGGCGGGGATGGGGCACCTCCCGACGGTCCTTGAGCCCCGGGCCCCCGGTCGAGCGCTCCCGGCACGATCGGCGCCGTCGTCGTGCGCCGGGCCGTCTCCGCCGAGGCCCGCTCGCGCAGGTACCCCAGGATGGACGGCCAGGTCCGGTCGTCGTCCCGGGCCTTGTTCTCGAAATTGTGCTCGTTGAGGAACTTGGTGAACGCCGCCCGGCTGGCGGGGTCCCACCGGCCCGTCGACCGGCCCGGGTAGAACCCGAGGACGTTGAGGTCGTGCTGGACTCCCGCGGCGACCTCGCCGGCGAGCGGCACGAGCGTCGCCGGGTCCTCGCGCGTCAGCATCGTGAGATCGTAGAGCCGGAAGACCCGTCGGAGCTCCTCGATCGGCGTCGGGTGGTCGTCGACGCGCACGTCGATCCACCGGTCGTTCCCCTGCCCGTAGCCTCCGCGCGCCCGCACGACGAGGAGCGCGGCGGACTGCATGCCCCGTCGGTCGCCCCCCTCGCGCTGGCCGGCGGCGAGCGCCCCGAGCAGGCGGTCCACGAGGTCACCGGGCGTGGCCTCGAACGTCCGGGCCATCCCCTTCACGACCCCCGGGCCGAACAGGATGTTCCCCTGGCAAGCGAAGCCGTCGCCGACGACGTGCCCGGCCCAATCGAGGCAGTGCGACCCCGTGAACGACGCGGCGCGCCCCTCGCGGTCGACGACCCCGAGCTGCCGCTCGTCCCGGCCCGCGTCCGCCCGGGTGAGGGCTTCCACGACGTCGGACGCCCGCTTCCCGGCGCGGAGGAGCGCGAGCCCTTCCGGCCCGTAGGCGACGTTCGCAGCCGCCTGCGTGGCGATCGCGCCGACGCCGGCCTCCGCGAACGGAACCACGGCGCCGACGGCGATGAACTTCGACTGCACGGCGACGCCCCAGGTGCCGGTGTCGCGATCGCACGCGACGATCGAGAACGTGCCGAACCGGGGCGCGGCCATGCGCGGGCCGACGGCCGGCGCGTCCTTAAAGGGTCGTGCCCCGGCGGCGCGCGGCGCGGCGAGGACCGGGCGCCTCCGCGGCGGCGTCCAGCGCGACGAGCACGCGGTCGAGGCGGTCGGTCGCGGTGGCCCGGTCCCCCGCCCGGAGCGCCCGTTCGGCGGCGCGCAGCTCCGCGAACACCGGGTCCGTCGTCTCCCCCGCCGCGCGCCGCAGGGCCAGCAGACGGGCCGCGAGCTGGATGCGGTTCGCCAGTCGGTCCTCGTCGGGGGACGGCTCGGCGTCGTCCGGGCCGGCGGGCACGTAGCTCGCGAGCCCGCGCGGCCACTCGGTGACCTCTCCTTCGCCCCGGTGGACCCGCCGGCGCGGGCGCGCCTCGTCGGTCACCAGCGGCCTAGGCCTCGGAGGCTTCCGGCTCGGCCGGCGGGGCCGGGGCTCGTCCGGCCGCGCCCTTCGGCCGGGGGCAGCGCTGACGCACGCCGTCCCAGACCGTCTCCATCCGCTCGTAGTAGCCGGGCACGACGCCCTCCGACCCGAGGATGGCGCGGGCCTCGTCGAGCGGCCGCGCGAGGTCGGTGAGGTCGACCCCGTGGCCCGCGGCCCACGCCAGCGAACCGGCGGCGAGCGCGACCTGCTCGTCGGCTTCGCGGCGCGCGCGTCGGGCCTCCCGCTCGGCCGGCCCGAGCGCGTGGTCCGGGTTCCAGTGCGGGGGCATCGGGGCGGGGATCGGGACCTTCAGGGAGCGGAACGGCTCGGGCAGCGTCGGCCACCGGGGCTCGGCGAACCGGACCGAGAGGAGGTCGAGGGCGCTCGACGCGTTGTCGAAGTCGCCGTGCTCGAATGCGGCCTCGGCTTTCTCGAACGGCTGGAGGAGCTCGGGGCTCGGTGCCCCCTTCCACGGGTCCAGGAGCAGGGCGACCCGGCTCGGCGCGAGGCGGCTCAGGGCGCGGAAGCGGGCGGAGACCGGCACGGGCGGCGGTGCCGGAGCGGCCGGGGCGTTCTCGGGAGGCCGGTTCGGGGCGCCGGGCATGCGGGCGAGACGGAGCGGGCGTTCAGAGGAACGCCTCGAACTCCTTCGTCACCTCGGGGTACTTCGTGTGGACCGCCTTCAGGATGTTGTGGACGTTGAGCTTCTCGAGCCGCACGTCCTGGAGCGCGTCGACGATCTTGTCGAACGTCTCGTCGGAGAGCGTCGTGAGCTTCTCCTTCGCGAGCCAGTTGCGGTACAGCTTCTCCTCGAGGCGGGCGCGCCAGCCCTTCTCGTACTGCTGGAGGAACTCCTTCGAGACGTCGCCCGTCTGGGCGGCCTCCGCCGCGACGGTCCCGCAGATCTTCCCGGCGATGCAGCCGTTCGCGATCCCCCCGCCGGTGAGGGGGTCGATCATCCGGGCCGCGTCGCCGACGAGCATGAAGCCGTCGGTCACGGTCTGCTTGAGGGGGGGCGAGATGGAGACGCCACCGCCCACCATGTCGATCTTCTTGCCCTTCGCGTAGGCCGGGTGCTTCGCGATCCACGCGTCGAGGTAGTTGCGGGCCTCGGCCATGGTCTTGATCTGGCTGACCTGGACCCCGATGCCGACGTTCGCGAGGCCCTCGTCCTTGGGGAACACCCAGACGTAGCCGCCCGGCGCGACCTTGCCGAGGTAGAAGTCGCAGTACCGGAGGTCAGAGTCCACCCCGGTCATGCGGTACTGGAGGCAGGTGTCCATGTCCTTCATGGCAAGGTTGGTGGGCACGCCGGCCCACCGGCCCACCTGGCTCTCGAACCCGTCTGCGCCGATGGTGACCGAGGCGCGGATCTCGAACGGCTCGCCGAACGCCTTCGCCTTCACGCCGACGACCCGGCCGTTCTCCTTGAGGACCCCGGTCGCGGCGGTCTTGAGCAGGACGTCCACGCCGGCGTTCGCGGCGTCGATGGCGAGCGCCTTGTCGAACCCATCGCGCTCGACGACGTAGCCGACCTCGTTGCCGGCGTGCTTTTCGTTGATCTCGAAGACCTTCTCGCTCGGGGAGTAGATCCGGGCGCCCTCGACCTCGACGTTGATCCACTTGCCCGGCTTGATGCCGACGTCGTGGAGCCAGTCCTTGCTCATCCCCTCGCCGCAGCGGACCGGGCTCCCGATCTCCTGGCGCTTCTCGATCATCGTGACCGTCGCGCCCTGCTTCGCGGCCCACTTCGCGGTCATGCTGCCCGCGGGGCCCGCGCCGACCACGAGCACGTCGGTCCTGAGGTCCTTCACCATGCGCGGTCCTCCGGTCGGGGGCCCTAGCCGATCTCGATCGCGCCGACGGGGCACGCCTTCACGCAGATCTCGCAGCGCGTGCAGACCTTCTCGTCGAACGTGATCCGGGTCTCGTCCAGGTAGATGCAGTTGAGGGGGCAGATCCCGACGCACGCCCCGCAGTAGATGCACAGCTGCCCCGACGACTCGATGTGGAGGCTCTTCTTGCTGGGCATGCCGCGGCGACCTCGCGGACCACCGGTCCGTACGCTATTAAAGGCTACCGCGGAGGGGCCGCGGCGGGGGCCGCGGGCGCGGCCGGGACCCGGGGCGACTCGCGTTCGGCCAGCCAGCGCTCCGCGTCGATCGCGGCCATGCAGCCCGACCCCGCAGCGGTGACCGCCTGCCGGTAGCGCCGGTCGTGGAGGTCGCCGGCCGCGAACACGCCCTCGACGCTCGTGCGTGCGCCGTCGTGGACCTCGACGTAGCCCTCGGAGTCGAGCGCGATCGCCCCGCGGAAGACGTGGGTGGCCGGATCGTGACCGATCGCGACGAACAGGCCCCCCACCGGGAGGTCCTGCGTGGTGTGGGTCCGCACGTCCCGCACCCGCACCCCCTCGACCGTCCGGTCCCCGAGCACCTCGACCACCTCGTGGTCGAGCAAGAACGAGATCTTCGGGTGGGCGCGGGCCCGCTCCTGCATGATCCAGCTCGCCCGGAGCTGCCGACGCCGATGGACGATCGTGACGTGCGTCGCGAAGTTCGTGAGGAAGAGGGCCTCCTCCATCGCGGTGTCGCCCCCGCCGACGACGACGAGCGCCTTGCCCTTGAAGAAGAACCCGTCGCACGTGGCACACGCGGAGATGCCGTGGCCCTGGAGCCGCTGCTCCGACGGCAGCCCGAGCCACCGAGCGTTCGCGCCGGTCGCGAGGATCACGGCGTCCGCGTGGAACGTCCCGTGGGTCCCGGTCCTGAGGGTGAACGGGTGGCTCGAGAAGTCGACGTGGGTCACGTTGTCGTCCACGAACTCGGCTCCGAAGCGGCCCGCCTGGCGGCGCATCCGGTCGACCAGCTCGGGCCCCTGGATCGCCTCGGGGAAGCCGGGGTAGTTCTCGACGTCCGTCGTGATCAGGAGCTGACCGCCCGCGGGGACCCCCGCGATCACGACCGGCGCCAGCTCGGCGCGGGCCGCATACAGGGCGGCGGTGAGACCCGCGGGCCCGCTGCCCACGATCACCAGCTTCGCCCGACGCGGCGCCTCGGTCATCGGGGTTGCTAGGAATCGGGGGGGTTAAAACCGAGCGCTCCGCCCGAGCGCCAGGGTCACACGGGCCGCCGGGCGGCGAGCCGGAGCCGGTCGGGGCCGTCCGGTTCGGCATACCCCGAACGGAAGTAGACGAGCGGCTCGCCCTCGCGCCCGCCCTCCTGGTAGACGACCTCGCCGATCACGAGCACGTGGTCGTACTGGGGGACCCAGGCCGCGACCCGGCAGACCCAGGCCGCGAGCCCGCCGTCGAGGAGCGGAACGTCGCCCGGCCCACGGTGGATCGGCAGGTCGCGGAACTTCTCGGGGGGAGGGATCGTCTGCGCGAACCGTTCGCTCACGGCCCGCTGGTCCGCGGCGAGCGCGCTCACGCCGAAGATCCGGCTGCGCTCGAGGAGGGGCGTCGTGTCGGCATCGAGCGTGAGGCTGACCAGCAGCGAGGGCGGGGCGAGCGACACGGAGACGAGGGCGCTTACCGTGAGCCCGGCGTCGACCCCCTGCCAGCGTGTGGTGACGACCGAGACCCCCGTCGGCCAGCGGGCCATGAGCCGTCGGAACTCGACCGGGTCGACGGGGGGCGGAGCGGGGGCCACGGGTCACTCGTTCCGCCACTTGAACAGCCGGATCGAGAGCAGGAAGAAGACGACGGCGATGGCGAGCACGATCGCGACATCGGTGAGCGCCCGGGCGGAGTTCGCGAACAGCATCACCTGGTTCATCCCGTCGATCACGTAGTAGAGCGGTAGCACGTGCGCGAACGTCTGGAGCCCGGGCGGGAACGACGAGACCGGGAAGAACGTCCCGGAGAGGAACATCATCGGGAAGGTGATGATGTTCCCGATCAGCGCCGCGCTCTCGGGGGTCCGCGCGACCGAGCCCGCCAGCATGCCCAGCGAGACGAAGAGGAACGGACCGGCGACCAGGAACGGGATCAGCTGGACGGTGACGAGCACGTGGGCGTTGAACAGGTAGGCCCCGGTCCCGATCATGATGCCGGCGCTCACGAACGTGAGGACGATGTACCAGAGGATCCGACTGGTGAGCCACTCCGCGCGGGTGAGCGGGGTCAGCGAGAGCTGGCGGAAGATCCCGTCCTTGCGGTACGACGAGGCGACGTCGACCATCGAGAACATCGGACTGGTGAGGATCGTGAACCCGATGAGCCCCGGGATCAGGTAGTCGATGTAGGTGTAGACCGCGCTCCCGACGTTCGCCGAGCTGATCCCGATGATCGGCGCGCAGCTGCCGGCGGTGCAGACGGCGTTCAGGTTGAACTGGTTCGTGACGCCGATGACGGCGGCTTCGACCTGGCCGGACGACGCCGCGTCCTGGGGATCGGTGTAGAGCGTCAGGTTCGTCGCGGTATGGTTCGTGTAGTTCGCCTGGAACCCGGCCGGGATGACTAAGCCGACCGGGTAGTCGTTCTGTCCGAGCCACGACGCGAAGTCGCCCGGCGCGACGTTCTCGACCTGCACCTTGACGAGCGTCGTCTGGTTGAGGGCCGCGAGGAACGCGACGCTCTCCGAAGAGTTGTGGTCCTCGTTGACGACCGCGAGCGTCACGCTCGAGCTGCCCGTCGAGGAGAAGATGAGGCCGAACAACGCGATCAGGATGATCGGGAAGATCAGCGAGAAGAACAGCGCGACCGGGTTCCGGAAGTAGGTCCGGGCGACGACCTTGAAGTCGGCGAAGATGTGCGCAGGCCTCACGGGGCCGCCTCCGAGCGCAGGGCGCCCTCGTCCATCTGGCCGACGAGGCGGACGAAGACGTCCTCGAGGGTGTCGTGGACGGTCTCAAACCCCTGCCAGGGGATCCCGCTCGCGTCGATCGCCGAGAGGACCTTGAGGGCATCCTCCTTGGAGCGCAGCTCCACCTCGACGTGGCCGTCCTCGGCCCGGGCGACGACCCCGGCATGGCTCGCCAGGTAGCCGGCGAGCTCGGGCGGGGCCTCGACCCGCAGCCGCTCGGGGCCCCCGAACTGCTCGATGATGTGGCCCGGCGTACCGCTCGCGATGATGCGGCCGTGATGGATGATCGCGACGCGGTCGGCGAGGAGCTCCGCCTCCTCGAGATAGTGCGTCGTGAGGAAGACAGTCCGCCCCTCCTTCCGCAACTGGCGGATGACCGCCCAGATCGATCGGCGGGCGTGGGGGTCGAGGCCGGTGGTCGGCTCGTCGAGGAAGCAGACCTCGGGGTCGTTGACCAGCGACAGGGCGAGCCCGAGCTTCTGCTTCTGGCCGCCGGAGAGCGAGTCGAAGCGGGCGTCCGCCTTGTCGGCGAGCTCGACCCGCCGGAGGAGCTCGACCGGGTCCGGTGCGGTGTGGAACAGCGCCCGGTAGTATTCGATCGCCTCCCGCGGGGTGATCTTCTCGAAGAACCGGAAATCCTGCGGGATCACTCCGATCCGGCGGTGCAGGGTGCCCCCGTCGGCCCACGGGTCGAAGCCGAGCACCCCGACCGTACCCTCGCTGCGATTGCGCAGACCCTCGAGGATCTCGGTGGTCGTCGTCTTACCGGCGCCGTTCGGGCCGAGGAAGGCGAAGACGCTCCCCGCCTCGACCGAGAAGTCGATCCCATCGACCGCCGCGAGGGGGCCGTAGCGTTTCCGCAGCCCCTTCACCTCGATCGCGACGCCCATCGGGCTGCCGAGCTTCGGTCGATTATCAAGGCTCCGGGCCCGAAGGAGCCCCCGGTACGACCCGCCGCCCGTCGTGCGGCGGTCCGGGGCGCGGCCGAGGTCTCGGTTTCTCCCGGAGCGGGGGCGTTGCGTCGGTCGCAAGGTCGCGAGCGACCCGACGCCTTATCGGTCCGCGCGACCCCGCGCTTCGCACCGGGGGATCGCCGTGCCGCGCCCGCTCCTCGAAGCGCTTGCCGACCGACCGCTGTTCTTCGAACCCGTACCCCCGAACGCCCGGGCGAATCCGGCCCGGGTCGCGTCCCAGATCGACGAGGTGGCCCGCCTCGCGCGGGAGGTGCCGCGCGTGGACGCGATCGACGTGCCCGAGCTCGTCGACGAGAACCACGAGGGGCGCCCGTTCTATCGGACGGCCGATCCCCGGACCTACGCTTCGGAGATCGCGGACCGTGCCGCGGTCGAGGTCGTCGTGAACAAGGTGGTCGCCTACCTCGCGAGCGGCGCGGCGGTCGAAGCGTGGGCCCGCGAGAGCGTCGCGCGCGGGCTCCGCCACCTCGTGCTCGTCGGAGGGACCAGCCGGTACATCCCATACCCCGGACCGCCGGTCGCGGAAGCGGACCGGATCGTGGGGCCGATCGTCGCGGCCGCGAACGGCCGTCTCGGCAACATCACGATCCCGTTCCGGACGGGCGAGGCGCACCGGATGCTCGCCAAGACCCGGGCGGGCGCGGCGTTCTTCACGACCCAGTTGGTGTTCGACGGCGGACCGGTGACCGGGATGCTGCGGGAGTACGACCACCTCTGCCGGCGGGCCTCGATCCGGCCCGCGCCCGTGCTCCTCAGCTTCGCGCCGCTCGCCGACGAGCAGGACACGGAGTTCGTCCGGTGGCTGGGGGCCGAGCTCCCCGAGCCGTTCGAGCGGGCGATCGTTGACGGCACCGAGGCCGAGGGGCTGGCCGAGAGCGAGCGCCGCGCGTTCGAGGTCTGGGACGCGACCCGCCGGGCGGTCGAGTCCGAGGAGATCGGGGTCCCGCTCGGGGTCAACGTCGAACAGATCTCGGTCCGGCACTTTGCCCCGGCCCGCCAGATGCTCCGCGCCTTCGCGTCCCGGCTCTGACGCGCCGAGCGCGGTCGCGCCTCACGGGCGGTGGGGGTGCCGGTGGCCCGAGGAGCCGCCGGCGACCTTCGGATCGCCGAGCATGAAATCGCCCTGGTTGATCCCCTTCACGCCCCGGAGGTCCTCGGCCGCACGGACGATCTCGCCACGCCGGCCCCCCAACACGATCACCTCGAGGCAGACCTCTCCCTCGAGGTGGACGTGGTTCGTGGAGCGGATGTGGTCCCGCCAGCGGTGCTGCGCGGCCGTCAGGCGCCGTTGCACGTTGGAGGCACGGTGGTCGTAGAGGACCATCACGGTCCCGACGGCGTCCGCCTGCGGATCGCGCAACTCCGATTCCGAGAGCTCCTTGCGGACCAGGAAGCGGATCGCCTCCGAACGGCTCGGCGAGTTCCGAGCGTGGGCCCAACGATCGAGCGCCGCGAGGACGTCGGGCTCGAGCGACACTCCGGTCCGGACGACCTTGGACGGCATCGCGACCCCACCGGCCCGGGGGGTAAGACGCCTTGGAGGCCCCCGTCCGCGGCGCTCAGCCCGTGAACCCGGAGCCCCCTCCGGCCCCCCGGTCGTCGGGGGGCGGGCTGAACCCGATCTCTTCGTAGTGCTTCAGCCGGTAGATCAGCATGGCGAGCAGCCAGCACCCGACGAACAGCGCGACGATGCCGAGGCCGACGTACCCCCAGATGTCGAGCCCGCCCGGTCCCGAGGCGTTGTTGATCCAGTTCATGGTGGTCCAGAACCCGAACGGCCCGCCGGCGAGGTTCAACTCGGAGGCGACGACGCCGAGGAGCTCGATCGTCCCGATGACGAAGGCGACGAGGACCGAGATGAGCGTCATCGTGAGGTTGTAGTAGACCTTGCGGATCGGCTTCGCGAAGGCCCACCCGTAGGCGTAGCGCATGCTGATCCCATCGGAGGTGTCGGTGAGCACCATCCCGCACGTGAACAGGAACGGCAGGACCAGGACCATCCACAGCGGGAAGCCGACCGCGGCCGTCCCGACGGTGAGGGTGATCGCGATGAGGAGCGTCTCCGTGGCGGTATCGAACCCCAGCCCGAACAGCACCCCGACGGGGTAGATCTGCCACGGCTTGTTCACGAACTTGAAGATCCAGTTGAAGTAGCGGTTCATGAAGCCGCGCTGGTCGAGTCGGGCCTCGAGCTGGGCGTTGTCCATCGTGCCCGCCCTCAGCTGACGGAAGATCTGGTAGACCTCCCAAAAGATCAGGAAATTGATGAACGCGATCAGGTAGAGGAACCCTCCCGAGATCGCCGTCCCCAGCACCGCGCCGACGCTCGCGAACGTCTGGTAGGAGTTCAGGATGAAGCGGGATGCGAGGACGAGGCCGAACAGGAAGCCCACGACGATCGTGGAGTGTCCCAGCGAGAACCAGGCCCCCACGGTGTAGGGCCGCTGACCCTGCTGGATCAGCTTGCGGGTCGTGTTGTCGATCGCGCAGATATGGTCGGCGTCCACGCCGTGGCGCAGCCCGAGGGTGTAGCACAGGATCCCGAGCCCGATGAAGATCCCGTACGTCCGGCCGATGTACACGGTCGCGGCGAGGCCGACGGCGGTGGCCGCGAGGATGCCGACGTAGATGAGGGCCGCCCCCCGCCGCTCGCGCGGACCCATCACCCACTGTTCGCGCGAGCCGGTCGGCGGGGCGAGCGTCTGCGGCGTAACCACGCGACGGGGAGGGCGCCCCTGACTTAAGGCTTATGTCGCGTCCAGGATTCGTAACACCGGCCGCGAGGCCCCGAGCACCCCCGGCTACTCGAGCGCCTTCGAGAGCACCACCAGGGCCGGCTGGAGGTCTCCGCCGTCGAGCAGGAAGATCGTGTCCGTGAAGCAGCTCAGGGCCTCCACGATGTTGATCCCGCGCGCGGAGAGGACGCCGGTGAGGAGGGTGAGCAGCCCGGGCGTCTCCTCGATGCTCTCGGGGCTCGTCACCGCGAGCTCTGTGAGGTTCTTGCGAACCCCGATCACCTGGCTCTCCCGCAGCTGCCGGACGACGCGCGCGACCGAATCCTCGTCGACGATCACGACGACGCCGCGCGAGACCTGGATCACCCGGCAGAGCGAGCTCTCGTCGAGGAGCTCCTCGACGACATCTCCGAGCCGCTGCAGGACGTCCGGCCCTTGGCTCACCGTGATGGCCGCGACCTTCGTGCGGGTCTCGATACGGCTCTTCTTGAGCACGCGTCGGACGGCGGTCTCCCGGAACGACTCGCCGCGGCCCCGCGGATACCGGCGGCACGCGGCGATGATCGCATCGAGCTTGCGGACCCCGAGGTCGTCGGCGATCCGCCGGGCGATCGCCGAATAGTTGCCGATGCCGAGGCGGATCGAATCGGCGACGACCGGATGGGCGTCCAGGTAGTCCCGGACCCTCCGGGCGACGGAAGCGGTGTCGTCGGTCATCGTTGTCCCATTTTGGACACTTCTGCCCCGGAATGTCGCACCGCCGCCGCGGCCTATAAATGCGGTGGCACGCGTTTGCCGCCTCGTCACTCCCGCCCGATGAGCCGACCGAAGGTAGTGCTCGCCTATTCCGGCGGGCTGGACACGTCCGTCGCGATCCCGTGGCTCGCCGAGAAAGGCATGGACGTCGTCGCCGTGACGGTCGATGTCGGCCAGCCGGTCGACCTCGAAGCCGTCCGACGGAAGGCGGAGGCGTCGGGGGCCGTCAAGGCATACGTCGCCGATGCGAAGCGGGAGTTCGCGGAGGAGTTCATCGCCCCCGCGCTGCGAGCGAACGCCCTGTACGAGGGGATCTATCCCCTCGGGACCGCCCTCGCCCGGCCGCTCATCGCCCGCCACCTCGTGGAGGTCGCTCGCCGGGAAGGCGCCGCCTACGTAGCCCACGGCTGCACGGGCAAGGGGAACGACCAGGTCCGCTTCGACCTCTCCACGACCAGCCTCGCGCCCGAGCTCGAGGTGATCGCGCCCGCGCGGGAGTGGAAGATGACCCGCGAAGAGGAGATCACCTACGCGAAGGAGCACGGCGTCCCGGTGGAGGCGACGAAGTCGTCGCCGTACAGCACGGACGAGAACCTCTGGGGACGGTCCGTCGAGTGCGGGGTCCTCGAGGACCCGGCGATCGAGCCGCCCGAAGAGGTCTACGGCTGGACGCGCGCGCCGGAGGAAGCCCCCGAGACCCCCACGCACGTCACGATCGGTTTCGAGCAGGGGGTCCCGGTCTCGCTCGACGGGCAGCGCCATCCACTCCACGAGATCATCCTCACCCTCAACCAGGTCGCGGGGCGCAACGGGGTCGGTCGGATCGACCACGTCGAGTCGCGCGTGGTCGGGATCAAGTCCCGCGAGGTGTACGAGTGCCCGGCCGCCGTCGTGCTCATCGGCGCCCACCAGGCGCTCGAGTCGCTCGTCGGGCCCCGGGACGTCCTCGATTTCAAGCGCACGGTCGAGCAGCGGTACGCCCAGCTGATCTACGACGGGCTGTGGTTCGCCCCGCTCCGCTCCGCCCTCGACGGGTTCGTCCGGGCCACGCAGGAGCGCGTCACCGGCGAGGCGACCGTGAAGCTCTACAAGGGCTCCGCGCGGGTCACCGGGCGCCGTTCGCCCTATTCGCTGTACCAGCAGACCCTGGCCACCTACTCCACCGGCGACCGCTTCCGGCAGGAGATGTCGGAGGGGTTCATCTACGTCTGGGGACTGCCCGCCCGGACCTGGACCGCCATCGGCGCCCAGCCCCCCTCGCTCGCCAACCGGGCGACCAAGTACCGGCCGTAGCGGGGGCCCGGAAGGTGTTGTCGATGTCGGACCGCGCGTCGGCGCCGTCGTACGTGGCGACGCCCACCGCGCCGTTCCTGAACTCCCTCGCCGTCGACCGGTCGCTGGTCCGCTACGACCTGGCGGGGAGCGTGGCCCACGCGCAGATGCTCGCCCGGGTGGGCCTGCTCTCCGCCGAGGAGTCGGCCCGGCTCGTGGCGGGGCTTCGGACCATCGCCGTCGAGAGCGCGGCGGACCGGTTCCCCTGGCGGTCCGAGCTCGAGGACGTCCACACGAACGTCGAGGTGCGGCTGCGCGAGCTCGTGGGCCCGGTGGCCGGGAAGCTGCATACCGGCCGCAGCCGCAACGACCAGGTGGCGCTCGACGAGCGGCTCTATCTGCGCGCGGTCGTCCTCGACCTCGCCTCCCGGATCGCCCGGCTCCAGGAAGCGCTCGTCCGGCGCGCGGTCGACGACGGGGCGACCCCGATGCCGGGGTACACCCACCTCCAGCGCGCCCAGGTCGTGACCGTCGGTCACCTGCTGCTCGCGCACTTCTGGCGCTTCGACCGTGACGTCGAGCGGCTGCTGGCGACCGAGGGACGCGCGAACGTCTCGCCGCTCGGCGCCGGGGCGCTCGCCGGTTCGACCCTGCCGCTGGACTCCCGCGGGGTCGCGGAGCGGCTCGGCTTCGACCGGGCGTTCGACAACTCGCTCGATGCGGTCAGCGACCGCGACCCGTTCGCCGAGCTCCTCTTCGACCTCGCGCTGTTCGGCGTGCACGCGAGCGCCCTCGGTGAGGAGATCGTCCTCTTCGCGTCGAAGGAGTTCGGCTTCGTCGAGCGGACCGCCGCGCTCGGATCCGGCAGCAGCCTCATGCCCCAGAAGCGGAACCCCGACGCGGCCGAGCTCGTGCGCGGGAAGTCCGGACGCGCGATCGGCGACCTCGTGGCGCTCCTCACCGTCCTCAAGGGCCTTCCGCTCGCCTACGACCGGGACCTCCAGGAGGACAAGGCCCCCGTGCTCGACGCGGTGGCGACGGCGGGCAGCGTCGCCGACGCGCTCGCCGAGCTCGTCGTCCACCTTCGATTCCACGCGGACCGGCTCCGGGAGGCCGCCCGGGACCCGGAGCTCCTCGCGACCGACCTGGCCGAGACCCTCGTCCGCCACGGGACCCCGTTCCGCGAGGCGCACGAGGCCGTGGGTGCCCACTACCGCTCCGTGCCGGACCCGTCCGACCTGACCGCCCTGGGGGCGGCCTTCCCGGGCGCGGCCGCGGACCTCGCGACCGCGCGCGACCCCGACGTGGGCGTGGCGCGCCGATCGGCCGACGGGGGACCCGCACCGGCGGCCGTGGCCCGCCAGGTCGCGCGGGCGCAGCGCCGCCTCGCGGCCCACGCCGCATCCCTCTCCTCGCTTCACCGGAAGGTGGAGCTCGTCGAGGAGCTCCTCAAGGAGGAACGAACATGACCCAATGCCCCGAGTGCGAAGCCATCGTCGAAAGCCACAACATGGTCCTGGGGGAGGTCTTCCCCTGCCCGGACTGCGGGACCGAGCTCGAAGTGCTCGGCACCGACCCGTTCCTGGTCCAGCCCGCCCCGAAGGAAGCCGAGGACTGGGGTGAGTGACGGGTTCCAGCTCGGGATCTTCTACACCATCGTCCGCCCCGAGGAAAAGGCGATCCTGGCGGCGGCGGAGTCCCGCGGGATCCCGGTCGAGCGGTACGACGACGGCGCGGTGACGTTCGGGCTCGACCCGCCCGAACGGCTCCCCGACGTGGTCCTCAACCGGTCGGTGAGCCACACCCGGTCGGTCTACGCCACCCGCTGCTTCGCGCACTACGGGGTCCCGACGGTCAACGCCCCGGCGGTCGTCGAGCTCGCCGGCGACAAGATCCTCTCGACCCTCGTGCTCCGGGAGCACGGGATCCCCGTGCCGCGGACCGAGATCGCGCTGAGCCCCGAGGCCGCCATGGCCGCGATCGAACGGATCGGCTACCCGGCGGTACTGAAGCCCGCCGTCGGGTCGTGGGGGCGCCTCATGGCCAAGGTCGACGATGCCGAGGAGGCCGAGCAGATCCTCGAGCACAAGGCCGCCCTCGGCTCCCCGATCCACTCCGTGTTCTACGTGCAGGAGTACGTCGCGAAGCCGGACCGCGACATCCGCGCGTTCGTGATCGGCGACGAGCTCGTCGCCGCGATGTACCGGCGCTCCGCCGCGTGGCGGACCAACGCCGCGCGCGGCGCGACCGCCGAGCCCCTCGCGCTGTCGGCCGAGCTCACGGAGCTCGCCCTCCGATCCGCCCAGGCGATGGGCGGGGGGGTGCTGGCGGTCGACCTGCTCGAGTCGGCGCGGGGTCCGCTCGTGCTCGAGGTGAACCCCACGCCGGAGTTCAAGACGCTCACGGCGGCGACCGGGGCCGACGTCGCCGGTCGGATCGTCGAGTACACCGTCGGGATCGGCCACCGATGAAGGCCACGGTCCTGGGCGCCTCGGGCTACGTCGGCGGCGAGCTCCTCCGCCTGCTGCTGCGCCATTCCGACATGGAGATCGGCCAGGCGATCTCCGACTCGATGGCCGGCAAGGCCGTCTCCCGGGTCCACCCCAACCTCCGCAAGGCGACCGACCTGGTGTTCGCCCCGCGCTCGGCCCTCCGCCCGGCCGACGTGACGTTCGTGGCCGCGCCGCACGGCGAGGTGATGGACGACCTGCCGACGCTCCTCGGGACCGGCGGGATCGTGATCGACCTCTCGGCCGACCACCGGCTCAAGGATCCCGCCCGCTACCCGGAATACTACCATCGTGAGCACCCACACCCCGAGCTCCTCGCCTCGAGCGTCCTCGGGCTGCCCGAGCTCCACCGCGACGCCCTGCGGACCGCCCCGCTGATCGCGGTCCCCGGCTGCATCGCGACCGCCTCGATCCTCGCCCTCCGGCCGCTCGTCGCGGCGGGGCTCGTCGATCCGAGCCGAGTCGTGATCGACGCGAAGAGCGGCTCTTCCGCGAGCGGCCGCGACGCCGGGCCCGCCGGACAGCACGCGGAGCGCGCCGGCGTGATACGCGCCTACGCGCCCGCGGGGCACCGGCACACCGCCGAGATCGAGCAGGAGACCGGCGCGCGCGTCGCGCTCTCGTGCCACGCCGTCGAGGCTGTGCGCGGCGTGCTCGCGACCGTCCACGGATTCACGCCCCGGCCCGTCGAGGAGAAGGAGCTGTGGCGGACGTACCGCGCCGCGTACGGGGCGGAGCCGTTCGTCCGCATCGTGCACGAATCGGACGGCATCCACCGGGAACCCGAGCCCAAGATCCTCTCCGGCACGAACTACTGCGACCTCGGCTTCGCCGTCGATCCCCACGCGGACCGGATCGTCGCGCTCGGCGCGCTCGACAACCTGATGAAGGGCGCGGCCGGCAACGCGGTCCAGTGCCTCAACGTCCGCGCGGGGTTCCCCGAGACCCGCGGGCTCGAGTTCCTCGGCCTCCACCCGATCTAGGCGTGGCCATGACCCTCGTCGTGAAGGTGGGCGGAGCCGCCGGGAACGCCCTCGACCCCGTGCTCGCCGACCTCGCGCGCCGGTCCGACTACGTGCTCGTCCACGGCGGCTCCGCCGAGATCGACCGGATCGGGGCGGCGATGGGTCGGCCGTCGGAGTACTTCACGTCGCCGAGCGGGGTCGTCTCGCGCCGGAGCGACCCCGCGCACCTCGAGGCCCTGGTGCTCGCGCTCGCCGGCGCCGTCCAGACCGCGCTCGTCGCGTCGCTCACGGGACGCGGGGTCCGGGCGGTCGGCCTCTCCGGGGTCGACGGCGGTCTTCTCACGGCCCGACGGAAGGAAGGGTCCCGGGCGGTGGTCGACGGCCACGTCGTCCTCGTCAAGGACGACCGGTCGGGCACGATCGAGCACGTCCGGGCGGACCTCCTGCATCTGCTCCTCGACGCGGGCTGGGTTCCGGTCGTGGGCCCGCCCGCCGTGACCGCGGCCGGCGAGGTCGTGAACGTCGACGCCGACCGGGCCGCCGCCGCCGTGGCGGTCGCGCTCCGGGCGGACGCGTTGCTGCTCCTCACCAACGTCCCGGGCCTTCAGCGGGACGCCTCGGACCCGACGACCGTCCTCCCGACGGTCGCCCGCGACGGCATCGAGGCGGTGCTGCCGTTCGCCGGTGGCCGGATGCGGAAGAAGGTCCTCGCCGCGCGCGAAGCGCTCGACGGCGGCGTCGGCCGCGTCGTCATCGGGAGCTCCCGGGGTCCCGAGCCGGTCGCCCGCGCGCTGCGCGGCGAGGGGACGGTGTTCCAGTGAGCGAGATCGCCGGACGCTCGCACGAGTTCGCGAGCGCCGGCCAGCGTCCGATCGAGCTCGTGCGCGCCGAGGGGGCGTACCTCTGGGACGCGACCGGCCGGCGGTACGTCGACCTCGGGGCGACCCACGGCGTGGGCAACCTGGGCGGGGCGCCGCCCGAGATCGTCCGCGCGATCACCGAACAGGCGCGGCAGATGATCTACCTCGGGAGCGGCTACCGCTCCCCCGTCCGCGACGCGTTCCTCGAGAAATTGCTCGGCCTGCTGCCGCCGTCGTTCGGCCGGGTCTTCCTGTCGAACTCGGGCACGGAGGCCAACGAGGCGGCGATCAAGATCGCGCGGGCGGCGACCGGGCGGACCGAGGTGGTCGCCGCGATGCGCGGCTTCCACGGCCGGACCCTGGGGGCGCTGAGCGCGACGTGGCGCAAGGAGCTCCGCGAGCCGTTCGAGCCGCTCGTGCCGGGGTTCTCGCATGTCCCGTTCAACGACCCGGCGGCGCTCGACGCGGCCGTGTCCGACCGGACCGCCCTCCTCCTGCTCGAACCCGTCCAGGGCGAGGGCGGGGTGCACGTTGCCACCCCGGAGTTCCTCCGGGCCGCCCGGGCGGCCGCCGACCGGACGGGGGCGCTCCTCGCGTTCGACGAGGTCCAGACCGGCATCGGCCGCACGGGTCGACTCTTCGCGTTCGAGCGCTGGGGGATCGTCCCCGACCTCCTGACCCTCGCGAAGTCCCTGGCCGGGGGCGTGCCGATCGGGGCGACCGTCACGACGGCGGCGATCGAGGAACGGTTCCGGGGCAGCCACCACTCGACGTTCGGCGGCAACCCGCTCGCCTGCGCGGCCGGGATCGCGGCGCTCGACCTGACCGTCACGGGCCGGCTGCCCGAGCGGGCCGAGCGGTTGGGCACGATCGCCCAGCGGCGGCTCGCGACGCTGCCGGCCGCGCACGTCCGGGAGGTCCGGGGCCTCGGGCTTTTGCTCGGGATCGAGCTGCGGGAACGGGCGGCGCCCGTGCTCGCGGCGCTCGAGCAGCGCGGGTTCCTCGCGATCCCCGCGGGGGCGACGGTCGTGCGGCTCCTGCCGCCGCTCGTGATCCCGGACGACGAGTGGTCCCGCGCGCTCGACGCGATCGCCGAGGTGATCGGCCGTGGATGAGGGACGCCTCCTCGAACGGCTCGTCGCCGCGTACAGTCCCTCCGGCCGGGAAGCTCCGGCGGTTGGGGAGTTCCTCCGCATCGCCCGCGAGCTCGGCTACGACGCCCGGGGGGACGCGATCGGCAACGGCATCGCCCGGCGGGGGTCGGGCCGGCCGCGCGTCGTCTTCCTGGGCCACATCGACACCGTCGACGGCGAGCGGCCCGTGCGTCGGGACCGCGGCCGGGTGCACGGCCGGGGGGCGGTCGACGCGAAGGGTCCGATCGCGGCCGCGCTCCTCGCCGGCGCCGACTGGGCCGGTCCGGGCGAGTTTGTCGTGGTCGCCGCCGTCGGCGAGGAGACCGACAGCCGCGGGGCCCGCCACCTGATCCCGCACGTGCGCGCGGACGCCGTGATCGCGGGCGAACCGAGCGGCTGGGACGGCGTCACGATCGGCTACAAGGGCGAGGTCCAGCTCGAGGCGACGTTCCGGGGCCACCGCACCCATTATTCGTCGCCGTGGCCGACCACGCCGGACGTTGCGCACGCCTGGGTCGACGCCGTCCGGGGCTACGCGAGCTCGCGGGCCGGTCCGACCCCGTTCCGCTCGCTGACCGTGAAGACGGTGGCGATCGACACGGAGCGCCGCGGCGGCGACGAGACGGTCCGGATCGTGCTCGACCTGCGCGTGCCGTCGGGCCTTTCGACCGCCGACGTGCTCCGTGCGCTCCCCCGCGAGCCGGGGCGTCCGCGCCTCGAGGTGCTCCTCCGGGTCGAGGCGGTCGAGGTCGACCGATCGAACCCGGTCGCCGCCGCGCTCGTGGCGGGGATCCGCGCGGCCGGCGGTCGTCCGACGCTCTGGCGGAAGGCCGGGACATCGGACCTCAACCTCGTGCTTCCCGCGTGGAGGGTGCCGGGCGCCGCGTACGGCCCGGGCGACGCGCGGCTCGACCACACCGATCGCGAGGTGATGTCGGTCGCCGAGCTGCGCCGCTCGGTCGCCGTGCTCCGCTCGGCGCTCGCTTCGTTGAGCGCGACCCTCGCCCCGAGCGGCCGCCCGTAACGGCCCTTCTCCGGTCGGGGCCCGGTCAGATCACGCCCGCCCGAGCGAGCAGCGCGGCGAGCGCGAACCCGAGGGCGAGCCCGGAGACCGGGCCGACGGCCCAGCCGGTGACGATGGTGCGGACGGTCTTCCAGAGGACCGTCGACTGCCCGCGCGCGACGCCGGTACCGATCATCGCGCCGACCAGGGCCTGGTTCATGGACGTGAACAGGCCGAACGCGACCGAGACGAGGATCACCGTCGCCTGGGCGAGCTGGGAGCTGATCGCCATGCGCGGATCGAGCTGCACGACGTCGAAGGCGACCTTCCTCAGGAGCGGACGGCCCCACGTCAGCACCCCGACGGCCAGGCCGAGCCCGCCCACGACCCCGGCGAGGAGGAGCCCGAACAGCCCGGTCATGACGAGGGCGCCCGACGCGTTCGAGACGTCGTTCGCGCCCATCGCGAACGAGGCCGCGGCGCCGACCCCCACCAGCCCGGCGACGGCGCCGCGACCGAGGCGCGCGGTCCGGGGACCCGGGGGGCGCGCCCGGTCCGCCGCGCGCACGTAGACGAACCCGAGCGCGAACGCCGCGAACGGCGCGACCGCCCAGAGGACGAGGAGCGTCCCGATCGTCGTCCAGTCGATCGCGACGCCCGCGCCGCGGCCCGCGCCGACCGCGGAGAAGACGAGGATCTGGATCGTGGAGGTGGGGATCGTGAGGAAGTTGTAGGCGCTCGTGAGGACGAGGGCGCTGACGACGATCGCGAGGGCGAGCCCGAGCGCGACCGGCGTCGACCGGAGGATGCCGTGGCCGACCGTCGACTCGACGCCCTCGCTCGCGATCGCGGCCCCAACGAAGGCGAGCGGAGCCATCAGCAGGAGCGCGCGGGCCGGCCGGATCGCCCCGGCCGCGTACGGCATCCCCATGCAGGCGCCCGTGTAGTGGGCGCCGATGCTAATCGCGAACCCGAAGGCGGCGGCGATCAGCAGGAGTTCCGTGATCGACACGGGGCCCGCGCCTTCCCTCCGCCGCGGGGGCGGACCGGCGGGGCCGACTTAACGAGGGGCCCCCGGGACCGGGCGGATCAGCGCCCCGTCCCGCCGGGGCCCGGGCGATCGGGCGCCCCCGGCGCCCGGCGCCCTGCGAAGGCGAGGTTGTCGGCGTCGCCGGCGGGGGGCAGGAACGTGGCGTCCGTCAGGAGCCGGACGCTCGCGAGCCCGCGCGTCGTGAGCTTGTACGTTTCGGCCTCGTGGAGGACGAGCCCGGTCTCCACGAGCTTGCGTAGGTGGAAGGCCATCTTGGGGGAGTCGTCGAGGCCCGCGGCCTCCATCGCCTCGCCGAACGTCGCGGGCGCCTCCGCGAGCCGCTGGAGCACGCGCCGACGGATCGGGTTCGCGAGCGCCTCGAGCGTCGCGTGGGTCTCTCCCGCGGTCACCGCGCCGCCGAGGGCGACCGCCGCGGCTGGGGAGACCCGGCGGGGGTTGAAGCCGACGCGGAGCGGCCCGTGGCCGTCGAGCATCGCCCGGAGGCGGTCCAGCACGCCGACCACGTCCTCAAGTCGGTGCCGCTCCACGATCCGCTCGACGCCCGCGAGCACGATCGCCGCGTCGGGATGTTCGCCCACGAACTGTTCGGCGCGCGCCAGGAGCTCGGCCGGGTGGTCGGGATCGAGCGGTCCGCCCGTGAGATGCGGGCCGGACTCGGGCACCGGCTCCGCGAGGAACAGGACCTCGTGCCGCCCCGACGCGGCGAGGGAGCGGGCCTCACGGGCCGGGTCCCGGAACGCCTCGCGCGGCGAGTCGAACTCCCGCTCCTGGGCCGCGAGCGCAAGGGTCTCGCGGACCTGCTCGATGCGGAACGGCTTGCGGACGTAGTCGAACGCGCCCGACTTCATCGCCTCGAGCGCGGTCTCGACGGTCGCGTAGCCGGTGACGACCACGACGAGCGTACGCGGCCAGCGGTTCCGGACCTCCTGCAAGAGTTCGAGGCCGCCGTGGCGGGGCATCTTGAGGTCGGTGAGGACGACGTCGTACTCGTCGTGCCCGAGCAGCTCCAGCGCCTTCGGCACCGAGGGCGCGAGCTCGACCGCGTGGTGGTCGTCCCGCAGCAGCTCGGCGAGCTCCTCCCGGAACACGGCGTCGTCGTCCACGACCAGCACGCGCACGCAGGGACAGCGGCCGGCGGACGGTTATCCTTTGCCTCGAAGGGGGGCCGCGGGGGCCGCCCCGCGGAGCGGCAGCAGGACGAGGAACCCGGCGCCTGCGCCCGGCACGTTGCGGGCGGTGATCGAGCCGTGGTGCGACTGCACGATCCCGTGGCAGATCGCGAGCCCCAGGCCCGTCCCCTCGCCCTCGGGCTTGGTCGTGTAGAACGGCTCGAAGACGTGCGGGAGCGCCTCGGGGGGGATCCCGGGTCCGTTGTCGACGATCTCGAGCTCCGCCCAGCTGCCCTGGCGGCGCACCGACAGCCGGACCGTGCCGCGGCCGTGCATCGCGTCGTAGGCGTTGTTGAGGATGTTGGTGAGGACCTGCATCAGCTGGCCCCGGTCGCCCGCGATCGGGACGGGTTCGGTCGGGTAGCTCTCCTCGACCTCAACGTCCGCCGACTGCTTGCCCTTCAGGAATTCGACCGAGGCCCGGGCCACGCCGACGAGGTCGAGCTCGGTCACGTGCGGCTCCCCGCGGCGCGCGAAGTCGAGCAGGCTCCGCACGATCCGGGCGGCGACCTCGATCTGCTCGGTCATCGTGTCGAGCCGCTGCCGGACCCACGGGTCGGTCGAGCGTCGGCGCAGGCTCTCCGCGACGAGCATCACGTTCGCGAGGGGCGTGTTGATCTCGTGGGCCACCCCCGCGGCGAGCTGCCCGACCGACGCGAGCTTGTCGGCGTGCGCCGCGCGGAGCTCCCACGCCCGCTGCTCCGAGTGGTCGACCGCGACGCCGAGGTAGTGGGTGACCTCGCCCGTGGGCGAGCGGATCGCGGTGATGCTGAGGAAGACGGGCCGCTCGCGCCCCTTGCGGTCCCGGTTGAGGATCTCGCCGGACCAGTAGCCGCGTTGGGGGTCGAGCAGGTCGGCCCACATCCGCCGGTAGATCTCGGGGGGCGTGTGTTTGCTGCGGACCAGGTTCGGACGTCGTCCGATGCACTCGGCGCGTGCGTAGCCGTAGATCTGCTCGAACGCCGGGTTCACGTCGATCATGACCCCCTGGGCATCGGTGAGCTGCATCGGATTGGTCGAGGTGCGGAACGCCTCGTAGAACAGCATCGCCTGCTGTCGCTCCCCGACCCGGTCGGACACGTCGCGCAGCACGAGCAGCGCCCGGGCTCCGCCCGGTCCGCGCGACGGGATCGGCCGGACGTCGACGTCCAGGTACACCCCGCCGGTGCCCGTCCGGTAGCGGGCCCGGATCGAGCGGAACGTCGCGGACTCGCCGCGGGCGAGCGCCCCGTCGACGGCGGCCCGGATGGGGGTGGACCACGTCCCGTCCTGCTCGAGGATGCGGTGGAAGTCGGTCCCCACGATGGATGGGCTCCGACCGGTGACCTCGAAGTAGGCGCGGTTCGCCCACTCGATCGTGCCCGCGGCGTCGATCAGTGCGACGCCGGCAGGGAGGTTCGCCAGCACCGGGGAGGGGTCGTCGGGATCCGGGAGGGGTTCGGGCACGGACGCTCGAGCAGGCTGAGGCCGTCCGGGTCTCTTCTCGCTATCGCCGGCCCGTCTCGCCCGGCCCGGGTCGGGTCAACTCTACCTGACCCCCGGCATATAGGGCCGGAGACGGCTCGAGCCGGTGTATGGAGCACCGGGAGGTACTGGTGGTCGGAGAGACCCCGAGCCTCGGCCGGTCGATCGTGGACCTCCTCGAGTCGGTGGGCATCCCGGCGCGGTTCGCGCTCGACGTCGACGCGGTCGCTCCGCTCGAAACGCTCGGCCGCCGGCATCCGCTGCTGGTCGTCGCGTCCAACGGGTACTTCTGCGCGACGGCGCGCCGCTGGAGCCAGGGGGCGATCCCCGGCGTCGCGCTGGTCGTGGTGGGGTCGCGCGATCCGGCGGTCGCGGTCCTGCGCGGGATCCACCGGATCCCGCTGCCCCTCGTACCGGACCAGCTCGTCACGACCGTCCGCGGACTCGCCGATCCTCGCGTCTCCGCGCTCGCCTCCCGTCCGTTCGAGCTCTGAGGCCTCGGCCCGGCACGACTAAGTCGGTCCGGTCGGTCCCGCATCGATGGCGCCCCGTCGGCCTCCGTCCCGTTCGTCGCCGCGCATCCTCGTCGTGGCCCTCGGGGGGAACGCGATCCAGCGCGCGCACGACCACGGCACCTGGCGGGAGGCCCGGGCCCAGATGCGGCGCACAGCGGACCCGCTCGCGCGTCTCGCGCGGCCGGGCCTCACACTCGTCGTGACGCACGGGAACGGGCCGCAGGTCGGCAACCTGCTCCGGGAGGCGGAGCTCGGCGCCCCCGAGGTGCCGGCCCCGCCGATGGACGTGATCGGCGCCGAGACCCAGGGTCAGATCGGCTACTTGATCGCCCAGGAGCTCGGCGCGGCGCTCCGTCGCGCCCGCGTGCCCCGCACGGTCGTGCCGATCGTGAGCCGGACCGAGGTCTCCTCCCGGGACCCCGCCTTCCGACGGCCCACCAAGCCCGTCGGTCGGTTCTACTCGCCCGAGGAGGCGGCCGCTCGACGCCGCACGCTCGGTTGGACGATGCGCGAGGACCGACACCGCGGCGGCTGGCGCCGCGTGGTGCCGTCGCCCGCCCCCCGGCGGTGGCTCGAGGGGGACGCCGTCGCCGCGATGCTGCGGGCCGGGCTCGGGGCCCGGTGCGTGTTCGTCCTGCTCGGGGGCGGCGGGATCCCGGTCGTGCGGACGTCGGGCGGCTGGTCTGGGGTCGAGGCGGTCATCGACAAGGACCTCGGCGCCGCGCTCGCGGCGCGGACGCTGGGCGCCCAGACCCTGGCGATCGTCACCGACGTTCCTGGCGCCGCGGTCGGGTTCGGGGGGCCGTCGCCCCGCTGGCTGGGCGCGGTCCGCGCCTCGGAACTGGCCCGGTACGCCCGCCGCGGGGAGTTCGCGGAAGGCAGCATGGGCCCCAAGGTCGCGGCCGGCCTCGGGTTCCTGCGCTCGGGCGGCCGATCGTTCGTCATCACCGACATCCCGTCGCTCGGCGCCGCGCTCGCGGGTCGCGCCGGGACCCGGGTCCGGAGCGACCGCCGGCCGTAGGCCGCGCGGTCCCGGCCCGCGGGACCCCCCGGACCGTCACTGGGCCATGCGAGGATAGAGGCGCGACTCGACGAGGATGAGGACCGCGACCACCCCGACCAGGACGGTGAAGTCGACCCACAGCGGGAACAGCGAAGCTTCGCCGGGGATCATGAGGGGCCGGACCGCATCGACGAGGTACGTGAGGGGGTTCGCGTACGCGACCGGCTGCAGCCACGCCGGCATGATCGAGATCGGGTAGATCGCGCTGCTCGCGAAGAAGAGGGGCATCGTCATCAGCTGGCCGATGCCGAGGAACCGTTCCTGCGTCTTCACCAGGCTCGCGATGATCATCGAAAGGGTCGCGAAGGCGCACGAGCCGAGGACGACCGCGAACAGCACGCCCAGCACGTTGAGCGGCGCGAGGGCCGGGTGCACGCCGAGCCCGATCGCGAGCAGGTAGACGATCACCGCCTGCGAGAGCCCGCGGACGCTCGCCGAGAGCGCCTTGCCCGAGACCAGCGAGACGCGGGAGGCGGGGCTCACGAGGAACTTGTAGGCGATCCCGAGCTCGCGCTCCCGGATCGACGCGATCCCGTAGAAGATCGCGATGAACAGCACGCTCTGGCAGAGGATCCCGGGGGCGAGGAACTGGAGGTACGAGAAGTTCCCCGTCGGGATCACATGCAGCGACGAGAAGACCTCGCCGAAGACGACGAGCCAGAGCGCGGGCTGCACCGCGCGCAGCAGCAGCTCGGTGGGGTCGTGGCGGAGCTTGCGCACCTCGTAGTCGACGATCGCGAACGTACGGTCGAGGTGCCGATAGAACGCCCGGCCCGCGCCGATCGACGGCAGCGCCGGAGGGGCCTCCACGGTCGTCATTCGAGCCGGATCGCCGTCCTGCGCGTGCGCTGGGTGTCGCGGTACGTGCCCCCGGTCTCGATCGATCCGCCCACGTAGTGGACGAACGCGTCCTCGAGGGAGGCGCCGGGCTGGTCCACCTGGGCCTTCAGCTGGGCCGGCGTACCGGTCGCGGCGATCACCCCGTGGTGCATGATCGCGAGGCGGTCGCAGAGCCGGTCCGCCTCCTCCATGTAGTGCGTCGTGAGCACGACCGCGGTCCGGTACTGCTCGCGCAACCGCTCGATCTGGGCCCAGACCGTGTCGCGGGCCACCGGGTCCAGGCCCACGGTCGGTTCGTCCAGGAACAGGAGGCGCGGCCGGTGCAGGAGCGCCTGGGCGATCTCGAGCCGCCGGATCATGCCGCCCGAGTAGTTCTTGACCTGCACGTTCGTGAACTCGGTGAGGCCCATGAACTCGAGGGCAGCCCGGATCCGTTCGCGCCGTTCTTCCCGGGGCACCTGGTAGAGCCGGGCGAAGACCCAGAGATTGTCGAAACCGGTCACTTGGGGGTCGGCCGAGATCAGCTGGGGCACGTAGCCGATCGACGCCCGCACCTGGGCCGGCTGGCGGACGATGTCGAACCCGGCGACGGTCGCCGACCCGGACGTCGGCGGCAAGAGCGTCGTCAACATCTTGATGAGGGTCGTCTTGCCCGCGCCGTTCGGCCCCAGCACGCCGTAGATCTCGGCGGCGTCGACCCGGAAGGAGACCCCGTCGACCGCCGCGAGGCGCCCGAACATCCGGGTGAGCGCATGCGATTCGAGCGCGGGCATCGAGACCAACTATCCGGGCCGGAGGCGGGGATCGGACGCACCCGACCTCCGATACTATATCGCGGTTCGGTGCGCACCGGCCGCCCGTTCGTCCCGGCCGGGCCGGGCGGACCGTCTCATGCGTCGGCCCGACGTCGGGCGCCACCGGCGCACTGCCTCGACCGGAGTCACACGGAGCTCCGTGAACTTAGGCCACCCAATGAAAGTAATCGCCCTTCGGTGAAACTACTCGGGTTAGGAGAGACAGCGGGGAAGCAGTCGTTCCCCGCGTCGTGCCAGTGGGACTCCTCACTTTCCAAGCAGTCCCAGGATGATCGCGATTGCGCTCACGACTACTGCCACCCCGACCCCCACCTTAGTCCAAAACAACGTAGAAGACGCGATTCCGGTTTCGGACCTCTCGGTCTGGACCGCTCGCCGTTCTTCGAGCCTCGCAGTCCTTTCCTTAAGTCCGGAGAGTTCCCTTTCAATCGCGTCCAATGATTCCAGACGTCCCAGTATGTGCTGCTGGTGAGTTTCCACCGTCGCGATCCGAGCCGGGATGCTCGGTTCGGCCTTCCCCACGGCGCCTAACTCCTGGAGGCCTTGCTCACCGCGACTAGGAACTCGTTCAGTTCGCCTTCTTGGTCGAGGAGGTCCGCGATGCGAAGGCTCAGTGCAGAGCCGACGCTAATCGTCCCGACTACGAGGTTGCCTACGATTTCGGCCGATACATAGATGCACTCTCTCACTCTGGTCAAGCTCCAGACAACCCGGCCTGACGGGAACGCGGTGACTGAGATCAGAGCAGGAGCCGTCAGGACCATTAAGTCCAGTGAGTTTCTTTCACTGCCTGGCGCTGTCTGCGCCGTCCCATAGGCCGCGATGATGGGAAGACCTTGAATGAGAAATCTGACAAAGTCCGCCAGCGTTTCGTTCTTCAGCCCAACGTTCTTCACCGACGCTTGAATGAACGCTGCGAGTTCATCGGGTACAGTGGGCGCCTTCACAGTGGCTTCACCAACGTAGCAAGGCCCACTCGAGGCATAGCTTCGGTGGCGAGTTGTTGGGCGGTCCCGAGAAGTTGTGCTTAAACCTTCCTTCTGCAATCCGTTCTGTGAAGTCGCTCCGCACCAGCGGCTCCATCAAGAGTCCTCCCGGCCTTGAATCGGTTTCACGAAAAGTCGGGGTGGCCGTTAACGGTTCACACCCACTGTCAAGAGTTCGAGGCAGGGAGTACCCCCCCCACTCCAGTCCTTATGGCCGGCCAACCCCCTCCGGTTGAAGGCTACTCCTCCCTCTGCAATCAGACGCAGTTCGATACCCTATCCGGTCGCATCTGAATTCCGCAGATCCGCACTCGGGAATCGTTTAGCCATCGAGCATGTCAGCCGGGAATTCCGTTGCCGAAATCAGACAGAGGATCGCACTTTCTGGTCGACATCCTCTTTTCCCCGCGTTCGCCACAGCCACCGTTGAGAGTTGAACTCCGGAGCTCCCCGTCAGAGAATCCCCCCTACTGCAGACACGCCGGGGCGCCTGCGGGCTGAGTTCACGTTGGTTTCGGACGTGGACTCCGGCGTGGATCCGGTGCCCTCCGCCGCGCTCCTCCCAAGAAGTCTGGTCATCACTCCGGGTAAGTGGTTTCGTCTTTCAGAGGTCGTGCCCAACCCTCCGTCTGAGCCCCAGGGACATCCCATGAAAGTATTGAGGCCGCCATGAATGTATTCACAGATTCGAAGACCTAGATGCACGGAACTCGGAATCCATTGCAATTTTAAGTACTAGCAGAGCGTTGCTGACTTCGGCATGGTATCTCACGAAAGAACTCGCCTTAGAGCCTGTCCGAAAACCTCTCCACTGATGTGAATCTCGGGTGCTGGTCGAGCGAACTGTAAATCATCGAACGACCGACGATCTCACCGGGTGCCCGTAGCCCCCTACGTGAGCCAGATTGACCCGCGCTACCGTCTGCCGGACGAGCTTTGGACCCTGATCCTCCCCCTCCTTCCCGAGGGTCCTCCCCGTTCTCGAGGGGGGCGCCCCCGACGGGATGATCGACAGTGCATGGAGGGCATTCTCTACGTGCTCAAGACCAGCGTCCCGTGGCGGGCCCTCCCTCGATGCTTCGGGCCCGCCACCACGCTCCACGACCGATTCCAGGAGTGGGCCCGAACCGGCGTCTTCGACCGCCTGTGGGAGCGATGCCTGCTCGTCTACGATCGCGAAGTAGGCATCCAGTGGACCTGGCAGTCGATGGACGGGGTGATGACCAAAGCTCCCCTCGGTGGAGAGGCCACCGGGCCGAACCCCACGGACCGAGCCAAGAGCGGCACCAAGCGGAGCCTCCTGACGGACGGCGCCGGCATCCCGTTGGCGGTGGCCATCGCCCCCGCCAACCGGAACGACTGCAAGCTCGTGGCGCCTACCCTCGAGGCGCGAAGGGTCCTACCGCCGGTGGTCTCCCAGCACCTCTGCATGGACAAGGGGTACGACTACGATCCGGTGCGCATCGTGGTCGAGGCGTACTGCTTCACGCACCACATCCGCTCTCGGGGAGAAGAGGCGCTGGAGATGGAGCGGAATCGGAAACGGAAGGCCCACCGTTGGGTGGTGGAGCGCGCCCACGCCTGGATGAACCAGTTCCGACGGCTGTTGATCCGCTGGGAACGCAAGGTGGGCAACTACCTCGCCTTCGTCCAGTTCGCGTGTGCCACCATCGTGTTCCGTCAGACCCTTTAACGACGGGACCCATCGGGTCCCTGATGCCCAAGGGGAAGGCGGCCCGTGGACGACCGACCGAGGTTCTACCAGTACCGATCCACTGCTCAGGGACCGGCTGTGACGAGGAGACGGCGCTGATCCTCCCGGGAAAGCTCCCCTACAAGCAGGGAGTGTGGCTCGAGGACGGATGGATGGCCCTCAACCACATCGAGAACCGAAGCATCCTGTTTCTGTGCGCGAGCTGCCGGGCGAAGGGTGAGGCAAATTCACAATTCTCCGAGAAACACGCTCGGGTCGAGCTCAGGAGTTAGGTATTCGGACAGGCTCTTAGGAGCCAGTGGGAGTGAGTTCGTGGATCACGCGGCTGTAGCGTTAGCATTGGTTGCGGCGAACAACAACGTCGCTTGCGGAACTCATCATGGAGAATCGCACAATGGGATTGAGGAAGCTGTCTAAGAAAATTCCCGAACGTCTTGGCCCGGATCGCTCAGGCCTCCGCCACCGCGTCCCTCCGACTCGACTTCATGGCATTAGACCCGCCACTCTTCTCGCTTTGCTGGTTGCGTTGCTGGCCGCGGTTGCGTTTTCTGTCCCAAACGTCCACGCCGGGCCGGCTATGCAGTGCATTCAAGAGAACAATACTATCGGAGGGGTGAGCTCAACGGCCACAGGCACGAACGTGACAGTTTCATGGACGGAGTCGTACACCGTTCCTACGACACTCTACTGGGGAAACACCACCTCATACCTCGAACCGTCGCAAGTGGTCGACGGCAGTAGTGGTCACTTTTCGGTGTTCTTGGACTTTCTTGAGCCAAGTACAACGTACTACTTCGAGCTCTCAGCCCCTAGGGACGTCATCGGTTCGCTGTGCATCAACTCCGCGAGCTACAATGGGCAGTGGATTACCAAGGCTGACTCAATGGCCCTATTCTCAGGAAAGGTGATGAGCGACACTGGAGCCCACGCCCCTGCCGGTGTGTATGTCATCGCCTCATGTCTCGGGCTGACTGGTGATGAACTGAGTGACCCCAGCGGCGGGGTCACAAACTCTGCAGGCGTCTACGCGATACCTGCTCCAGGGTTCACCGTGGCCGTTATTGGAGGAGACTACGCATGCCCCAGCGGGGATCCGTACTCAGTTCAGGTTGAGAACTGGCAACTTAGCTACTACAATCAGTCGTCGGGCTGTACTCTCTACCCCTGTAGTTCGACGCAGTGGGATGGCTACTGGAACGCTTCGTTCGCTGTATGGGGACTCCAGGACATCAACTTCAACTTGGCACCGGTCGAACGGGCCGCCCACCCGATTATTACGACCGCCGAGTTTTCGGACACGGGATACGCCTCCGTGAGTTACTGCTCCAGTTCACAGACCACGATGGAGTCGCAGAGCTCCACAAGCATGAGCGGATTGCTGTTCGGGGTGTCCTATTCCGTCTCAAGTGTGGAAGCACGCACCCAAACAATCGGATCCGGGAGTTGCATCGACAACCAGGGAGAACCGGGTTGGGAGGCATGGGGGACCCCGAACGTTACGGGTGACATAGCCTTCGATGCCTTGGGAAACCGGACCCCATGGGTCGCATGGAGTCAGTTCTGGGGGGCGCTGAGTGACCCCGGGAATGGCAACGTCTCTGGAGGACCGATGCAGGACTCAGCGGTCGAGCCGGATTCACCGTCCGGCGCGTGCTACTCAAATTCATACGATGCGTACATTTACCACTACGAAATTGTCGCCAACACCGTGCCACAGTCGTTCGAGTTCGAAGCCGGAGGTTCATTCAGCGGCAATAGCGGTGAGACGGTCGGGGTGAGCATCCCCTTCTACCTAGATGGGACTCAGGAGGGCAACGTAGGCGGGACCTGGGCGTATAGCCTCACGACTACCCAGTCCAACAACTTTGAGATTTCCATCAACATCGGAGGACCGTACCCTACGAATCACTACTACACCATCGCTGGTTGCACGTCCACCGGCACGGGACTTACGCTGACCGTCTGGAGCGACTCCAGCTAGGCTCTGCCCATTCGGGGGCTGCCCCTAATGGTTATCAGCGGTGTGGTCGCTAGATGTTGCGTCACATGATGTTCCGCCCCTCGGCAAGTGTCGCGGCAGGTGTCATGGCCGGAATCCTGCTCGTCGGGGCCGCGGTGCTTCCGGGTTCTGGCTGGTTCGGAGACACGCACGTTGAGTGCCAGATTAAGACCGCGCTCGGAAACGTCACGGCGTGGAATCCGGCCGCTGCGGTGGCCGCGCCCTATCTCGGTTCTGAGTCAGGCTCTGTTACGATCTGGGGGAGCTCACCCTACGGCACCTCTCTCCTAAGACAGCTCACGGTGGTCGGGAGTGGAAACGTGAGCGTCTACTATGTTTCGTACAGCAACCTCACGGTCTTCGACGCCGCTAACACCACCGTTTCAGGATCGGGAGAGTCCCAGCCCTGCGCGAGCTCCCTGCTGGCATTCTTCTCGCCCAATCCAGCGCAGGGGATGACTTCCGGGGGGATCACCTGGATTCCCCTTGGGGCGGGCCATGAGCCGACTGACGAG
>DATJUJ010000017.1:0-10432 GCA_035502475.1 Thermoplasmata archaeon
ACCAGTCGACTGAGCGCTTGGCCCTCCTCGTCGGAGAGCTCGCGGACCCGCAGCATCGGAGGGAGGCTATCGCCTCCCCCGGGAAAGTACTTGCGGTCGAGGTCAGAAACCTCGAACTACTCCACTAGACGCGGCACTAGCTGCAGGGCCCTAGGAAGTTGAAGGCCCAACCACCGCCGGGACCCCCCGAGGCCGAGAGGTTGTCCACCTGCCAAGTGCCAAAGTTCGCGGGGAGATTGTACTCGAACGATTGCTCGAAGGGTAGCGAAACGGGCTCCATAGTGCTAGAGCCCCCGGAATTAAAGTTAATCCAGGTGGTCAGCGAGCTCGACCTGATCGAGATCGACATTGGGAGACCGTTACACGTGGAAAGGTTGGCTTGGTTCGCACCGACAAACCCGTTGTGAAAGACGCTAGAGTTTCCCCCCGGTCCATCGTAGAAGTGCACTTGTTCTGGCTCGGAAACATCGGACGTACTATTCGGTCCGAACTCCGGCGCGCCGCTCCACGTGAAGAGTTCTCCCTGGAACCCATGGGACGGGGTCAGGGACTCGAGAGTAAGCGACCAGGATCCCGAGCAAGCATTTGCGGGACCCGGCCCCCAGACCGACTGCGCCCCATCCCGATACAGCGTGGCATTCACCTCGAAGAACGCGCCCCAGATCGATCCGTTGGTCCCGGACCCGCTGATGACCTGTGGAGGGTTGCTATTAGGCGAAGACCCGAACCAACCGACCGGGATACTTGCTTGGACCGAGGCCGATCCGCCATACGGAGAATTCAACAGGGTAAGCGGAACCCAGGTGGGCCCGCTTTCGGCGATGTTCGATACTTTGCACACGGAGTGCGTGAACGGGTAGCCTCCGACGGAGACACTGACCACGACGAGCAAGGCAACGACCGTCGCGGTGATCGCCCCGATGATCAGTGCCTGTCGACGGGGCCGAGAAGCAGGCTGCCCCGACATGCCAGCGTCCATTCGAACGGTACCCGACATTGCGAAATTGGGCCAAGCTCGGATATAGGCTTAGGGTCCCGGCACCGAACCTCGGTTTCCCCAGGTTGGGGACGGCTCAGGTGGTGCAGTTCGGAATTCCAGAGTAGGTTTCGGGGTCCCGAACCCACCGGTTGAAGTCGTTGGCCGTCCGGCGCGGTTGATTCTGACGGTCCGACCGGCCCCGGGCCCAGCGTGGGCGAGTATCGGTAACGCAGTCGGTAGCACGGCCCCTTGGCCACTCCCGATGTTGTGTGGTCAGGTGACGCGTACTCCCGTAGATTCCGGCAGGTATCCTGGTGGGGGCTTGGGGGAGGGCGCGGCGCGCTCAGAGCAAGGTCGTTCCATCCACCGGGGTGGCGTCGGACGGGGGGCTGGCCATGAGGGTGGTCCCCAAAAGCGACCAGGCCGACGGGTAAACGATCAGCAACTGCTGATCGCTCGCGAACGACACGCTCGGCACGGACCAGTTCGCACCGGTGGCGCTCGCGCCGAAACTGTCGAGCCAGGTACCGTTCTGTGATGAGAGCACGGCATACCCGCCGGTCGCGTTGGCCGCGCAGCTCGAGGCATCCGGGGTCCACGAGGGACACCGCGACGTGCCGACGGGAAGCTCGGCACCCGAGGAGCCCCGAAGCTCGAGTTGCACGAACCAGCTCACGATTCCCGCGGGATCGAGATCGATCCCCGTTGTCTCGTTCCCCGCCGATGTCTCGCTGGAAAGGGTCGTAACGGTGGTCGGTCCGGAGGTTACTATGCTCACCAGCGAGTAGTTGAGATGGTACGTCGCCAACACGGCCGGTGGGCCTTCGTTGACGACGTTCCCACAACCCGACGGCCCCTGATAGGCATTCAGAACGATCCCGCTTGTTCCCAAAACAGCGTCGGCGACTGGCCGAACCCCCGCGGCACCCAAGAGCCCGCAACGACCGAACTCGACCAGGAGCCGCTGCGGGCGACCTCCGCCCCACCAACCGTTGCCGAGACGATACGTCTCCACCGCCACCGGATTGGTCTGGGACCACTGCTGGCTCCCGAAATGGACGCGGGCCACTATGACCGCTGCCGAGGGTCGCCGCTCGACGAACGAAGGTTGGCGGGGGCCGAGGGAGAGCGTCACCCCGGGTGGCCCGGCGGAACAGGGGGCGAGGCGCGCCGGCCCGGTGCGTCTTCGGCGGAAGGCTGAACGATCTCCGAGTGCGCATCCCGGTGAGCGCACCGCGCGTGCGTTCTCCCGCGGTCGACCGGGGGTCACTCGGGTCCCCCACGGGCGCGCGCCACTCCGAACCCTAGACTTCGTGGCGTTCTCGAGCCCCCCCAGGAGGTCGTCGAGTCACCTCCGGCCGGTCCCGCCTTCGGAGGCGGGTGCGGGCCCCGTTCGGTCACTCGTACGCGAGGTCCGACCGCATGTAGGCCCGTACGGCGAGCACCAGGACGACCAGGGTCTCGGCGACGAGGAGGAGCAGCTGGTAGCCGTCCGTGACGGTCAGGGTGCTGGAGTACGCCCCCCGCACGGCGTCGGCGACATACGTGAGCGGGTTCACGTCGAACAGCGCGCGGAGGGCGACGGGAAGGGAGCCGCTCTCCGGGTAGAACACCGTGCTCGCGAAGTTCACGACGAAGATCAGCAGGATCTGGATGCTGTTGTACGCGGTGTTCGACTTGACGAGCGCCGCCAGCAGCAGCATCAGCGCGCCGAAGAAGATCGAACCGACGACGATCGAGCCGAAGATCACGCCCAGCGCGACGGGCTGCGTCGGGATGCGGCCCACGAGGGCGTAGGCGACCCCGAGCATCACCGCGGAGCCGCCCAGGCCGAACAGCATCGAGGTGAGCATGATCCCGAGGAGGTACTGGAGGCGCGTGAAGGGCCCCGAGAGCAGCTGCGCGAGCATCCCCCACCGCCGGTCCGCCCACAGGATGCCGCCACCGACCGTGCCGGCCATCACGGCCTGGAACGCCATGATCCCCGGCGTGAGGAACTCGAGATAGCTCGACCCCGGCGTGCCCGCGCCGGCGAGCGACTGGAACCCGTACCCGAAGAAGACGAGGTACATCCCCGGAAGCCCGACCAGGATCGTGAGACTCCCCGGATCGGTGTTGACGACGATGTTCCGGTAGATCAGCCGGAGGAGGTTAGGCAGCGCCGTTGGTCTCCCCTCCCGCCCGCACCGAACGAAGGAACACGTCTTCCAGCGTGTTCTTCCGCACGCTGAGCCAGTCGAGCTGGACGCCCATCGAGCGCGAGAGCTCCGCGATCGTCGACAGGGCGTCCTTGGGGTCGTCGATCAGGATCACGGCCGACCCCTCCTTCGCGGTCACGCTGGCGCGGGCCCCGAGCGCCGCGGCGAGGGCGGCAAAGAACCGCCCGGGGTCCCCGCCCGCGACCGTGAGGTCGATCGTCTTCTTGCCGCCGTAGAGGCGCTTTAGGTTCTCGACGCCGTCCAGCGCGAGGATCTTCCCGTTGTCGATGACCGCGACCCGGTCGCAGAGGTAGTCGGCCTCCTCGAGATTGTGGGTCGTGAAGACGACGGTGAGCCCCCGGCGCACCTCGTCCCGGATCGAGTCGAGCAGGGTCCGGCGCATGATCACGTCGAGCCCGACGGTCGGTTCGTCGAGGAACAGGATCTCCATGTCGTGCATGAACTCCCGCGCGACCTGCACCCGCCGCTTCTGACCGCCCGAGAGGTCGAACGCCCGCTTCTTGCGCACCTCCTCGAGGCCGAAGCGCGCGAGCAGCTGCTCGCGACGCCGTCGGCGCTCGGGTTGGGGGACCCCCCACAGGACGCCGTAGACGTCGAGGTTCCCCTGGACGGTGGTGAAGTCGAACGACTCCCCCTGCTGGACGACCCCGATGCGCCGCCGGATGCGCTGGCCGTCGCGGCCCGGGTTCAGTCCGAGGACCCGCAGGGTCCCCGAGGTCGGCTGGATCAGCGTGGTCATCGCCTTGATCAGAGTGGACTTGCCCGCACCGTTCCGTCCCAGCAGGCCGAACACCTCGCCGCGACCCACGGAGAAGCTCACGCCGTCGAGCGCGTTCCGGCGGCCGTCGTAGGAGTGCCGGAGCTCCTCCGCGACCACCACCGGCTCGACGGCGGTCGTCAGGGCGGCTTCGGACGAGGGGCCGTGCACGGCGGCAGGAGGCGGGGGCCGGCAGATAACCGATGCTCACCGGCGATGAGCGCTCGTCCATACTACCGGTGGGGCGAGATCCCCGAGCTGTGGGACCTCGCGACCGCGGGGGCCGGCCCCGGCCGCTCCGGGGAGGTCGGAACGCCTCGTGCTACACTCTCGCACGTCGCGCAATGGCCGTCCTTCGAAACCACTTTCCAAACGTTTAACTCGCCCCACTGGATGGGCCCCTTGCCGCACCGATCGGATCGGTGCACCGGGACCGGGACCCGAAATGCCAAAGCGGACGGGCCAACGCAGTCGAAAGTACCGCAGCAAGATCGAGGTGCTGCGGGATTTCCTGACGGCGACGCAGGCCGGTCAGAAGAAGACGCGGATCATCGGCGCGGCGAACCTGAACCGTCGATCGTTCACGCGCTATGCCGACTTTTGCCTCGAACGGGGCCTGATCGTATCCCGATCCGGCGGCTACGCGTTGACGGCCCAGGCAAGCCAGGCGCTGAAGGCGATCGACGAGGTGCTGTCGGTCCGCAACGAGCTCAGTCAGGCGCTCGACTCGCTCGGCCGAGCGACCCGCACTTCGTTGGCCAGCCCCGCTGCCCCCGAGGCGCTCCGCCCCAGCATGGCACTCCCCCCGTGGCTCAGCCGGTCGGACTTCCTCGATCTGGCGCTGGTGCGCAGCGGCGAGCCGGACACCGCGCTCCCCGTCGACGCGTCCTCGAACTCGCGCGCGAAGTAGGCCCGCGGCGCCCATGCCCGCTCCGTTTCCCGGTCCGAAGCTGCGCCGTCGGCGCTCGAACCGGCCCGCGAGCGGTTCCGCGCCGGGCCGGGACATCGGGTCCGCCGAGGCGATGGTGCGGGGGCGAACGGACGGAAGCGTCGGGGGGATGAGCCGTCGGCCCGAGATCGACGGCCGGAGCGCCGATCGATGAACGAGACCGCACGCCTGCCTGGAGTGGCTCCTGCCCCGCTCCCGGCCATCCGGGGGCCGCCCCGGACGGCCAGCGTGTGGACGGCGGTGGTGATCGCCGTCGCGGCGGTCGCGATCGATCAAGCGTACCTGCAGCTCTCGGGGAGCCTCGGGACGAACCCGGACCTGGTCGCGGCGTTCGTCACTCCGCTCGCCGTGCTCGGTCTCGTGCCGTTGACGGCCTGGTGGGAGCGTCGGCCCCTGCGGGACTACGGCTTCACGGTCCGCGGGGGCGTCGGTCTCTCGCTCACGTTCGCCACGTTGTTCGCGCTCCTGTACCTCGTCGTCGAGCTCGAGCCGGGGTTCGCGTTCGGGTTCGGCAAGACGGTCCCGGTATCGACCTTCGGCTTCGGCTACCTCTTGTTCTACGCCCCGCTGATCGCGGTCTCCGAGTGCGCGGTTTTCTTCGGGCTCCTGTTCCGCCGCCTCACCCAGCGCATGGGGATCGTGCCCGCGATGCTGATCTCGGCCGGTCTCTCCGCGATCGCCACGACCGACTTCGTCAGCTTGGGTCTGCTGGGGACCGATCTCGCGGTGCAGCTCCTGTTCACGACCACGCTCACGGACTTCGTGCTCGGCCTCGCCCTGGCCCTCTACTTCTACAAAGCCCAGTGGAGCCTCCTGGGTCCGGTCGCCCTCGCCACCGCCATCCTTTGGATCGGGGAGCTGTTCCCCTATGCCGCGAACCTTCCGAACTGGGAAGATAGCTTCGCGACCACTCTCATCGCGGGCGGGGTCGTGCTGGGGGCGGTCGCGGTGCTGGTCCGCGAGCCGCGCCTCCAGGCGAAGAAGTACCTCGACCGCCCGATCGGCCCCCGACGGCTTCGGTTTCGCGAGCGGGCCGAGAATCGCCGGTCGGCTCAGGGGCTCGTCGTCGCCGCGGTCATGATCGCGTTCGTTGTGGTGGGGGCGGACGTCGCTCTGCCCGCGATCGCCGGCACGCCCTCGACCCCGATCCTGGCGATCGCGACCGGCAGCATGGTGCCGACGTTCCACCGGGGCACCCTCGTACTGCTCGAGAAGGCGACCCCCGGTGAGATCCACGTCGGCACGATCATCGCGTTCGACGTGAGCTGTCTACCGGCTCCGACGGTCCATCGGGTGTACAAGATCCTCCAGAGCGGCTCGTCGCCGGTGTATCTCACCAAAGGGGATGCCAACCCCTCACCGGATCCGTGCAACGTCCCGTACTCCCATGTCATCGGCCGCGCGGTCGCCTGGGTACCGGATCTCGGCTTCCTGATCCTCGACCCACTGTTCGCCGTTGCGCTTATCGTCCTCGTCGCGCTGGTGGTCGCTCTCGTCCCACGGCCGAGCAGGTGATGGAGCGACACACGCAGCGGACCGTCGCCTCGGTCCTGGTCTTCGTCCTCGTCCTGGCGGCGATCTGGGCGGGCTACAATCTGCTCTCGGCGACGCGCGCCCCCTCGGGCACGACCACCCAGACCCTGGCCGACTACGGACTGAGCGGGACCGGCAACTTCTCGGCGGCGCTCCTCCCGAACGACCTCTGCAACTGCTCCGAGGTCAGCGGGGGCAACGCGACGCTCTTCCCCGCGATCACCCGGACGATCAACGTGACCCTGGCCACGACCACCTCGATCAGCACCCCGGCGACCGTCGGGACGATCGACGTGTTCACGGTCGTGCTGTCGACCGCGGCCTGGTCGAAGCCGATCCTCACGCAGGTCAACGACTCGACGTCCTCGGGTGCCACGTCGGTGTCGCGGCAGGACCTCTACTCGATCAACGTCTCGGCGGTCCAGGCGCTCGTCGCACAGATCGACGGACAGCTCAACTACGACGCGAGCCAGGCGTCGCTCACGGTGACCTCGACCGTGATCAGCACGATCGCCCTCGGTGGGGTCTCGGACTCGCCGGGGTCGGTGACCATGGCGAACTTCACCTTCTTCTCGTCGACCATCGGCGCGGGATTCACCGACGATTCGGTGACCGGGAGCGTGACCGCGACCTCGGCGGTGAGCGACCCCGTGCCGCTCCTCGCGTACATCTACCCGATCGCCGCGCTGGCCGCCGTCGTCGCGTCGGTCGCCTGGCTGCTCGCCCTCCGGCCCCGGGCCGACGAGGGCGAGCGGATCCCGCCGTTGGACGATCTCATCGCTCCGTTCGAGGAGGCGATCGCGAAGACCGCGTCGGCGCTCGACCCCAAATCGACGATCGCGGTCGATCGCTGGGAGGACCTCGTAAAGATCTCGGATACGCTCGGAAAGCCGATCCTCCGTCCGCCCGCGAGCACGGTGGACGCGCCGCGGGCCACCTTCTACGTGCTGGACGGGTCGGTCGGGTACTGCTACCGGTACGCCCCTTTCGGGAGTCCCCCGAGCGTGCCCGCCGGCGCGGCTCGCACCGTCACGACCACCGATCGCCTGCAGACCGTTGCGACCCGCATCCGGGCGCTGGGCCCCTCGGACCCTCGCTTCGAGGAGGCCTTGGAGCAGTTCCGGCAGGTGCGGGAGTTCCTGCGGTCCCGTCAGTGGCTCGATGCCGACCGGGCGTTCGACCAGTTGGAGCAGATGCTCAACGCCCCGACCTCCTCGGGGCGGGCCCGGCGGTAGCCTCCGATCCGCCGAAGCCGGGGTCCCCTGCCGAGCGGACGAGGCGGCGCCATCGCGGGGACCAATTTCGAACTTGGTACGTTCCAATCCCGAACGAGATTCGGACCGCCGTATAACCCCCCGGACCTATTGACGACCGGGTCCGCGGACCCACGGAAGGAAAGATGCAGAATCGGAAAGTGCTGGCCATTGCGGCGATCGTGGCAGTCGTGGCGGTCGGCGGGATCGGCTTCGCCGCCTTCACCAGCAGCGCCTACATCAACGGTTCGGGCGCGGCCGGATCGTTCGGCCCGCTGACGTGGACGGCCGGTACGGGCACCGCGGGGGGTCCCGGAGCCGTGACCGCCGCTTGCACTGACTCGGTCTCGTCTGGATACGTGAACAACCCCGGAGACACCCTCGAGCTGGGCGCCAGCAACCTCGCCCCGGGCGGCTCCTGCGCCTTCACGGCGACCCTCACCAACACGGGCAGCCTGCCCGGATCGATCTTCGCCGGCACGCCGACGATGACCGGCGGGAACGACTGCGGGGACTTCACCTACACCGGCGCGTTCGGCGGGGCCGTCATCGGCGCGAGCGGCGGGACGATGGTCTACACGTCGACCCTCACCCTGAGCAGCAGCGCGTCCATCCAGGACGGAAGCTGCACGTTCAGCGTGACGGTCTCGGGCAGCTCGGTCTAAGCTCGAGCCGGACCAACTCCGTCGAGAGGGAGGCAACCCGGTGAAGGCCGCGCTCACCGCGCTCGTCATCGTCGGCATCATTGCCGTCGGGGGCACGGGGTTCGCGGCCTTCAGTTCCAGCGCGTTCATCTCCGGTTCCGGGATGGCGGGCACCGTCGGACCCTTGGACTGGACGGGCGTCGGCTGGACCGACTCGAACACCTGGGTCGTGTGCACAGCGACCGTCGGGCCGACTAACACGCTCACGATCTCGGCCGCGAACTTGGCGCCGGGCGACCACTGCTCGTTCGCGACGAGCCTCCACAACCTGGGGAGCCTCGAGGCGATCCCGGTGGAGACGATCAGCGCCACCACGGGTGCGCCGGCGATGTGCGCCAACCTGCTCTACGGAGACAGCGTGTTCGTGACCGCATTCCCGCTCGGCGCGGGGGGCCAGGGCCCGGTCACCGGTGCGACGGCCATCCCGTCGCAGGGGTACTTGCCCTGGGCCATCACCCTCGAGCTCTCGCAGGGCGCCCCGTCGACCGTGACGGGAAGCTGCGGGTTCACCGTGACGATCACGGGGACCGCACCGTAACGAGCGGTCGGCTCCCGAACGGGGAGTTCCGTGGTCACCGCACTCGAGGGCCGGTTTCCGTGACGTTCTCCCTTCGACGGTGGGTGCCCCGCCATGTCGTGGGCGTGGCGGCGGTAGTGGCCGTGCTCGTCGGCTCGGGCGTCGTCGCCTACGCCTGCGGCGACGGCGGGCAGGGCTGCCAAGGCTCGCACGGGGACAGCAACTGCGGGGAGCAATCCTCGAGCGGCATCCTGTGGGTCAGCTACACGGCCCCGGAAGGGAGCGCGACCGGGGTGGCGTGCGCGCTCTCGATCTCGTCGTCGACCAACACGCTCGTCGAGTCGGCGGTCAACCTCGGGCCCGGGCAGTCGTGCAGCTTCCACGCCGAGCTCAAGAACACGGCCGACCAGACGGTCTCGATCTACGAGTCGGTCGCGGCGACGGAGCCCTCCGGGTGCAACGCCTTCCTCTACTCCGACAACATCGCGACCTCTCCCACGCCGTCGATCGGGAGCCACAACTCGTTCGCCTACCAGGGACAGGTCGGTCTCTCGTCCGCCGCCGGGAACGCGTGCAACCACAGCGGCACGGCCGCGAGTTTCTCGATCGTGATCTCGGCGACTCCCTGCTCGAAGTGCGGTTGCGACTGAGCCCGCCGAGTTCCGGCCGATCCGGGCCGCGCCCGGGGCCATTAGCGTCGCGTCCGCAGTGGGCGGCGAGCTCCTTGACGTAGTGTCCGGCATCCGCGCGGCGCGCTGGGTCCGCCCGCCCCGCGGTGCGGCCCGAAGTGATATCCCTCGGCGCACACTCGGCACCGGTGCCCCTATGGCGGAGGTCCCGTCGATCCCATCCCTCTCCAGCGCTGCGCCGACCCCGCGCCGCCGCTGCTATCTGAGCCGCCATCGGGGTTGGATCGATCCCGAGCGGCCCAGTCGACCCACCTACGAGGTCAACCTGCTCGCCGTCGCCCTCAACTCGCGCGTGTGGACCCTCGGGACCGCGTGGGAGTCGATCTTCCGTTCGCCGATGCCGCGTCCGATCGCCGAAGCGTTCCGAAAGGCGATGGCCCGGGTTCGGCTCACCGACCGCGACGTCGATCTCCTCCGAGGTGTGGCCGACGGCCTTCGGGTCGACCTGGTCGTCAGCGACTAGAGGGAGCTACTCCGTACGGTCCCACACGGGGGCCCTGCCCGCACCCCGGGAGACTCCTTGGGAGCCGCGTTCGACTCGGGCGCCGCTCGGCTCCGGTGGCCGGCCGGTCACTCCCCGGGCGGCAGGCCCGGGGCGACCGCCGCCGCGCGCTCGACGATCCGCTCGGGGACGGCATAGACGTTGAACGAGGTCGGGCGGAGGAACCCGATCAGGGTCACGTCGAGCTCCCGGGCGAGGTCGACCGCGAGGTGGGTCGGCGCCCCGACCCCGGCCACGAGCGGGATCCCCGCGACGACGGCCTTCTGGACGAGCTCGAAGCCGGGCCGTCCGCTCACGAAGGCGGCGGATCGGTGGGCCGGTAGCGACCCC
>DATJUJ010000018.1:0-14810 GCA_035502475.1 Thermoplasmata archaeon
GTCGTGATGGACGGCGCCGGGGATCCCGCCCTCATCCAGCAGGTCTGGCCGCGGTGCGCCGCCGCGGATTGTAACCGCCTCATCCGGGGCGCGACCGTGCGGATCGGGGACGACCTCTACCACAAGGTCTGCGCGCCCCGCGAGGAGTCCGTCCCCATGCCGAGCCGGTGGCAGAAGCCCGGCGACCCAACCCCTTCCCCCAAACCCGAGAACGAACCTTTGAGGAACCATGCCGAAACAGGCAACCCTACCGGCCGAGTGTGACCTCGCCGAAATCGCCCTGGGCGCCAACGTCCGCGACATCGAGACGTCGTCCGACGCGTTCAAGGAGCTGGTCGCGTCCATCAAGACGCACGGCGTCCTCGAGCCGCTGCTGGTCCGCCCGCTGAAAGAGCAAGCGAACGGGCACGTCTACGACCTGGTCGCGGGCTACCGACGCTACGCCGCGGCGAAGGTCGCCGGCGTGAAGGTCGTCCCCGTCCGCGTGCTCGAGCTCAACGACACCGAGCGGTCGGAGGTCCAGCTGCTCGAGAACCTCCTGCGGAAGGACCTGACCCCGATGGAGGAAGCGCGCGGGATCCACGCCTACGCCGAGGCCGCGAAGGCGAGCCCGAAGGACATCGCGACACGCATCCACAAGAGCCAGGCCTACGTCAAGTCCCGGCTCGCCCTGAACGCGCTCATCCCGGAGCTCGTCCCCTTCCTCGAGGAGGGGCACCTCACGGTGACGCAGGCCGCGGTCATCGCCACGTACGCCGCCGAGGTCCAGAAGGCCATCCTCGACGACGAAGGCGAGGACATCCGCTGGGGCGGCTTCCGCGACGCCAACGCGCAGGACGCGGAGCGCACGATGGACATCGTCAAGCGCGAGCTCGAGGAGGTCGCGGCGTTCAAGAAGAAGATCGAGGAGTCGAAGTACCCCAAGTGCCCGAAGTGCGGCGGCGACGTCGTCGGGCAGACGTACGACAAGCTCGCGGAGTGCCAGAACCACCACGAGTGGTCGCTCGCGTCGGGCAAGGGTCGCTCCGTGCGGGAGAACATCGGGTCCTACGCGCCGAAGCGCCAGACCATCGACCGCGCCGAGACGCGGACCCTCCGCGGCATCAGCACGCCCCAGGAGATCCTGAACGAGTGGCTCGCCGGCGTCAAGGTCGACTACATCAAGGTCGAGGCGATCGGCGGCGGCGCGACGGTCGAGTACCACCTGAGCGAGAAGAACGTCCCCGAGGCGCTCCGCACGAAGGAGAACGTCACCTTCGCGCTCGTCCCGGTCGACTACTCCTCCGGGGAGCACGCGCAGATCGTGGTCGACGGCTACGACGGCCCGGCCCGCAAGAAGGCGAAGGCCGTCGTGCGGAACTTCCTCGCGGACACCGACTCGGGCAAGGCGAGCAAGACCCCGTCCGACCTGACCGAGGCGATCCAGAAGCTCCTCGCCGGGGAACGGGCGGACGTCGTCAAGCGCCTCGCCAAGTTCAAGGTGGTGGACGACGAGAGCCGCGAGCTGCTAGAGCGGGCCCGCGACGCGGAGGCCGAGGGGGAGGCCCGGGCGTCCGTGATGATCGAGATGGACGCGCTCCTCGACACCGCCCACCTCGACTGAGCGACCCGGCGGCCAACCCCTTCCCCAACCCCTTCCCAAAGTCGGAGGACTACGAACATGGCAGCGAGAGCTGTTCCCGCACAACGTGCGGGCGGACCGGATGTGCTGCGGCGCGGCACACTCACGGAGCTTGCCCAGCGCCTCGAGAGGCTGAAAGCGACGACGAAGGACGTGGTGGCGGACACGACGGCGGTGACGATGAGCGACGACGCGGAGATCTTCGTCCCGACCATCGGGCGCCTGCCCCTGACGCCCTACGCGCACACCCAGCTCGCGGAGAAGACGGCGATCCCCCAGCGCTACTACGACAAGATGCTCGGGGCGAACCCCGCGCTCCTGGCGCAGAACGTCAACGCGTGGATGCCGACCCGCGAGCGGCGACTCTTCCGAGCGGCGGACGGCAAGGTCCGCGCGATCCTCTCGGACAAGTTCCGCGCGATCGACAACTACGACGTGGCCCTGCTGGTCGCGGAGCGCGCGGCGGACCAGGGGGCGGAAGTCACCGAGTGCTCGCTCACCGAGACCCGGATGTACCTCAAGCTCTCCGTGCCCGGCCACGCGGAGGTCCTCGGCAAGCTGACCGAGGTCCAGATCGCCGAGGCCAAGCGGCGCGGGCTCTTCGGCCCCGACGGACGCAACACGCACTTCGTCCGCCCCGACCTGAACGAGCAGCTGACGAACGACTGGGTCGTCCCGTCGCTGACCGTCTCCAACAGCGAGGTCGGCGCCGGCGCCTACCGCGTGGAGCCCGGGGTCCGACGCCTCGTGTGCTTCAACCTCGCGGTGGCCGACACGGCGCTCCACCAGGTCCACCTCGGCGCGCGGCTGGAGAGCGGGGAGATCGACTGGTCCGCGGAGACGCGGCGCCTGTCCGACGCCGCCCTCGCCTCGCAGGTGAAGGACGCGATCGACGCGGTCTTCAACCGCGACACCTTCCGCGGCATGGTCGCCCGCATGACCGCCGCGAAGGAGGTCGCGATCGAGCAGCCCGTCGACGTGACGGAGGCCGTCTCCGTCAAGCTCGGGCTCAGCGACGACCGGAAGCAGGCGCTCCTGCGCTACTTCGCCATCGAGGGCTACACCGCGTTCGGCATGGGGCAGGCGGTCGCGCGCCTCGCCCAGGACGCGGAGGGCGCGGACGACCAGGTCGAGCTCGAACGGCAGGCCGGGATCATCATCGCCAAGCCGGATGAGGTGCTGGCGCTCGCGTAGGTCGGGCACCGCCCCCAAAGGCCAACCCTTTCCCCCGATGGCAGACGCAGCGGCGGGACAGCCGCGGAAAGTATGGGTCGTGTCGTTCGCGGACGGCGGCGTCGTGCACGAGCCGCAGGTCTACGAGACGGAGAACGGTGCTACGGCGGCGCTCGCGTTCTACGCGGAGCAGGTCGGCGCGGTGTACGACAAGCCGTCGGCGAGTTGGGACTTTTCCGAGTGTGACGATGCCGCGCGGGTGGACGAGTGCGTCGTCCGGCCGGGGTTCCTGGTGCGGTGATGGGGACGTATATGACCAAGGAGGAACTCAAGCGTCGCCTGTCGTGCCCCGACTGTGTCGCGGACCCGGAGGTCGAGTGCTGGCGCAACCCGGACGTCGAGTGCTTGGAGTGCGCCAAGCGCCTCTGCGCGCATCACGTCCTCCCGCACCTGCGGGCTGTCCACCACGTCTCGGTCGAGTGGCGCGGGGCGCTCAAGGCGGAGGGTTCGTCCGATCCCGAGCCCGAGGGTCCCGACGGCTGCGGCGCCTGACCCAAAGCCCAACCCCTTCCAGCATGGGCGACAACTGGCGAACCCCGCCGTGGCTCCTCGAACTCATCTTCGGCGAGCAGGAATACTACGACCCGTGCGCCGCCAACCCGGACGGGCTCCGCAACTTCGACGGACGGGGCGAGTGGCCGACCGACCGGCCGGTGTTCCTAAACCCACCGTACTCCGACCCCGGCCCGTGGCTGGAACGCGCGGCCCGGCATAAGGGGCCCATCGTCTGCCTCGTCAAGCTGGACCCATCGACCCTCTGGTGGCAGATGAACGTACCGGGCTTCCGAGTCGTCCTCGTCGGCCAACGGTTGCGCTTCCTGAACGGCGACGGCGAGACCTCGCAGAGCGCGGACTTCCCCTCGGCCTTCTGGCTCAAGAACTGGCCCCCGCGACACATGGGGTCGGCCAGCCCGCTCTGACGTACAGGTGTCGGGTGATTTCGGCTCCCCCGGGCCCCGACCTCGGGGAAAGGGCCGAGGACCCGACCGCTCGGCCTCCGAGGTCTGGGGCGGCCTCGGCGACCCCTTCCAGCCCCCTTCGGCGAGGGGGTCTGCGACCAAACCCCGACCCCTCCTTTCGATGACCGAAAACCAGCAGGCCCCCGCTCTGACGGTGGCTACGCTGACCAGCGGCGCAGATGGAAAGACGAACACGGCAGTACTCGGCGCGACGTACGACGCGAAACTCATCCTCGCGGCGCACGGGGGCCGGTACGACAACGTCCGGAAGTACTGGACGTTCGAGGACCCCGAGGCCGCCACGAAGGCCGTAGGCGAGGCGAACGCCTACTTCGTGATGCGTGCCGCACGGCGCAACGGGTCCGCCTGAATCCCCCGGGCGAGACCGTCGCACCAAACGACGAGCCCCACTTGCGATGAGGCGGGCGCCGCGACCGACCCTGTGCGTGCTGGTCAACTGGGCACGGGGCGGCCGGCGCCCGCGGAGTAGACGCGCGACCGGGTGAGCCCCTCGTCTCGCGGGGATGTCTTCCCCGCAAGTCGCGCGGCTCTTCCGGGCCCGTCCGGGACCGACCCTGACCTGACCGCGATCCGCGTGGCCTTCCGGGCCCGGACCAGGCCGCTCCGGACCTCCGCGGCCGGATTCTGGCGCGTCCGATCCCGTTGCGTCCGGGTGTGTCCGGCTACGACCTGGAACGGTCCCCCGGAACCGAGCGGGGCCAACGTCGCTCGACCGTGGAGAGCCCTTAAGCCCCGGAACGCCTCGGGACCGGTCGTGGCGGGCGACCCGAGCGCGCCGGAAGAGACCCCGGAAGCGGTCGCGGAGCACGAGGCAGAGAACGCGCCCGACACGCCTCCGGACCTCACGAAACTCTCGGCCAAAGACAAGGACATCCTGGCTCTGCGAAAACAGGGTCACGGCTACGTGGAGATCGGCCGGCGGGTCCACCTCTCCAAAACCGCCGTCTTCGACCGGGTGAAGTGGATGCAGATGCACGGATTCCTCGACCTCACCCGACCCGGCGAGGACGAGGCGGAAGCGGGCGGTCCGGGCCAGGGCGCCCCCGCGAAGTCCGCCGTGTTCAAGCGGGCCGCGGGACGCGCCGCGCTCGAGGTCGGGAACGCCGCCGCCACGATGGCGGCGGAGACCGTCGACGTATGGTCGAAGACGGGCGAGTGGGCCTGGGGGAAGTTCAACGAGCGCGCCCGAGAGGTCGGGTACGAGGACATCCTCGAGTGGCTCACCGATTGCGTGGAGTACTGGGAGACGGAACGCGCCGGGTGGCAGACCGTCCTCGACGAGGTCCACTTCCTGCGCCAGCGCGTCGAGCAGCAGGACCTCCTCATCGAGGAGCTACGGGATCACCGCACGCTCCGGCAGGAGCTCATGGAGCTCGTGATGCTCGCCAACATGACCGGACGGCCGTTCTCCTCGGAGCAGCTGTCGATCCTGGTCCTCGGAAAGGACCCTTCCGCTCAACCCGTGGGGCCGCTTCCGGCGCTCCCTCCGGGCTGAGGTGAAACATGGCCGCAGAACCGATCTACGTGAGTCCCGAGGCGAAGAAACGCCTGATCCGAGAGGCCAACGAGGCGGGCCTCACGCTGGACGAGTACCTCGCGACGCGCGGCGCCGCGCATCGCGCGGCGCCGAAGAACGGCGCCTCCGGGACCGCTCCGGCCCCCGCGTCCGGGTCGAGGAGCGAGCGGGTCCGGGAGATGCTCGACCAGATGACCGATATGTACATGATGCGCTCGCTCTCGAGCGGCGTCATGCCGCCGGGGCTCTCCGCCCAGGGCGAGAGTCCGATCCTGAACCAGCTGCTCGAGCGGATGGAGCGGCTCGAGGACCACATCGGCGCGAAGGGCTCCCACGACCAGGGCGACGACCTCGAGCTCAACTCGATCCTGAAACAGGCGATGCGCTACCGCATGATGGCGCCGATCCTCAAGACCATCGCCGGGGACGACGAGTCCGGGGGCGGCAGCAAGTTCGCCCGCGAGTACGAGAAGGAGATGCGCGCCCGCGTCGACAAGGTCCAGGACGACCTGTTGAAGGAGCTCCGGGAGCGGGACAAGACCCTCTCCGACTTCAAGGAGAAGAGCAACGAGGCGCGCCTCGCCGACTACCGCGACACGGTCCGCGGCCTCGAGGACCGCATCGAGACCCTGTCCGAGACGATCCACAACGGGACCCCGGGCCAGCAGGGGTCCGCCGCGATGCAGCTCAAGGAGACCCTCGACCAGGCCGCCGCCGTCGCGACCGCGCTCGAGGCGCTCGCCAACCGCAACCGTCCGCAGGCGCCACCGCCCGGTTCGGAGAAGAGCGGCGTCGAGACGATCGCCTACCTCGCGAACGAGCTCTCCGGCGCCGTGTCGAAGGGACTCGAGGCGTTCGCGCGCGTCAACGCCGCGGGCAAGGGGCACAACCCCGACGCGATTGGGCGGATGCCGCCCCCGGGACAGGGTCCGCCCGTCTACGCGCCGGCCTACGCCGGCCAGCCTCCCGGCCGACCCCAGACCCCGCCCCCGCGTGCGATGCGCCCCGCGGGTCCCCCACCCTCGACCATCATGCCTCCGGGAGCGCGGCTTCCCTTCGAGCGTCAGATCCAGCCCTCGGCCGGCCCCGTGCCGGGCCCCGAGCTCCGCGCGCCGACCACGGACTCCGCGACGCCGGTGGCCGAGGAGGTCCCGGAGCTCCCGCCGCTCGACCCGAACATCGACCAGTTCGTCGGGCCGGGCGGCGTTCCCATGACCCGGGAGCAGTTCGAGGCGGCGCGTCTTGAGCACTACCGTCGGACGGGCGTCGACCCCGTGCAGATGTACGAGACGGGGGCCAACCCGCCGCCCGCCGCAACGCCCGAGACCCCCGCCGCACCCGCCGAGGCATCGAGTGGCGATTCCGAGTCAGCCGAAGGATCTCCAGACGCGGGCGCCGAGCAAAGCGAGTAAGTTCGCCGCCGACCTCTGGACGAGGTCCGTCGGCGATCGGATTCGCCTGCTCATCGACCCGAGCCCGGAGACCGCGGCGACGTTCTTCCGCGCCGGGCTCGAGTCCTTCGATGTCCAGGACCTCCGCGCGTTCGTCGAGAGCGACCGCGACGTCATCCCCCTCCTCGTGGAGTGGATGGCGCTCGACCACGAGATCGTCCGTCCGTGGGCTCAGACCGTGGTCCGCATCTGGTGGCCGCACATCTTCGCGCAGGCCATGAACCCGGCGCAGATGCTCGCCGACATCGCACGCGACGACCCCGTGAAGGGCGCCGTGCTCAACACCCCGAAGGGCCGCATCTGGTTCAACAGCACCGTCTTCAACCTCATCACGTTCTTCCGGGCGTACGCGAAGATCGAGGGCGACGGCGTGATCCAGCCGCCGCCCAGCATCCCCGACCGGCTCCGCCGTCGCGGACTCCGCGGCGCGGCCCGGGTCATGGAGAAGATCCAGAACCCGAAGTAGTAAGAGCCGGGTCGCCCCTCCGCCCCACGTGGAGCCGCCCCTCTTCTCCGTGGGCGAGGTGCGCCGGCGCGTGCTGCTGCGCCGGGGGACCACGTCCGGCGCGACCTGGCGGCGCGCGAAGGAGATCTTCAACGGCCGGTGCGCCTACTGCCGTGTCCCGGGCCAGCGCCTCCAGCGCGACCACGTCATTCCGCTCTCGCGCGGCGGCTTCGACTCGCCGGCGAACGTGGTCCCGGCGTGCGAGGGGTGCAACCTATCGAAGGGCGACAAGGCCGTCCGGTACTGGATGCTGTCCCGGGGCTACAACTACTCGCTCTTCGTCCTCCGGTGGATGCAGCTGCGGAGGTCCGCATGACGGCGGAGGAAGCGCCCGTCGACTACGACGAGCCCGTTCCGCCGCCGCGACCGAAGAAGGTCGCCTACCTCGCCGTCGCGACCGACGTGCTCGCCGCGGTCGGCCTGGTCGCGGGCATCATCATCAGCGGCGTCTCGCTGTACACGCTCATCGCCAAGTACCGGGCGAAGCGCGTCCAACCCCCTCCGGGACCGCGGTGACGTAGATGGCCGAGACTCGCGCCGAGCGAGAGGCTCTCCGTATCGGCATGGAGACCGTCGCGTACGTCCGCGACGGGCAGTTCAAGACCCAGTCCGCGCAGAGCATGGGCAACACGATCCGCCGTCTCCTGACCCTGGTCGCGACCCACAACGTGTCGTTTGGATCCCCCGACGCCACGTGGGCCGTCGTGCACGAGATGGTCCGGCAGACGCTCCTCGACCTCGCCGAATCCATCCGAATCTACAACATCCGGGGACCGCGCCCGGGCGTCTCCGTCATCAGCGCGCCGAAGGAGGAGTACCCGCTCGACCCGGCGGACGTGCTCTCGGGCGGCGAGGACCCGCGGTTCGCCGACATCGGGCTCACCGACGTTAACAAGGCCGCGGCGCGCATGATCGGTGTCTACGCCCCGGACTTCGTCGACGTCATCCCGCCGCAGTACCGTCGCGAGGCCCTCCCACCCTTCGCCCGCGGCCCCACCGCCGTCCAGCCGCACATCGAGGTCAACGTGCCGACCGAGGAGCTGCGCGAAGAGATCCGCGGACTCGGCGAGGAGCTCCGCGCCAGCGTCCAGGAGGGCCTGAGCGCCGGCTTCGAGCGCCTGGTCGCCACCATGCCGAACTTCATCCCGGCGCCCCCACCCGCCTACACGCCGCCGCCCGCCCCGGTCTACGTGCCCCCGCCCGTCGAGGCGCCGGCCCCGGCGCCCGCGCAGATGTCGATCCCGGAGGCGCCCCCCGCGCCGACCCCAGCCGCCATCGACACCGAGCTCCGCCGTCGCTGGCAATCCCTCCTCCCGACGAACCGCATCGTCGCGCTCGCCGCGGTCGGCATCACCGGGCCGTCGGCGGCGCGCGTCGCGACCTTCGGCTGGGCCGCACTTCCCGAGAACTACCGACGCGCGCTCACGATCGGGATGGACCGCTGGGCGCCGCCGGCCCCGGTCGCGCCCGGCGGTGCGGCGTCGATGCGCCGGCAGCGGACCTTCGGCGGCGAGGGCGGGGCGGAGGAACGCGTCATGGGCCACGTGTCGCTCGAGGTCAAGTACGAGCCGCACACGCTCGGCCAGGTCACGGGGAACGAGGACGTGGTCGAGCTGCTCCAGGCGGCGATCCGCACGGACCGCATCCCGTCCTTCCTCATCTTCGTCAGCACGCGGGGCGGCCTCGGGAAGACCTCGATCGCCCGGGCGCTCGCCCGCGACTACCTCGGCAAGAAGCAGCAGGAGCTCGACCGCATCGCGCCCGGCGAGTACGCGGACACCGTGACGAGCGCGCGGGGCAACCCGACCTTCTACAACTACCTCGAGATCCAGGGGCAGGTGCTCGCATCCCCGGCCGGGTTCACGCGCATCGAGAACTTCCTGCGCACCGTGCCGACGGCGGTCGGGCACGTCCCCGGTTTCCAGATGAAGAAGGTGCTCATCCTCGACGACGTCGACAAGCTCGCCGGACCCACCATCACCGGGCTCAAGACGCTCCTCCAGCCGCAGGGCGCGAACTCCGAGATCCCGAACTACATCGTGGGGAACAACCTCCTCATCATCACGACGAACGCGCGCGACGCGTTCGAGGGCACGCCGCTCTCGACCCGGGCGCGCTACTTCATCATCCAGCCGACGCCCGAGGCCGAGCTGCGCGGCCTGCTCCAGGGCGTGATGAACGCCGAGCGCATCAGCTGCCCCGAGGTCGAGCTCGACCGCATCGTCAGCCGCGCGAACGGGTCGCCCCGCGACTCGTTGAAGAACTTGGACGACGCCGTCACGCTCGGTCGGTGCAGCATCCTGGGGTAGCTCCGTGGCGACGCCGAACGAGACCGAGGAGCAGCGCCGCCGACGACTCCAGCAGACACGCTTCGGGGTCGGCGGCGAGGCGTCGCGGCAGAAGCGCCTCTACTCCGGCGAGCCGACCCTCGGCGGCGGCCTCTACCTCCCGCCGAGCTCGGCCCCGACCGAGCGACGCGAGGCCCCGCCGCAGCGCTTGAACCCGCCCGGGCCCCGGGTCACGGAGTACGGTCAGGGGGGACGCGAGGGGCCGGCCCCGGCCCCGGTCCCGCAACCCGCGCGCGTCGCGCCCACGTACCAGCCGCAGCAGACGATCGGCGAGCGGCCGCAGGTCGCCGAGCCGTCGCCCGCCGAGTTCACCGTGCGGGCCATCCCCCTCGACATCACCCGGGCGTGGCACGTCCCGGCCGGCATCACGCTCCGCGAAGGACAGTGGGCCGCCATCCGCTCGTTCCACGAGCACCACAAGGGACGGGTCGTCTACCCGACCGGCGTCGGGAAGACCGAGATCGCCATCGCGGCCATCAACGACCTCCGCATCCCGACCGTCGTCATCCTCCCGACGCTCATCCTGGTCGACCAGTGGCGCGCGCGGCTCGCTCAGTGGGGCATCCAGGCCGGCGTGTGGACCGGCACGCAGAAGGAGCCGAGCTACGTCACCCTCTCGACGTACCAGTCGCTCTTCGCCGACCCGACGCTCATCCGCCGATTCCCGTTCATCGTCTTCGACGAGGCGCACCGCGCGACCGCCGACGAGTTCCGCAAGCTCATCTACGAGAGCAGCCAGCACCCGTACGCGCTCGCGCTCACCGCGACCGACCCGCCCGACACGGCGCGCCTCGACATCCTGAACCACTACCTCCCGCGCATCGCCGTCCAGACGACCGCCGAGGCGATCGAGCGCGGCGAGCTCACCCCGGTCCAGGTGCGGGACGTCGCGACGCCGCTCGACGGACCCGAGCGCCGAGAGTATGACCGGCTGACCAGCATCCTCACGTTCAACTCGAAGAAGCTCGGCACCGGCAACCCGCGGCGCGTCCAAGCGCTCATCGGCTCCGTCCAGTACCACGACGCCGCGATCGCGTTCCTCCGCGCGCTCTCGGGCCGACGCCTCCTCCTGTCGAAGGTCAAGAGCAAGGAGGGCGCGCTCCTCCGCATCGTCCAGCAGCACCCGCGCGAGCGCGTCCTGCTCTTCTCCGAGAGCGTGCCGGCGATCGAGACGATGTGCGAGTTCCTTCGCCGCAACGGAATCGGGTGCCACACCATCACGGGCGGCACCGACGAGCGCCAGCGACGCACGCTCCTCGAGAACTGGGGCCGTACCTACTGGGTCCTCGGCTCCGTCCATGTCCTCCAGCTGGGGTTCGACGTCCCCGAGGTCGGCATCGCGGTCTTCGTCGCGTCGGGCACGGGCAAGCTCCAGCTGACCCAACGCATCGGTCGGATCCTCCGCCTCGCGCCCGGGAAGACACAGGCGATGGCGTATGTCTTGTACGCCCCTGATACGTCGGAAGTTCGAGTCGTCCAGAAACTACAGCGCTTGGCGGGCCGCGAAGTGACGGTCGAGACCCCTCGCGGCCTCGAAGAATACGACGAGGAGGAATAGGGTAAAGAACGTAGACCAGTTGGCGCGTGGTGTGCCGACCGACGCCCAGCGCGCCCGCCGTCGAGCACTCTATCGCCAAAACCGCAAGCGGGTCCGGTCCTACCAGCGCGCCTACCGTAACCGGCCCGATCAGCGGGCAAAGGAGCGTGCGCGCGGCGTGCGATGGAGGAAGGCCAACGTCGGTCGCGCGCACGCCCAACACCGACTATGGCGGGAACGAACCAAGCTCGAGGTCCTCGTACACTACTCGCGCGACCCCCCGGAGTGTGCTTGCTGTGGAGAGACCGAGGTCGACTTTCTAACGCTCGACCACATCAACAACGACGGCGGTGCCCACAGAAGGTCCATCTACCCGAAAGGGCGATGGGGTGGTTGGCGTTACTACGTGTGGCTGAAGATGCACGGCTACCCACCCGAGATCAAGCTCGAGGTGCGCTGCTTCAACTGCAACATGGGGCGCCAACGAACGGGCGTGTGCCCGCATGCACGACGGGGCTGACCGATGGGGAACGCGGTGATCCGAACGGTCGTCGACCCCGACACCGGGGAGACCATCGACCTCATGGGGGTCGTCCGCCACGGGAAGGTCCGGTTCCAGCGACTCCGCCCGCCGCCCGACACGCCGCGCGCGCTCGAGAACATGGCCGTCTTCGGCGAGACCGCAACGAAGGCATACGGGATGAGGAAGACCGGGCCGCTCCCGCCCGCCGCGGAGCGCATCCAGGTCGAGCGCCCGTCGATACGGCTCGAGTCCCCGTCGGACAGCCGGCTCGCGGCCGCCCGGGTTCGGAAGCAGCGGTTCTACGCGGAGCTGCTCGGCGCCGCCGTCCCCGAGATGGAGAGCGAGCTCCTCCTGCGCCAGGCGCTCCGGGTACCGTTCCTGTACGTGTCGCCGACCGCACGGGCCGAGCTCCTCGAGCAGAAGGAGCGACAGCTGCGCGAGCGCTTGACGCGAGTCCGGGCGCCCTACCTACGGTGACTTCGTCGCGGACGTCGACTCCGCGGCGAACGTGTAGGCGAGCTTCGTGCGGACCCACGGGATCCCCAGGCCGGCCGCGTCGCACTTCCGCTCGATCGCCTCGCGGACCATGTGATTCTTCTCCCGCGCGACGCGGCGGGCGAACTCCTCCTTCGACAGGATGACGTCACGGCGCTTCGGCTCGAGGTGGCGCTTCTGGAAGTCGGCGTTCCCGGCGAGCTCGGGGTTGTACGGGAGGATGTCGTTCTTCATGGTCTCGATCCGCTCGCGGTTGACGATGTCGATGAACGCGATGTAGTTCTTCCCACACTTACACTTGACCACAAAGAGCTTCGACCGCTCGCCCTGGAAGAGTACCTCGATCGGCGTGAGGAGCTCGAGCGGGTCGGGGAGGCCGGCGGCCTTCAACTCCGACATCATCGAGCGCGAATCGGTGTAGAGGTGACGGTCGTTGCAGCACGGCGTCCACGCCTGATGCGTGTCGTGGAACCGGAGCGGAGGACCTCGCGGGCGCTCCTTCTCGACCTCGTTCTTCGTCGGGGGCTCGCTCGAGATCGACGCGACTTCGGCCACGTCCGACAATAAGCATCAGGTTTAAAATCAAGTTCGCTGATGGGAGGCGCAGAGGTTCCGTCGCGATGACGAAGCTCAAGAGCCCGTTCGACAGCGTCGTCCTGAGCCGAACTGCCCCGTGGTCCCGCCGTGCCGGGATGGTGTTCAAGCGATACCACCGGCCCGAGAGCGGCGGCCAGCTGATCGCCCAGGCGAACTTCGGTGAGGCCGCCTCCCAGTTCTACGGCCGCACCGGATTCGTCGGCGGGCTGCCGGCGGTCGCCGCGGGCGTCCAGGGATCCCTCGCCGGCCGACCCGCCCTCGGGGGCGGGCAGGCGAACGCGAACGCGCAGCGGAACCGCCAGGACCGCCACGCGTCCGTCGGCGCCCGGATGTCGGCGCTCCGCGCGAAGGGCCAGTCGAAGCTCGGCGGCGGCGGCGGCGGACTCGCCCCGTTCTGAGCCCCCCACCCGAACGAACGGAGACGGTGGACAGGGGGTAGAAGAACGTGGTCGGCTACGGGAACGGCATGGCCTACGGCTTTGCGGCCGAGGTCGAGGCCCCCCTGGCGGGCGGACTCGCCGGCACCGGTCAGGTCGTCGCGACGAACCTCGCGGACGCCCAGGGTGCCCTCGGGAAGGCGTGGGTCAAGGCCGTGTGGCCGAACAACGGCGAGCTCATCAACACCGTCACGGGCGCGGGTGCCCTGACGATCGCGACGCTCTCGGCGGCCGGCCACGGGCGCTACCTCCAGGCCCACCCCAAGACTCGGATCGCGGTGATCGCCTACGGAGTCGTCACCCTCGCGGCGGGCTGGCTCATCCCCGCGTTCGTGCGGTGGCTCCAGGGCGGCGTCTTCCGCGCGTCGGGGCGACGCGGCGGGGCGGGCGGGCGCTACGCCTACCTCCCCAACACCCCGCTGCGCGCGGACGCGGCGACCTTCTCGGACGCCTACGGCTCCGGGATCACCAGCCAGGCGAACCAACAGGTTCTGAGGCGATTGTTCACCTCGCAGTGAGCTCGCGCAGCCGCTGGTCAACCCCTTCCTCTCGTTCTTTTCTGGTTTGGTTCGGGCCGGAACGGCACGGCATGGGTCGGTTGGGCGTGGAGCGGCTCGGTTCGGACCGGGGTCGCACGGTAGGGATGGTTAGCTCTCCTCGACGGACACGACCTTGACGGTCGTGCGCCGCTTGTTGAACACGCTCATCGACTCGAGGTGTCCGAGGAGTTTCTTCATCTTCGGCGCGAGCGCGTCGGGGAACGCGACCGTGACCTCGCACTTCGCGGACTCGAGCACGTCGAAGTACGGGAAGAACATCGCCGCGTGCATCCCGTTCGTCTTCTGCGGCAGCTGCTCGGTCCGCACGCCGTCGCCCTCGAGGGGCACCCACACGGGCGCGATCTGAACCGTGCCGAGCAGCCGTCGCGACGCGGACAGGACGGCGAAATCCTCGTCACCCATCGTTTGGAGCTGCTCGGTGGCGTCCTTGAGGGCGCCCCACAGCTTCCCGTGGGACCCGCCGAGCCGCAGCACGCGGTGCCCGTCGAGCTCGCGGAACGTGTGGACCACATCCTCCTTCTGCTCCATCTTCTCCTCGCCGACACTCGTCTCGACCTCGAGCCCGCCGACGTTGTGCGCCGTCAGCTTGCGGGTCTTCTTCCGGTCGAGCTTCTTCGACTCGACCGTGATCGGTCGCGTGTAGCCGTCGCCGCCAAATACGTCGGTCAGTCCCAGTCTCACTTTCCACTTCATACGGTTCGTTCACTCCACCGTTTCCAGACGATAGCGAACGCCGAGCTGCTCGAGCGCCTTCCGGTAGAGGGCTTGCTCGACGGTGAGCCGGTCTCCCGGGGCCTTGACCTCGACGGCCTGGACCTCGGCGATGACCTTCTCGCCGTTCTGCTCGATCACTCGGAGCATGAGGAAGTCGGGCGCGCCGTTCCGAAGAACGGCCCACCCGTCAGCCTCATAACGCCGAGCGATTTCTCGCTCGCGTCTGTTCACAGCAGACACCCCGACCCACCGTCAGTATTTGACGGTGGCGAGGGCCAGCACAAAGCACACCG
>DATJUJ010000019.1:0-31355 GCA_035502475.1 Thermoplasmata archaeon
TTGACCGCGCCCCAGCTGGCCACGTTGGACCTCCCCAACGTGGTGCTCGACGCACTCGCGAACACGTCGACCTCGAACACCCCGATCTTTGGTCCGCCGACGTCCCATCAGGTGGTGCAGCACCAGAACTCCTGTTCGGGACTCCTCGGCTGCGCGGCGCAGGCGTGGAACAGCTTCGCCGGAGACGTCGTGAGCGGTTTCACGACGGTCGCGATCTTCGAGTGGTCGGTCACCATCGCACCTGCTGTTTACCTTGGAAGTCTTGTGCTCGCTGGAGCGAGGTTGATAGACGAGTACGTCGTTCAACCAGCGACTTCATCTCTCACTAAGATTGGGGACGCGATCGCAACCGCGGTGAAGTCCATCGCTGACTGGATATCGACCAACTTCATCAAACCACTACTAACAGCTGTTTTCGCCCCCATTCTGAGGGCGATGAGCCAGTACGAACAGAACCTCGCGTCCAATCTCCAATCCGCGGGAAACGACTACTCAGCCGGAAGACCAGTCGCTCCGGACGCCTCCCGATTCTGGAGCAATGTGACAGGCCCAGTTTTCTACTTTGCCGCGGGCGTGGCCATTGCGCTCACAATAGTGTTCACGGTCATGGAAGGACTTTCGTTGGGGGCCGGGTTCTTAGTCCCAATCATAGTGGGAATCCTTCTCACAGGGGCGGCAGCGGGACTCGCAAACAACGGTGGACCTGCCTATTTGCAGCAGTTCCAAGGGGTCAGCCCGGTGTCTCCCACTCTTGCGAACGAATGGAAGTCGGTCACGGGCTGGACTCAGACCTCGAACGACAGCGCAGGATGGTATCTTACTGCGCTCGCTGCATTACTCGGCATCGCCACGACAGCTGTTGCCGCCACGAATGCAGTCACGGCTTCGGAGACCGGCTTCGTACCCGACTGGACTGACACTTGGGGGACTGTCTTCGGAGTGCTCGCCATCATTCTTGCGGGCGAGGCCAGTTACTACAGTTCCACAGCCGGGGCGGTGGTATCCGTGGGTTTTGACGGAGTGTCTCTGATTCTTGACGGGATTACGATCAAGGACGAGGGCTTCGATTTACAGAACGTGCTTGTCAGTGTAATGGACGGCGCCGCCCTCGTGATAGATACTCACACGGTATCGACCGCCTAGGGGGTAAGCTGTCTTGGCAGTTTTTGACTTGGAGGCGACTAGGGACTATCCACTGGCTCGCACCGCGCGAATAGGACGGTGGGTAATGCTCGGACTTTCTGTCCTCGCGGTGGCGTCAGTCCTCTATCTCTTCAGTTCAATCACTCTGCGAGCTGCCTGGTCAGTGGCCGACGTGACCTTCTCGGCGTTCGCGATTCTGATTTGCAGTCTCTTGATTTACCTCGCAGTTGGATCCAGCCCCCAAGCAGAGTCGATCGAGGTCACTGAACGGGGGCTGCGGTTGACTTATCCCAGTGGGAGAGTCCATTCAATGGATTGGAGTGGGGCTGACCTGAAACTCGTTCTTCAACAAACCGATTCAGTCTCCGGAGTCCGACGATATGGTCGGCCTATGTGGGTGCTACTGGGCAGTCGCCCGTTCCAAACCTATCTCACCGAGGACGCATTTAGCGAAATCACTCGGCAGGCCCAAGCACAAGGTCTGAAGGTCGAACAACGCCCTGCTCCTCGTGCCGGATGGACCAGATGGGTCATCCAAGGATAGCGGCCAACTTGTTCTGTATGTGCTCGGGCACAGTAGCTCGAGCACTCCCCTCGGGTACTGCCCATGCTTCGCGCGCAACCGTCCGGGTCTTCGTTTCTCCGGTGTTTCTAGCAACGATTGACGCCTCCATTCGCCGGAGTCTTCAAACTGGTCATCCTGGCCGCTTTCTCCCCAGACAATGGCTGGACGTGAACACTTGTGCCTGGACATTGTCACCAAGCTACCCCGCAGTCCCGCGAACGGCCGACCACGCTCGTCGCTATTTGAGGATGTGGTCTTTGGTCTCGTGTAGTCTTCCTCCGACCGGGGTTTGGGAGCGAGGTCCTCCCCCTAGTGGGGAGCCAGCCGGACCGGATGGAGCCTCAGATGAGTGACGAAAGGGCTGGTGAAGGACGCGCAAACTCTGATCGTCTCGAAGGTCGCTCCATCGCACGACGCGAGGCCTCGCCAGTGAGGAAGGGCTCTTGGCGCGGCTGAGCGCAAACAATAACCTCATCGAGACCGATCTGGCCGCCACTGACCTCTCCGAGGTTGCTCGACTGCTGGCCGACGACGCCGAGTGGGTTGAGTGGTTCAACGGAGCGCCCACCGGCGGAGCTGGATCTCGAGGGAAAACCGCTTACCTTCAGAACTTCGACGGCCACAATCTCCGAGAGGTGGGCATCCAGATACCGACGACGACGATGGCGTCGTCGTTGAGGGCACCGTTCGCGCGCCCGAGAAGGAGGGAGGCTTCATGACCAGCCGGTTTTGCAATTTCTTGGCACTCAGGAACGCCGAGGTGCAGCGCCACACAAGGTTCACGGTAGTGGCGAGTGACCCGGAGCGGGCGAGCCTTCTGCATCCACAGAGAGAGCGGGCCAGGCCGCGGCAGAAATCGGCATAATGGACGCACATCCACAGGGTAGTTCGCCGTTAGAGTTCACACCGGAAGGGGACGAGGAATGGCTGATCACCGTGAACCTCCGCGCGTGCGGAGACGCCCTTGGTCAACATGCCGCCACGCCTCCACCCGACCGGAAGTCCAGCACGACAGACCAAGTCAGAAAGGGCTGGACCGTCCCCGCTGGGACCGCGGGCTAGGCGGCTTCGAATGCTTTCCGAAGCCAGGACACCACCTCGGTGTCGACCTCGGAGGGGTCCGAGACTCGGACTCGATGCGTGACCATGGCATTCCAGCGACCGGCGGCTCCGAATCGACCACTCGCCGGAGCGTACTTCAACTTGATGCCGATGTCGAGCCGGCCGGTCGACGGTTGCACGATCCCGAACTTCCGTCCCTCCCGCAGGAGGCTTATGTACGTGGTCGTCGGAGCAACCGAGAACCCCGTCCCGAACTTGGCACACTTCCCTACCAAGGCGTCATACGGCGCTCGCCAGCGACTCCGCTCTCCCTTGAACAAGGCCGCGATATCTTCCTCCGGAGTGGTCTCTTCGTCGTGGGCGTGCAGGATCATTCCCGCGATCAGATTCGCGTGCCCGTAACCTAGCCCGTACTCGGCCTTCAACCAGTTCATCAGCTCAGGCCGCGAGCAAAGACCCTGGGAGTGGGCGAGCGCCCGGAAGTCCTTCGGGGTCTTCCCGGTCTTCGCCCTGATCGTGTCCAGGTACGCTTGGAACGTCATCTCTCCCCCCTCCCTATCTGGCGGACTGGGCCGGGGCTGGCCGGTAGCGTGAGAGCACCGCCCCCGAAGGAAACGACTTCGCCTCGATGAGTGTCAACGGCAGACTGGCCCCGTCCTTGAAGAGGCGGCGACCGCCACCGAAGACAATCGGGAAGGTTACCAAGCGATACTCGTCGATCAGGCCGGACGTCGCGAGCGATTGAACCAGTCCGACGCTTCCGGTGACGCCAATGTCTCCGCCGGGCTGACTCTTCAGCTTGCGCAGCCCGTCGACGACATCGCCGCTCACGATTCTCGAGTTGTTCCAGGTAGCCGTCTTGAGAGAGTTCGAAGCGACGAACTTCGGAGCGGTGTTGAGCTTGTCGGCTATCCCGAACTCGTTGTGCTTCTGACTTGGCCAAAAAGCAGCGAAGCTTTCGTAGGTGACCCTGCCCATGAGCAATGCGTCGAACGCGTGGAGTTCCTCTACGCTATACTGCAACAGTTGAGAGTCTTGGTAGTTGAACCGCCACCGTTCGGGGGAGTCGACGACGCCGTCAACTGTCGTCAACTCGGATACGATGATCTTCCTCATGCCCGGCCCTCACCTCTCGCGGTCGCGCTCCTGCTCTCCGGCATCATTCCTCTACCTCGTCGGGTGTCCCGACAGGCATCAGAGATCGAGCCGGGATTTGGACCGCATCGCGTACCCGCTCGCGATTTTCCGCTCTTTAAATACGAACTCTCGACTCGCGTTCTATGGACGAGCTTGACTTTCGTATCATCGCGGAACTCGTCCGCGCTCCATTTGCCTCTCACGCGACCATTGGGAGGGCCCTCCGACTCACGGGAACCGCGGTCAAGAGTCGGTTGGACGAGATGGAAGATCGAAGCGTTATCTCGGGCTACCTAGTTGTCCCGTCCGCAGCGTCGCTGCGTCGCGTTCAGAAACTCTACCCGTTCCATGCCGTCGAACCCGAGCCACGACTCGACGACATCCTGGAGGTCGACAACGTCGTGGCCGTCGCGCGCGCCGATCCTGGGACGCTTATCGTCGACACGTTCACGAAAGATGGCGGAGTCGACCCGCCGCCCGAACTTGTGAAGGTCATCCACGGGACACCTGAGCGCGCCACGCTCACGGACGCGCCCCAGGAAACCCACGTCGCTGTGTCGACTGTGTCGCCGCTAGATTGGAGGGTGGTGGAAGCGCTGTTGGACGGCCCGAGGGCCAGCTTGCGTGAACTTGCGACCAAGGCGCGCCTTACCCCGACCACGGTGCGACGGCGACGTGACTCTCTCCTGGAACGCGGTCTCCTCCGTGTTTCACCAATCGTGGATACGCGCCGGGAGCCCGGCCTACTCGTCTACTCTGGGTACGTGTGGCTCAGCGATCCGGCGGCGGCCAAGGGGATTCGGTCGCCCGGCCTCGCCTCGATCTGGGTTCACCACGAACCACCTGCTGCGTCCATCTTCGGAGCGTGTCCGAATTTCGCGGCCGTCGAGCAGTTCCAACGGGAGTTGAGGTCCCTACCTGGAGTGGTTCGGGCGGAACTAACCGCGGCAAGGGGAGGAATCGTAGCTAGAGACCGTCTCCGCGGGTGGATCAGAGACGAACTCGCGTGGTGGTCGGGCCCGCGCGATGGAGCACGACTGGGAGGTTGACCTCAGGCCATACCACGCGACGGTCTGGATTCGAGAACTGGGACAGACAGGGCCGGTGTCAGATCTGAGGAGATTGAACGCACTCCCGGGCCCACTCCCCACGCACCGAGGGCAACCCTGCAGCCCTCGCTTCACGAGTGCGTGGGGAGTACCCGTGGGGGTGTGCTCAATCTACCCAATTCATGCCCGATGTGCCTCTCAGGAACGAGAGGGTGCTGGACCCTGCCTTGCTTCTTTCATTTCTGGATTCGACTTCCACCGTTCCCAAGCCTGACGAATCCGGACAGCGTTCGCGTTTGACACGGTCACGTATAGCCTGCCCCGAACGTCCCTTGCCGGGATGTCGGTCGAAACTGTCCATCCGGGAAGCCATCGCGTTACCCCACGCATGCTTGTGAAAGGGATGGAAAAGGAACGGACACCACGCCCAGTCCACCTGGGGTAAGAAATCGTTCCTGCGAAGCCCCACGTGTGAATGGTGATTTGGCGCGGAGCGCCCAGTGATCTCATGACGGCAAGGTACAATGAAAGTAACAGAACGATCACAATGGTGACCAAGTAGAACTCCAACAACTTCGGCGTGTGAGGGAACATTACGAGAGTGATCAGGATCACGACCACCTCGAACGTGCCACAAATCGTGAGCAGCGAAACGAATGCCCACGGCCACGCCGTGTTCTGAAAGGTAGATGAGATGTCATCCATTTACGTACACCCAGCCTACCGTAACCCAGGAGACAGTCGCCGCCAGACCCGCGATTATCGCCACGACGGGATCGGGCTCGAGAACAGCGACGATGCCGGATGCGATCGTGGCAAGAACCGCACCCATAACCGCGAAGACTTCGTTTATCACCGAGTCACTTGGAGGGCTGGGCCACCACAACGAACTCACAGAAAGGAGGCAGGCGAGAGCGTCTACCGCAATCAAACCATAGGGGCTGCTAGATTCCTCCGCCACATTTGGGAGCATCATGCTCCTCGATCACACCGTTCAAGACTACATCGTGATTGCGGGAACTGCCCTTGCGATAGGCCTCGTCTCGATACTAATGGACGTGATCGGAATGTTTAAGGAGGGACAGTTCGGACTGAGCGGGGTAGTGCTGGTGTTTGATGGAATCGGCTTGGGGCTGACTGCCTATTCAGTCTGGGGATAGGACTCCAGCCCGAATCGAGTGAGGCCGTCATGACCGGTTGGAACACAAAATCCTCCGCAAGCCCCAATCCTGAAACTGGAAATTTGAAGGACACTGTAGCGAGGGCGGGTCTCCATATTGCAGGAGTGGGTGTTCTGGCCTGGACGGTCGCCTTCTGGGCGATCGTCGCCATCATTCTTGCCCTCTCTAACGGTCGGGTCGGTCCCTACCCCATACTAACAGGCTTTCTTTACGTGTGGATCATTTCAACAACAGCCCTCTTCTCGGGAGTTTCGTTGAGTGTCGCTTTGTCCGGCGCTCGGACGATTGCAGTGGCCCCTGGGGGCCTACGACTTACTACTGGTGCCGGTCGAGTCCACGTTCTTCCGCGGTCCGGCTTGTATCGCCCCGTGTTGGACAGGGGCCGATTCGGAGGAATTCTATATTTTCAGGACAGCCGTTCATCCCGACAAGGGTTGTTCATCTCCCACGCGCAAGCACGGATAATCGCCTCTCTCCCCTATTATGCTGAACTTCCCGTCTACCCTCGGTACGCTCGGAACCCGAGGTTGTTGGCCAAGGTAGAGGCACGGTTGCGTCCGGTCGAATAGAACTCGACTCCAGTAGATTGTGCACACCCCCATGGGTACTGACCACGCCTCTTGCGCAACACTATATTAAATTGTTTATAGTTGTTTATAGAAACACACTATGCCTCCATTCGCCAGAGTCTTAGACGGATCGTCACGAACAGGTCTTCGAAGCCATCGACCACGCCGTCGACGGACAACAGCTCGGAGGCCACCACTTTGCGCGCCATCCGCTCCGGCTCGCCCGGGACCCCCACGGTTCTCTCGGCCATTCAGCAGGTCCTGAGCCCTGCCCTCCGGGACCTGCCCACCTCGGCGAACCGGGGGCTGGACCCGCCCAGTCCGGTGCGGCGAGTCTTGAGCTCAGGAGACCCTGATCGGGGTCCCTCGTGGACACGGTGGAACCTCGGGCATGGGTCCCCTCGAGAGGAGGGGAACCAGACCGCGTCTCGGTACCGGGTCCATCGGGCACCTTGCGCGGTCCTTTGGGGTTCCCTCGGCCCCGAGGGCGGCTGTTTCACGACCCCGCCGTCTGCCTATACGGTCGTCCATCGTACGGATGTCGGTCGCATGTCCGCTGCTCCGTCGGCCCCCCCGATCCCGGGGCTGGCCCCGATCGCGTCGCTCTCGTGGAGCATCCCGGGCCTCCGCGAGGACCCGTCGATGTGCCTGCGGTGCCGGTCCGCGCAGCTCCTCTGCGGGAAGCCGGTCTGCCCGATCCTGCTCAAGTACCACGCCTTCGAACGGACCCTCCCGATGGTCGGAGGCCGAGAGCTCGAGGGCTCGTCCCCGCCGGGGGTGTTCGTGGGACGGTTCGGATACCCGAGTGTCTCGCTGGGACCGCTCCTGAGCCCGGAGCATGGCTCGACCGAGCTCTACGATACCCCCGAGGAATGGGTCGGCCGCTCCGTCGCGGACGTGGTCGCGTTCCGCACCGGGCTGGTCCGGGGCACGACCCGGCTCAAGGTCACGGACGCCGAGCGTTCGATCCCGCTGCTCGAGGACCTCCAGCTCCTGGGTATCGCGGCCGGTTCGGTCGAGAGCGAGACCCAGTTCCGCCGACCCCCGCGCGGACACCTGGCTCTGTCGGATTCGACCCCACCGTTCGGACCGTCCGCGCCGATCGAGACGATGCGGCTCGACGTCCGCCGGGTCGATCCGCATCTCGACCGGCTCACCTCGGACACGGACGCGAACGCCCGCGTCGCGGTCGGGGAGCTGTACCAGCGGGGGGTGCGGGTCAGCAAGATCCAGCGAGCGTTCAGCGTCGGAACGCTCGGTCGCCACGGCCGTCGGAGGCTGGTCCCCACCCGGTGGAGCATCACGGCGGTCGACGACCTCCTGTCGAAGGCGAACCTCGAGCAGGTGCGCCTCCTCCCGGAGCTGGCGGAGATCGAGGTCCACGCCCTGACGGCGCTCGACAACCGCTGGCTCATCGTGCTGCTCCCCGGGAGCTACCGGTACGAGTCGATCGAGGCGTGGTACCCGAACACGCTGTGGAACCCGAGCACGACGCAGGTCGTGATGATCGGCGACCACGAAGGGCACGATGGCCGCACCACCTACGCGTCGATCGGAGGCTGCTACTACGCCGCCCGGCTCGCCACCAGCGAGGGGCTGCTCGAGCGGGGGCGCCAGGCCGGGGTCGTCGTGCTCCGGGAGGTCCATCCGGGGGAGATCCTGCCGCTCGGCGTCTGGAACGTCCGAGAGCACGTGCGACGGGCGATGCGCACGCCCCCCGAGCGCTTCGCGACGCTCGCCGAGCTCGACGAGCGGATCCGGACGGCGTTCGCGATCCCGCTCGACCGCTGGCGCCGCACGAGCGCGCTCCTCCACGAGGCGCGCACCCAGCGTCGGCTCGACGAGTGGATCGAGCGGCCCGCGTCCCCGTTCAGCTGAACCGGGCGCCGCACCGGCCGCAGAACGTGTCCGCGGGATCGCGGGGCGCCTCGCAGGCGGGGCAGGTGAGCACGCCGCGAGGCTTCCCGCACCCCCGGCAGAATCGATCGTCCGGGAGCAGAGGGAACCCGCACTCGGGGCAGCGGCTCGCGCCGGCGGCCCGGTCGGCGGAGGCGAGGGCGTCGACGCCGGTCGCGGGCGTGACGTCCCGGCCCGCGCCCGTGGGAGCCGCGGTCGGGGTCGGGGGGAGAGCCTCCACGTGGCCGCCGAGCTGGCGGCGGCCGCGCAGGCTGAGGCGGAACGCCTCCGTGAAGTCCTCGCGGTCGAAGGCCGCCTGGGCCTGGCTCCGGAGGGCGTCGGCGGCCGCGACCGCCCCGTCGTTCGGGCGCGAGGCCCTGGCCTCCTGGAGCTCCTGGTCGAGGAGGCGCAGCTGGAACTGGGACTCCGCCCGGTTCTTCGGGATCTTGGGGGGCGGCGCCGGACCCGTCGGCCCCTCGGCCCGCGCGGGGCCGGTGCCGGAGGGGAGCGGGCTCGAGCTCGGGACCGGGCGCGCCGGGCCGACCGAGCGGCCCGGCAGCGGGCCGTCGCGGCGCACGGCGACCAGCGCCTCGTGGGCCTCCTGGGCGTTCCGGTAGGCCCCGTCGAAGTCCCGGGTGTCGAACGCGCCCTGGGCCTGCGCGATCAGCGAGCGGGCCGTGGTCACGTCCGCGCCGGTGCGCGCGAGGATCTCCGCTTCGCGCCGCGCCATCGCGATCCGGTTGAACGCCCGGTCCTGGCGGAGCTCCGGGGTCTGGAGCTCCTTCACGAGGTGGTCCCGACGCTGCCGCAGGCGCCTCAAGATGTAGAGGAACAGCCCGGCGAGGATCACGCCGAGGACCACGACGAGGACGATCCCTTCGATCTCCTCGGTGCTGAGCGTCATCGTCGGGGGCCGCGCGCACCCGCCCGACGGGCCGGGCCCCCGAAGCAACTGGTCGGACCGAATATTTAGACCGGCGCCGCGCGCGGGGCGACCGGGGGAAGGAACGGGTTCGAGGGCCGCCGTCGCGGCGGGGGCAGCCTAGAAGACCGACAGCTTGTCCGTGAGGAGGAGCCGCGGGATCTGGTCGATCTTGTCGAACCAGCCCTGGGCGACCGCCTCGGCCTTCCCCTTGACCGCGGCGAGCTTCACGCCGTCGGCGGGAAGGACCTGGAGGCTCGCGACCTGGGGCTGGTCGACGGGCTTGCCGATCTGGGAGAGGATCTTCACGTGGACCTCCTTCACGTTCCCTCCGGTCTCCTTCACGATGTCGTTCGCGATCAGGTTCCCGAGCAGGTTGTAGATCTTGCCCACGTGGTTGACCGGGTTCTTGCCGGCCGACGCCTCGAGGCTCATCGGGCGGCACGGCGTAATGAGTCCGTTGGCGCGGTTGCCGCGGCCGACCGACCCGTCGTCCCCCGCCTCCATCGAGCAGCCGGTGACCGTGAGGTAGAACCGGCCGAGCTCCGGGTCGTCCGCCGTGTTGACGTCGATGACGACCTTGCGGCGGGTCAGCTTCGCGGCCTGGTCCTCGAGCTGCTCCCGGATCTCGTCACAGACGCCCTGGTACTCCTTCGGGTCCGCGATCTCCCGGTCGACGAGGGCGGCGGCCACGGTGAGCCGGATCGCGTCGCCGTCCCGGAACCCCATCACCTTGACGTCCTCGCCCAGCGCGTGGACCTTCTTCTTCAGCTTGAGCGTCAGGAACCGCTCGCTCTCGAGCACGAGGCGCTCGAGGTCGGAGAACGGCGCGAAGCCGACGCCGAACGAGGTGTCGTTCGACAGCACCGACTTCTGCTCGAAGACGCCCCGCAGGTCGACCGAGCCCTGCCCGATCTTGCAGTCGAACTCGACCTGCGAGTCGACGTCGATGTGGGCACAGACGGACTTCACGTACTGACGGGCCGCTTTGATCGCGGTCTCGCGGAACGGCAGCTTCTCGCCGTTGACCTCGGTGGTCGCCCGGCCGACGAGGAGCATGTAGATCGGGGTCGTGACCTTCCCGCCGCCAAACTTCGGCTCCGAGGCGCCGCCCACGACCTGCGTCTCGTCCGTGTTGTGGTGGAGGATCCGCCCGTACTCGTCGAGGTAGAGGCGCGAGAGCGCCCGGCTCACCGACTCCGAGACGCCGTCCGCGATCGAGTCCGGGTGGCCCAGCCCCTTGCGCTCGACGAGCTCGATCGCCTGGTCCTCGATGTGCACGGTGCGCAGCGGTTCGACCTGGATGTTCCGGGCCATGGGGGTGCTCGGTCGGCGGAGCCGGGGGTGGGTTTAAGGGTTGCGCGAACGGGAGGGCCGCCGGTCACCGGCGCCTTCCGTCAGAGGTTGTCTCCCGCGAAAATCGCCTTCGCCATGTGCGGGCCCGACCGGTCGTAGCCGAGCTGTCCGTAGTAGGCCCGGGTGCCGACCGCGCTGCGGACGAAGATCCGCGAGAATCCGTCCGTGCGGGCCCGCTGCTCGGCGGCCGCCAGGAGGGAGCGCCCGAACCCGCGGTGCTGGTACTCCCGTGCCCCACCGCCCGCGGCCCCGACCGCGACCTCCCGGCCGAGCACCTTCAACTCCCGGATCACCGGGGCGTCGAGCCCCCCGGGGGTGTCGTCCGACGGGTAGCGAAGCCGCAGGAACCCGGCGACCGTGTCCGTCGTGGGCTCCTCCCAGGCGAAGAACGTCTCCCGCCCCCCACCCGCCCGGTAGTCGGTCGTCGTGAGGCGGAAGGCGTCGGGGTCCGGGCTCGCACGACGGCCCGCTTCCCGGCACCGGAGGCAGCGGCACGTCTTCCCCTCGGCCGCGAGGCGTCGCAGGGCGAGCTGGCGGACGTTGCTGGCCCGGACCCCGGCGGCCAGGAGGCGGGCCGGGATGTCCCGCTGGATCCGCTGGATGCGGACCCACGGCGGAAGCTCCGCCTTGAGCTGCGCCAGCACCCGGACCGCGGTCTCGGTATCGTACGGCTGGTAGCGGCCCGCCTTCCAGTCGTCGTAGAGCGCGGTCCCGGGCAGCACGAGGGTCGGGTAGATCTTGAGGAGGTCGGGCCGGAACTCCTCTTCCGCCCAGAGGCGCCGGAAGTCGGCGAGGTCCCGCGCGGGGTCCATCCCGGGGAGCCCGAGCATCCAGTGATAGCAGACCTTGAGGCCGTGGTCCCGGGCCGAGCGGGTCGCCTCGGCGACGTCGGCGCTCCCGTGGGCCCGCCCCACGGCTTCGAGCACCTCGTCCCGCAGGCACTCGACGCCGAGCTCCACGCGCGTGACCCCCGCGTCGAGCAGGAACGGGAGGACCCGCTCGTCGCACCAATCCGGGCGCGTCTCCACGGTGAGTCCCACCATCCGGTGTTCCGCGCGCTCGTTCGCGGCGACCGCGTCCGCAAGCGAGCCGGAGCGCGCGCCGTTGAGGCCGTCGTAGATCCCGCGCAGCACCGTCTCCTGGTAGGTCCGCGGCCGGGCCGGGAACGTCCCTCCCATCACGATCACTTCGACCTTGGACGTCGGGTGACCGATCGCCTCCAGCGTCTCGATCCGGTGCCGGGTGATCGCCTGGGCGTCCCACCCGAACTGGGCGCCCCGCAGGGCGGAGGGTTCCTCGCCGGTGTAGCTCTGCGGGCTCCCCAGCTCGAGCCCTCCGGGGCAGTACGAGCAGCGCCCGTGCGGGCAGCGGGCGGGGGCCGTCATGACGGCGACGACCGCGACCCCGCTCAACGTGCGGGTCGGCTTTCGACGCACCGTGCCCGCGAACGCACGCGCCTCGTCGGGAGGCAGGCCCCGGAGCCAGGCGGCGTTCGACGGCAGCGGCCCGCCGGGGGATCGCTTCGCCCAGGCGAGCTTCGAGCGGTGGAGGTCCTCGGGCGTCGGCGGGGGGTTGGTCAGCGGTGGAGCCACGCCCGGCTCTCTCCCGTCACGACGTACGGGGCCTTTCGCAGCTCCGCGATCGTCCTCGATCCGGTAAGGAACATCGCGACCTTGAGTTCGTGCACCAGCGTCTCGAGCTCGCGTCGGGTCTCCTCGTAGCCGGTGGAGGCGGCCCGCAACACCCCGCCCGCCGTGCCGGCGGCGGTCGCGCCGAGCGCGATCGCCCGCGCGACGTCGAGCCCGGAGCGGACCCCGCCGCTCGCGACGACCGGAAGCCCGAGCGGGACCAGTTCGAGGACCGAGATCGGCGAGGGGATCCCCCAGTTCCAGAACGTCTTCCCCACCCGCGCCTCGCGCTCGGCTCCCTGCTCGAGCGCGCGGTAATACTCGACGGCCGCGAAGCTCGTCCCGCCGGTGCCGCTTACGTCGAACGCCTTCACGCCCCGGTCGCGGAGCTGCCGCGCGACGTCCTGCGAGATCCCCGCCCCGGTCTCCTTGACCAGCACCGGGAACTCCCGCGCGAGCACCCCGATCCGCTCGAGCGCCCCCCGCGCGCGCCGGTCCCCCTCGGGCTGGACCATCTCCTGGAGGAAGTTGAGGTGGATCGCGAGGACGTCCGCGTGGATGAGGGCCATCGCGGCGCGGACCTCGTCCGGCCCCACGATCCGGTCCCCGCGCTTCTGCGGGATGATCTGCGGCGCTCCGATGTTCGCGAACTTGAGGGGCACCGGGTACTGGGCGACCGTCGCGTAGCTCTCCGGGTACTGCCCCTTCAGGACGGCGGCTCGCTCGCTGCCGACGCCCATCGCGACCCCGACCTCGGCGGCGGCGCGTGCGAGGTTGCCGTTGATCGTGGCCGCGTCCGGGAATCCGCCGGTCATGCCGGTGATCACGATGGGGGCGCGGAGCCGGTGGCCGAGGAGGTCCACCGACGGGTCGATCTCGTCGAAATCGATCTCCGGCAGCGCCCGGTGGACGAGCTGGAAGTCGTCCCAGTACCGGTAGCGACCCTCGACGTCCTTGCCAAGCACGACCTTGACGTGCTCCGCCTTGCGGTGCGAGAGGTCGAGCCCGCCCGCGTCGGCCGGGCTAGCGGGCTCCGGCGTGCGCCCAGCTCCCGTAGACCGACTCCCCCCGGATCGCGCGAGGAAGGGCTCCATCCGTGAGTCCGCTAATAAGAACTGCGTCCGCGCCGGCGGCCGCGATCGCCCGCATCGCGATCGCCTTGCCCCGGATCCCTCCCGTCACGTCCGCAACGCCGGCGTCCGGTCGCAGGGCCTCCACGACCGCTTCCGACACCTCGGGCTCGACGGCCCGACGCCCGCCCGCCGGGCCCCGCAGCACGCCCGGCACGTCGCTCACGAACACGACCCGGCCCACGGGGAGCTTCCGGACGAGCGCGAGGGCGATCGTGTCGGCGCTCAGGATCGACGCGGTCCAGGCGTCATCGGGCACCACGTCCCCGAACGAGACGGGAAGCAGCCCCCGGTCGAGCGCCTCAGAGAACGGCGCCGCATCGAGGCTCGCCAGCGCACCCTCCCGGTTCCGCGCGTGCGTCGCCATCGGGACCGACGCCGGGGCGGCGCCCGCCCGGACGAGCTCCCGCAGGACCGTGAGGTGCAGTCGGCGCACCTCGGCCGCCACGATCGCCCCCCCGCGGGCCCGCGCCGACGGCTTCGCGCCCTCGGGCGGAGGTCGCGCGAGGCCGAAGCGGCGTGCCCCGGGGTGGCCGAACGACCCCGCGCCGTGGAGCAGGATGACGGGTCGGTCCGACACGGACGCGACCTCCCGGGCCAGCCGCTCGATCACCTTGGGACGCGTCCGTTCGACCTCCCGCTTGCGCGTGATGACGCTCCCGCCCAGCTTGACGACGACGAGCGGCCGGTCGGCCGCGCGCGTCGGCGGCATCGGTGAGCGCGCCCCTACGCGTGATCCCATCCGGCGCGCGGGTTGAACAGCATGAGCGCGCCGACGATCACCGGGATGACGCCCGCGAAGTAGAGCCAGCTGAAGGTGATGAGCCAGTAAGCGAGCGCGAACAGGCCCAGGCCGCAGAGCAGCGCGGCGCCGATCACCCACCCGATCGAGATCGGACTTTTCACGCCGTGGCCAGGCTCCACCATCGGGAGAACGCAGACGGAGGCCCTTCAAATGCGTTCGGTCGGGTCGGCGACGTCGCGCCCGCGGCCGGCGCGCGCCCCGGAACGCTCCGACGTTCGATGACGTCGCTCCGGCGCAATTTTTCTCCGCAAGGTAGATATGGCACGCGCCCCTCGCGGAGCCGCCCGAGGCCCGGGTAGGCTTAGACGGTGTCACCTGCTCCCGAGGACCCACCCATCGACGCGAGCGGGCCACCGGCCAGCGAAGTCAGTCGTCCGGCGGTCGCCCCCATGGCGGACCGCCCGTCGGGGGGAGGTCCGGTCGGCGCGGCTCCCGTGCCCACGCCGACCCCTGCCCCCGGCGCCCCGAGCTCGGCCGGCGAGTTCCTGGATTCGATCCTGTCGACCAAGAGCGACCTGTTCCGGGGCAGCCGCGAGGTCCTGCGGGACTCCTACGTCCCGAGCCGACTCCCGCATCGCGAGCAGCAGATCGGCCAGGTCTCGGAGGTGCTCGCGCCCGCGCTCCGCGGCGATGTCCCGTCGAACCTGCTCATCTACGGCAAGATCGGCACCGGGAAGACCGCGGTGGTCGCGCAGGTCCGCCAGGACATCCAGCGACGGGCCGAGGCCTCGGCCCAGCTGACCTTCGTAACGGTGAACTGCGGCAACATCGACACCGCCTACAGCCTCCTGCAGACCGTCGGCAACACGTTCGCCCGCGCGGAGTCAGACCGGATCCCCACGGGCTGGTCGCTCGACCGCGTCCAGGCGGCGATGCGCCGCCTCATCGACCAGAAGGGCGGCACGGTCGTCCTCGTGCTCGACGAGATCGATCGGCTCGTCGCCCGGAGCGGCGACAACGTCCTCTACACCCTGAGCCAGATCAACACCGAGCTCGAGTCGGCCCGCCTCGTCCTCGTCGGCATCTCGAACGACCTCAAGTTCACGAACCACCTGGACGCGCGGGTCCGCAGCCGGCTCAACGAGGAGAAGATCCTCTTCCCGCCGTACGACGCGCTCCAGCTCCAGGACATCCTGCGGGACCGGGCCCGGGAGGCGTTCCGGGACGGCGTGATCGACCCCGGGGTCGTCGAACGGTGCGCCGCCTACGCCGCGCTCGAGAACGGGGACGCCCGGCGGGCGCTCGCCCTCCTGCGGCTCTCGGCCGAGATGGCGGAGCGCGACCATGCGAAGCGGATCACCGCCGACCATGTGGTGAAGGCGAAGAACCGGCTCGAGCAGGACATCGTGGTCGACTGCTGCCGGACCTTGCCCCCCCACTGCAAGGTGCTCCTGTACGCGATCCTCCAGTCGTCGGAGCGTCGCCGCGCCGGGGTCCTCACCGGGGAGGTCTACGACAGCTACCGGCGCCTCGCCGAGCGCCTCGGGCTCCAGCCGCTCCACGCCCGCAGCATCTCCAACTACGTCTCCGAGCTCGAGTCCCTGGGGCTCATCCGGGCGACGATCGTCTCGCGGGGCCGCGGGGGGCGGACCCGGGAGATCATCGTCGACGTGCCGATCTCGACCACCATTCCGGCGCTCGAGGAGGACCCGCTGATCGCCCCGGTGGGCCGCCCCCGGTCGCGCGGACAGATGCTGCTGACGAACTTCGACAACCCCAACCGGACCGGTCCCTTCCAGTAGCGAGCCGACCCCCGATCACGCCCCCCGACGACCCCCGGGCGGGCCTCGACCCCCTCTCGGAGCGCGCGCGAGGGTTTATCCGCTAGGACCGACGTGCCAAGTCGGGGTCCTACCCTATGAACGTAGTGCGTGCTCGAACGCCCGTAGTGCCGGCCGCGACGCTCGCCGTCGCGCTGATCGTCGTCCTGGCCATCGTCCTCGCCGCCTTCTTCGTCGTGCCCGCCGCCCGGGCCGCCCCCGCGAACTCCGCGGTGACGACCGCCTCGGGGAACACCGAACAGTGGGCGTTCGGCGGCAACGCCTCCGCGTCGTACAGCTGCTCCGACGCCTCGTGTGACGGCGGCGTCCCGGTCGTGGGGACCCTCGGGATCTCCTTCTCGTACTACTTCGTCTGGGTCGTCATCTACACCCAGACCAACGTCTCCGCGACCCAGACCATGGACGAGGCCCAGACGGCGTTCAACGCGTCCCTCAAGGAGACGGTCATCGAGAACGCCACCACCGTCAATATCGACCTGGCGGGGCTCGAGACCGCCAGCGGGTTCACGAACGTCACGAGCGCGGGAACGGTCACCGAGACCTCCCCCGGCTCGTCGACCCTCTCGGCCCTCGCCGTCATGAACGCCGCCTCCAACGAGGCGTTCAACTTCTCGGGCTCGGTCTCGCTCACGAACTCGTCGAACGCGAGCCAGGACGGCTCGGTCAACTTCGACGTCGGCGCCAACGAGGTCAGCTCGATCTCCTTCGCCTCGCCGCTCGGCCTCGTCCCGATCGCCCCGGTCCCCGGGGAGACCTGGACGGCGAGCTCGAGCTATTCGGCCACGGGCAGCTGGACGACCGGCTACCAGTACTCCGGCACGTTCAACGGGCAGTCCGAGACGTTCGCCAACTGGACGAACGGAGTGGTCAGCCCGTCGAGCACGCTCACCGAGAACGGCGACGACCTCGGCGAGATCAACCTCACGGACAACTACACGTCCCCGCCGACGCAGGTCACCGCCCAGGTGATCTTCCTCGACTTCTCGGACGGGCTCTTCGGATGCGCCGACGGCTGGCTGTTCGTGCCGGTCGGCGTCTACGGAGCGTTCGGCGGGCTCTCGGACCTCCTCCACCCCGCCTCGGGCGTGAGCCCGCTCGCCGCGGGCCCGGCCCAGTCCGGACTCGGGTCGATCGCCAGCGCCGAGACGGCGTACTACCAGCAGGGCAGCGGGTTCGTCGGCGCGAGCGCGGCCGGGAACGCGACCGGCGAGACCTCCGGCTCAGGCCTCACCAGCCCCTCGGTCAGCATCAACGCCGGCCCCGAGCCGGTCGGGGTGGCGCAGACGCAGTACAGCGGCATCACCTCGAGCGCCCCCTCGTCCGGCGGGAGCAGCAGCTTCCCCTGGGCCCTGGTGGTCGTGCTCGTGGTGGTCGTGATCGTCGTGGTGGTCGTCCTCCTGATGGTGATGCGCCGCCGGCGGCACCCGCCGACGGCCGCGGCCCAGCCGATGATGGCGTACCCCGCGCCGCCGAGCGCGGGCGGACCGACCGGCCCGGCCCCGCCGAGCGCCGCCCCGGTCGCCGCGGCGCCGATGGCTGCCGCTCCGGCCGCGACGGCCCCGCCGATGCCCGCCGCGCCGCCCGCGTGCCCCGTCTGCGGCCAGCCGACCACGTACATCGCGCAGTACGGCCGCTACTACTGCTACCGCGACCAGCGCTACGCCTAGCGCGTCCCGGAACCCTTTCCCCGCCCCCGGCGGGGCTCAAGGCTCGGCGTCGGCGACCGCGAGCTCCGACTCGGGGGCCGTCCGCTCGACCTTCCGACGGGCGCGTTCGCGCTTCAACTCGCGCAGGTCCCGATCGAGCGCGCGGAGCTCCCCCGCGGCCCGCCGCAGCCGGATCCGGGCGATCCGCTCGAGCGCCTCGATCTCGTCATCGAGCCGCTCGTCCGACCCCCGGAACCCGCTCATGCCGCGGATTCGGAGTCGATCTGGGCCTTCTGGAGCTTCGCCGAGAAGTCGACGAACACCGTCTTGATCTCGGTGAACTCCTCGATCGCGACGCTCCCCGCCTCGCGGCCGCCGTTCCCGGTGTTCTTGACGCCGCCGAACGGCAGCTGCACCTCGGCCCCGATCGTGGGGGCGTTCACGTAGGTGATGCCCGCCTCGAGGTCGTTGATCGCCTGGAACGCCCGGTTGACGTCGCGCGTGTAGATCGACGACGAGAGCCCGTACGGCACGTCGTTCGCCACCCGGACCGCCTCCGCGTAGTCCTTCACCTTGAGGACGGCGAGCACCGGCCCGAAGATCTCCTCCTTCGAGATCCGCGTGCCGTGGGCGGTCTCGAAGATCGTCGGCTCGAGGAAGTAGCCCCGGTCGTACGCCCCGCCCGTGAGCTTGTGGCCCCCGTAGCGCAGCCGGGCCTCGCCTTCGCCGATGCGCACGTACTCGAGGATCTTCTTCTCCTGGTCGGCGGAGGCGACCGGCCCCATGCCGGTGCCGGGATCGAGCGGGTTCCCGACGGGGAACCGCTTCAGCCGCTCCACCAACATCCCCAGGAACTGGTCGTAGACCTTCTCGTGCAGGAGGAGGCGGCTCGTCGCCGTGCAGCGCTGGCCGCTCGTGCCGAACGCGGCGAAGAGGACCCCCTCGAGCGCGAGCGGGAGGTCCGCGTCCTCCAAGACGATCATCGGGTTCTTGCCGCCGAGCTCCAGGTGCACCATCTTGAGCCCCTCGGCGCCCTTCACATAGACCTCGCGTCCGGTATCGACGCCGCCGGTGAACGAGATCGCCCGAACCCGGGGGTCGGTGAGGAGCGCCTCGCCGACGACGCCGCCGGAGCCCGTCACGAGGTTGAGGACGCCCGGCGGGACCCCGGCCTCCGCGTACGCCCGCACGACCTCGGCCGCGCACCGAGCGGTGTTCGACGCCGGCTTGAAGACGACCGTGTTGCCGCAGACCAGCGCGGCCGCGATCTTCCAGTTCGGGATCGCGGTCGGGAAATTCCACGGGGTGATGCAGACGACGACCCCCTTCGGCTGGCGGACCGTGAGGCAGAACTTGGCGCGGAGCTCGGACGGGACGGTCTCGCCGGCGAGCCGCCGGCCCTCCCCGGCCATGTACTCCACGAAGTCGATCGACTCCTGGACGTCACCGAGCCCCTCGCTCAAGACCTTGCCCATCTCGGTCGTCACGATGCGGCCGAGCTCGGGTTTCCGCTGCTTCAGGATCTCCGCCACGCGGAGAAGGATCTCGCCCCGCTTCGGGGCCGGGGTCTCCTTCCAGGCCGGGAACGCCCGCTGAGCGGCGGCGACCGCCGCCTCCGCGTCCTTTGCCGTCCCCGCGACGAACGATCCGACAGGCGTCCGGTCGATCGGGCTCACGGTCTCGAATCGCTTCGCTCCGGGCGGCACGACCCACTGGCCATCGATGAACAGACCGAACTCCTGCGTCATGGAACCGAGCGATCGACCTCGCGGCGCCGACTCCCTCCGAGGGTACATAGGGGTTTTGCGGCGGCCCGGGTCGGGCGCGGAGCGGGGACAAAGACTTTCGGGGGTGGGCCTTCCCACTGGTCGTGATCGACATCGAGCTCCTGCGCTCGGACCCCGCCCGCGTGGAGGCGAACCTCGCGCGCCGACGGCATCCCGAGTACCTCACGCTCGCCAGCGAGGCGCGCGCGCGGGACGCCGAGTGGCGGGCCGCGCTCCAGGAGGCGGACGCCCTGCGCCGGCGCCGGAACGAGCTCGGCCGGGGGATCGCCGAGGCCCGGCGGGCGAAGCAGCCCGCCGAGGCGCTCGAACGGGAGGCCGCCGAGCTCCCGGACCGTCTCGCCCAGGCCGAGGCCCGCGAGGCGGAGCGGCGGACGGCCCGGGACGCGGTCCTGCGCCGCCTCCCGAACCTGCTCGACGACTCCGTGCCGTACGGCAAGGACGACACCGAGAACGTCGTGGTCGCGACCTGGGGGACCCCCGGTCCCGGCGGCGACGCGCTGCGGGTCCACGGGGAGCTCCTCGAGTCGCTCGGGATGGCCGAGTTCGACCGGGCCCGGCGCGCGAGCGGGGCCGGATTCTACTACTTGAAGGGCCCGATCGTCCTCCTCGACCTCGCGCTCCAGCGCCTGGCCCTCGACCTCCTCCTGGACCGGGGGTTCACGCCGGTCGTGCCGCCGTTCATGCTGCGGCGGGAGCCGTACGAGGGCGTCACGGACCTCGCCGACTTTGAGAACGTCATGTACAAGATCGACGGCGAGGACCTGTACCTCATCGCCACCTCCGAGCACCCGCTCGCGGCCCTCTACCGCGGCGAGATCCTGGACGAGGACACCCTGCCGATCCGCTTCGCCGGGCTCAGCTACAACTTCCGCAAGGAGATCGGGGGGCACGGCGTCGACCAGAAGGGGATCTTTCGGGTCCACCAGTTCTACAAGGTCGAGCAGTTCGTCTTCAGCCGCCCCGAGGATTCCCCCGCCCTCCACGAGGAGCTGCGGGCCAACTCCGAGGAGATCTTCCGCCGCCTCGAGGTCCCGTACCGCGTGGTCAACGTCTGCACGGGGGACGTCGGCACGGTCGCGGCGAAGAAGTACGACATCGAGGCGTGGTTCCCACGCCAGCGGGCGTTCCGCGAGGTCGTGAGCTGTTCCAACTGCACCGACTACCAGGCGCGGCGCCTCGGCATCCGGATGGGCAAGGCCGGACGACCGGGAAAGCTCGTGCCCCACACGCTCAACTCGACCGCGATCGCGACGGCCCGGGCGCTCGCCGTGATCGTCGAACAGTACCAGCGCCCGGACGGCTCGGTCACGGTGCCGAAGGTGCTGCGCCCGTACCTCGGCGGGACCGAGACCGTGGGACCGGCGGCCCCGGGGCCGTGAGCGCGCAGCGCCGGCTCGACGACTTCACGGGCGACCTCGCCCCGGCCGCGCCCCCCGCGTCCCGGCAGCGGCCGCACGCCGAGGCGCTGCCCGGGATCTGGCGGGTCGTCGACGGCTGGGTCGAGCACCCCCTCCTGAGGCCGCAGACCGTCCGGGCCCTCCCGTTCCAGCTCGACCTCGCCCGGATCGGCGTCGCGGAGGACCTCCTCGTCGTGCTGCCGACGGGGCTCGGCAAGACCGCGATCGCCGCGCTCGTCGCCGCGGAGCTCTTGCGGCGGAGCCCGGGCAAGGTCCTGTTCCTCGCGCCGACCCGCCCGCTTGTCCAGCAGCACGCCGACACGTTCGCTCGATGGTTCGTCCCGCTGCTGAGCGCCCGGTTCACGGGGACGGTGAAGCGCCCGGTCCGCGAGGGCGCGTGGGAGACCGCGGACGTCGTCTTCGCGACCCCCGAGCTCGTCCAGAACGATCTCGCGGCCGGTCGCTACCGGCTCGACGAGGTCGCCCTCCTCGTGTTCGACGAGGCCCACCACGCGGTCGGCAAGTACGTCTACGTGCCGATCGCGGAGCGCTACCGGGTCGAACGGCCCCGCGACGGCCGCGTGCTGGGGCTCACGGCGTCCCCGGGCGGGAAGGACGAGCGGATCGAGGAGGTCGTGGGCGCGCTCGGGGTCGCCCGCATCGAGGCCCGCTCGCGCGAGGACCCCGGGGTCGTGGAGCACGTCCAGCCGGTCGAGATCGAGTACCGCTGGGTGACCCTGCCTCCGGCCTCGGTGCGCATCCGGGACCTCCTCGCCACCGCGTCCCGCGCGACCGCCCGCAAGCTCCAGAAGATGGGCTACCTGCGGAAGAAGCCGATCGCCTCGCTCTCGGTGAAGGACCTGATCGCCCTGCGCGCGGAGATCTTCGCCCGCCCCGGTCCGATGGTCCGGCGCTTCGGGCCGCTGTTCCACCAGCTCGTCCTCCTGCACCTCCACCACGCGCAAGAGCGGCTCGAGACCCAGGGCCTCGAGCCGTTCCTCCAGTACCTCGACCGCGTCGCGGCCAAGCCGAAGCCGAGCCGGGGGGACGCCGCGTTCCTGAAGCTTCCGGAGGTCGTGACGGCGCGTCAGGAGGCGGCCGCGGTCCTCCGGACCACGAAGGAGCCCTCCCACCCGAAGTTCGACGCGCTCGCGGAGCTCGTGGACGAGACGATCGCCCGGCCGACGGGCCGGCCCCCCCGGGTGCTGGTGTTCGCGCAGTACCGGGACACGATCCAGGGCATCCAGACGATGCTCGAGGGCCGCGGGCTCACGGTCGGGCGCTTCGTGGGCCAGGCGACGCGCGACCCCGAGGACAAGGGCATGAGCCAGAAGGACCAGGCGCGGATCCTCGAGGGGTTCCGGGCCGGGCGGTTCCCCGTCCTGGTGGCGAGCAGCGTCGCGGAAGAAGGGCTCGACGTCCCGGACGTCGATCTGGTCGTCTTCTTCGAGTCGGTCCCGAGCGAGATCCGGGCGATCCAGCGGCGGGGCCGGACCGGACGCAGCTCCTTGGGGCGGGTCGCCGTGCTGCTGACCCGGGAGACCCGCGACGTGCAGTACCAGGTCGCCGAGACGCGGCGCGAGCAATCGATGCGCCGGATCGTCCGTCGACTCTCGCGCGAGGCCCGCGCCCGGTCGGCACAGGAGGCGGACCGCCGCCCGGATCCGGCGCCCGCCCCGGACCGCGTATAAACGGCCCTCGCGGGCGTGCGACGGTGCGACTCGGTCGGCGAGGCTAAATAACCACCCCCAAGTCGTCCGCCCCGGGGAGCCATGGGCCTCGTGGCCGCGCTCAGTGCGCATCTTGGGCTCGTGGTGTTCACCCTCGTCGCGCTGGCGCTCGCGTTCTACCTCATCTACGCCATGATCCACCCCGAGAAGTTCTAGTCCGAGGGGTCGTGATCGACGTCCGCTCGCTCTGGGATGTAATTCTCGTCTTCGCCCTCATCATCGCGCTCGCGCCCCTCTTCGGGAGCTACCTCGGCCGCGTCTACCTCAACCGACCGGCGTTCGGCGACCGGATCCTGCTCCCGATCGAGAACGCGGTCTACCGACTCCTCGGCACGTCCCCCCGGCGCCAGATGCGGGCCCGGGAGTACATGGGGGCGCTGCTGCTCGTCAACCTCGGGGTCTTCCTCCTCCTCTACCTCTGGTTCCTCTACCAGAACCTGCTCCCGTACGACGGCACCGGCGTGCCCGGGATGAGCTGGACGCTCGCCTTCCACTCCGCCGCGAGCTTCACGACGAACACCGACTTCACGCACTTCACCAACGAGTCCCAGGTGAGCCTCGGCTCGGAGATGATCGCCTGGGGCGTCGCCCTGTTCACCTCCGCCGGCTCCGGGCTCGCGGTCTTCGCCGCGATGGTCCGCGGCTTCGTCCGGCGCGACGGGACGCTCGGGAACTTCTACGTCGACCTCGTCCGCACCGTGACCCGCGTCCTCCTGCCGCTCGCGATCCTGTTCGCCGTGATCCTCGTCCTCATGGGCGTGCCCCAGACGATGACGAACACGGTCGTCTCGTACCCGCTCACGGGCGGGACCTCGACGATCTACCTGGGGCCGGTCGCCTCGTTCCAGTCGATCTCGTTCCTGGGGACGAACGGGGGCGGCTGGTATTCCGCGAACGCGGCGTCCCCGTACGCGAACCCGTCCGCGATCTCGAACCTGTTCGAGACCGGCATCATGATGCTCATCCCACTCTCAACGCCGTTCGCCTTCGGCCAGATCGTCCGTCGCAAGGGCGAGGCATGGCCGTACCTCGCGACGATCCTGATCATCCTCATCATCGCGGTCGGTCTGTTCATCGCCTACCAGGCGGTCTCCAACCCCGCGCTCTCCTCCGTGCCGTTCCTCGGCTCCGCGAGCAACGGCTATCCCGTCGGTCAGGAGACGCGGTTCAGCCTCCCCGAGGGCTCGCTGTTCCAGGTGGTGAGCGTCTATTCGAACGTCGGCGCGAACAACATGCAGATCGGGGCGATCCAGCCGATCCCCCAGATGGTCCTGCTGTTCGGCATGTTCACCCAGAGCACGCCGGGCGGCGAGGGGACCGGGTTCGGCACGCTGCTCCTGTTCGCCGTGCTCGCGATCTTCGTCGCCGGGCTCATGGTCGGACGCACGCCCGAGTACCTGGGCAAGAAGGTCGGGACGCCCCACGTGAAGTGGGCCGCGCTCGCGCTCCTCATCCATCCGGCGGTGATCCTGATCCCGTTCTCGGTCGCCGTGTTAGCGGGGGGCACCGGCATCGACACCGGGATCACGGTCGCGGCGTCCTCCCACACCTTCACGTCGGTCCTCTACGAGCTCACGAGCGAGGCGGCGAACAACGGGTCCGCCCTCTCGTCGAGCGCCTTCAACGACACGACGCCGTTCTGGAACCTGACCGGCGCCGTCGTGATGCTCGTGGGCCGGTTCCTGCCGATGTGGGCGATGCTCCAGATCGGCGGGCTGTTCGCGTCGCAGGAGGAGCTCCCGCCCGGGCCGGGGACGCTGCGGACCGCGAGCGCGACGTTCGCGATCTACCTCACGCTCATCCTCGTGATCATCTCGGCCCTGTTCTTCCTGCCCGTCATCGCGCTCGGCCCGCTCGCCCAGATCGTGGGAGGGATGTAGGGTGGCGGCCGAGCTCGCGCCCGAGCACGGCGCCCGGGTGTCGATCCGCCGGGTGCCGCACACCTCCGTGCGACGCGTCCTCGCCGACTCGTTCCGCATGTTCGACCCGCGTCGCGAGGTCCGACACCCGGTGATGTTCACCGTCTACGTGCTGTTCCTCTTCCTCGTCGTCCTCACGCTCTACCCGCGCGCGTTCCCGGACATCGCGCGGTACTACAACGCCGGCTACTACCTCGACGTCACGATCATCCTGTTCCTCACGCTCTGGTTCGCCCACGTCTCCGAGGCGATCGCGGAGGCGCAGGGCCGGGCGCAGGCCGACGCGCTCCGCGAGATCCGCAGCGGCCTGAGAGCCCGTCAGGTCCTCCCGGACGGCTCGAAGCGTTGGGTCGCGGCCGATACCCTGCGCGTCGGCGACACGATCGAGATCCAGGCCGGGGAGCCCGTCCCGATCGACGGCGACGTCACCCACGGCGCCGCCCTCATCGACGAGTCGATGATGACCGGCGAGTCGGCGGCGGTCACCCGCGAGAGCGGCGGCGACAAGACGAGCGTCCTCGGCGGCACCCGCGTCCTCCAGGGGACGGTCACCGTCCGCGTGAGCGCGGTGCGCGGCGAGTCGTTCCTCGACCGGCTCATCCGGCTCGTCGAGGGCCAGGGCCGCGAGCCGACCCCGAACGAGCTCGCCCTCAGCGTCTTCCTGGCCGCGCTCACCGTCTCGTTCTTCGTCGTCGTCATGTCGTTCCTCTACCTCGCGGACTTCACGAACATCATCACGGTCGACGTCGCGACGATCATCGCGCTCTTCGTGTGCTTGATGCCGACCACGATCGGCGCCCTCCTGCCCGCGATCGGGATCTCGGGGATCAACCGGACCGCGCGGTCGAACGTCATCTCGAAGTCCGGGAAGGCGGTCGAGGCGGCCGGGGACCTCGACACGCTCATCCTCGACAAGACCGGCACGATCACGGTCGGCAACCGGCTCGCGGTCCAGCTGGTCGCGGCGCCGGGCGTGCCGATGGAGCAGGTCGTCGAGGCGGCGATGCTCTCGTCCAGCCTCGACGAGACCCCCGAGGGCCGCTCGATCGTGCGGCTCGCGGCCCGCCGCAACGCGCCGACCCGGAAGCTCGAGCTCGGCACCTTCAAGGTGATGCCGTTCACCCCCGAGCGGCGGATGAGCGGCATCGCCCTCGCGGACGGGACCGAGTTCTACAAGGGGTCGATCCAGGCGATGGAGCAGTACGGGGCCCCGCTCGATGCCGCGCTCGTGAAGGCGGCGGCGGACGCCTCGGACCAGGGGATGACCCCGCTCGTCATCGCCGCCCAGAAGCGGGCGATCGGGCTGTGCGTCCTCAAGGACGTCGTGAAGCCCGGCATCCGCGACCGGATCCGCGAGCTCCACATGATGGGCATCCACACGATCATGTGCACCGGCGACAACCGCCTCACCGCCGCCGCGATCGCGCGCGAGAGCGGGGTCGACGAGTTCATCGCCGAAGCGAAGCCCGAGACGAAGCTCGTGGTCATCGAGCGGGAGAAGGCGAAGGGTCGCCTGGTCGCGATGAGCGGCGACGGCACCAACGACGCCCCGGCGCTCGCCCGCGCGGACGTGGGTCTCGCGATGAACAGCGGGACGAGCGCCGCGAAGGAGGCGGGCAACATGGTCGACCTCGACAACGACCCCACGAAGCTCATCGAGATCGTGTCGATCGGCAAGCAGCTCCTGATCACCCGCGGGGCCCTCACCACGTTCTCGATCACCAACGACGTCGCGAAGTACTTCGCGATCATCCCGGCGATCTTCGTCGCCGCCGGCGCCTCCGGGCTCCCCGGGATCGCGGTCCTCAACATCCTCTCGCTCACCAACCCGCAGTTCGCGATCCTCTCGACGCTGCTGTTCAACGCGCTCATCATCCCGTGCCTCATTCCGATCGCGCTCGCCGGGGTGCCCTTCCGGCCGCGGAGCGCGATCGACCTGCTCCGACGCAACCTCGTCTACTACGGGTTCGGCGGACTCCTGAGCGCGTTCGTCGGGATCAAGCTGATCTACCTCGCCGTCAGCGCGGTGGCGGGGCTCCCGCTCTTCCTCTCGGTCGCGCACGTCGTCTCGCGCTTCCTGCCGCTCGGGGGCCTGTGAGCGCGACCGCCCCGGCGGCCCCGAGTCCCCCGGCCCGGGCGGTCGCCGCCGCCCCGGTCGAGCCGCCGCGGGCCCACAGCGCCGCCGGCCATGTCCGGGCCACGGTGGTCCTCCTGGTCCTGCTGCTGTTCGTCGTCGGCGTCGCCTACCCGCTCGTCGTGACCGGGATCGCCCAGGTGCTGGATCCGTCGGCCGCGAACGGATCCCTCGTGCACAATCCCAACGGAACGGTCGAGGGCTCGACGCTCATCGCCCAGAACCTGTCGGCGCCGTGGCTGTTCTGGGAGCGGCCGTCCGGCACCGACTACGCCATGGTCAACGGCACGGCGACCGCGCCGGGTCCCACCGATCCCGCCCTCGGGGCGCTCCTCAACGAAACCATTGCGTACATGAAGGAGTACGGGAACTACACCGTGAACGCCACCCTGCCGTTCTGGCTCGTGTCGCCGTCCGCCTCGTCGGTCGACCCGGACCTGACGCCGGAGGCGGTCCTCGTCCAGGTCCCGCGCGTGGCGGCCGCCAACAACCTCTCGCTCGCCACGGTGACCGACCTCGTGAACGACCACATCACGAACCCCGCCCTCCCGTTCCTGGGCGTCGCCTATGTGAACGTCCTCGACCTCGACCTCGCGCTGGTGAGCCTCACCGGGAGGACGTGATGTACCGCCAGATCCTCGTGCCGGTCCAGGAGGCGAGCGAGGTCGAGCCGCTCGTCCGGTTCGCGGCGCAGCTGCTCGAGGCCGACGGCGAGATCCGCGTCCTCCACGTGATCCCGACGACGACCCTGCCCCAGGTGACGCGCGAGTGGCGCGCGTCGGTGAACCTGGTCGTGCCCGCGCACGAGGCGGGGGCCGCCCTCGACGTGAAGGTCGATCCCGAGGTCCGCGCCGCGACGGACGTCCCCGGCGAGATCCTCGAGAGCGCCGAGTCCCACGCGGTCGACGCGATCCTGCTCACCCTCGGCGGCGACCGGCGGAGCCGCAACCCGTTCGTCGGGCACACGGCGAGCGGCATCCTCCAGCACGCGCACTCGGACGTGCTCGTCCTCAACCGGCTCGCGCTCGCGGGCGACCGGTTCCCGCGCATCCTGGTGCCGACGTTCCGCTCGGTGCCGCCCCCGCGCGTGATGCAGGTCGCCGAGGAGGTCGCGATCCGCAACCAGGGACTCCCCATCGTGACGCTCGCCCTCGCGCCCCGTCCGACCGGCGTGAGCGGCCCCGACGTCGTCGAGGAGCAGAGCGCCCGCGGCGTCCCGATCACGCACAAGCGGTCGTTCTTCCCGGCGGCGACGCTCGGCCGGCGGCTTCGGCTCCCCGACCTCATCCTCCAGGCCGCCGCCCGCGAGCGGTTCGGACTCCTCGTGGTCGGCGAGGAGCACGCCGACCCGGGGGGCGCGCTCCTCACGCGGCGCTTCCTCGAGCAGCTGTTCCGGGCCGCGCCCTGCCCGGTGATGGCCCTGCGCACCTAGGGGCGCCCCCGATGGCCGAGCTCTGGTTCGTCGGCCTCGGCCTCTCGGACGAGCGGGGCCTCTCCCGCGAGGCCGAGGCGGCGCTGCGGTCGGCGGAGGTCGTCTTCGCCGAGGAGTACACGGCGGTCGCGCCGGAGGGGACGCTCGACCGGCTCGCGGCCGCGCTCGGCCGCCCGATCGAGCGCCTGGACCGGCCGCTGCTCGAGTCCGAGCGCCCGATCCTCGACGCGCTCGCGCGCCACGGGCGCGTCGCGCTGCTCGTCGTCGGCGACCCGTTCGCCGCCACGACGCACGTCGCGCTCCGCCTCGCGGCCGAACGCGCGGGCCACGACTGGCGCTACGTGCCGGCGGCGAGCATCCTGAGCGCGGCCGCGGGGTTCCTGGGCCTCCAGCACTACCGCTTCGGCCGGACCGTCTCGCTGCCCCTCGAGGAGCCCGGCTTCGCGCCGACGTCCCCCCTCGAGCAGATCGCGGGGAACCGGGCCCGGGACCTCCACTCGCTTCTCCTCCTCGACCTCCGGCCGACCGAGGGCCGCTTCCTGACCGCCGACCGGGCGCTCGGGATCCTGCGCGCCCGCGACCCGCTCGCGGTCCACCTGCCCGGCGACGCCCGGGCCGCCGTGGTCGCGCGCGTGGGCCGTTCGGACGCCGCGGGATTCTACGGGTCGATCGACGCGCTCGCCGTCCGCTCGTTCGGGGCGCCCCCGCACGCGATCGTCGTGCTCGCGCCGACGCTCCACTTCGAGGAGGAGGCCGCGCTCGCGCGCTACGCCGTCGCGGCTCCGGGCGGCGTCAGCCCGTCCCGGGCCTGACCGGCGCGGAGGGCGGGTTCGGGAGGAGCGCCTCCGCGAACTGGCGGATGCGGAACGGGCGAAGCAGCACGATGTGGGGTCCGCGGGCGGGATCGGCGGGCGGGGGCGGAGGCCGGGACGCCGGGGCGACCAGGACGACGCGCAGCTGCGGCAGGAGGCTCCGCGCGTCGGCGACGAGCGCGGTGGGACTCCCTTCGGCGAGGTTCACGTCGGCGACGAGCAGCGACGGCCGGTGCTCGCGCAGCAGCTCGAGGGCCTGGGTCGCGCCCTCGGCCTCCCCGTCGACCCGGAAGTGGTGGAGCCGCAGGAGCCCCCGCAGCAGCACGCGCGTCTCCTCGTCGCCCGCGACGACGATGGCCGTGGACCCGTTCGGTTCCGGCGTGCTCACCGACTTGCTTCCTACCTCGGGACCTACAGCTACACCGGCACCCGGGGCCGGGCGGGGTTAGAAACTGCTCGTATTTTGTAATTGGGGCTCGAACGGCGGCGACGCGCGCCTCCCGCGGGGGGCTTCCCCGCGGCCGCTCACGCCTCGCGCGTGCCCCAGGCGGCGACGCCCGCGGCGTTGAGGAACCGATCGAGCGCGTCGTGGTACCCCGCGGAGGGGGCGTACAGGAGCGCGCGCGCCGCCTCGGCGAGCGACGCGCCGAACTCCTGCTCCGTGGAGGAGAACTGCCAGGCGTGCGCCGGGCCGCGGCCGAGCGCGACCAGGAACGCGAACGCGATCCCGCGCTCCTTCCCCTCGCGCGGCAGGGAGTGGAGGACGGCGCGCTCGGCGCCCGCCTCGCGGTGGGTACGGAACTCGCGGGCCACGTGGTCGACCCACGCCGCCTCGCGGACGAGGTCCCGGTAGCGCGGCAGCTTCTCGAGCACCTCGCGCTCCTCGCTCCGCTGCTGGAGGCGCTTCAGGATCTCGGCGATCCGTCCGGGGGCCCCCCGCGCGTCGTCGATGAGCCGGCGGGCCTCGACGGGGTCGGAGACGACCGACCCGACGATCGACTCGGCGTGGTTCGGCCACAGCCGCTCCAGCGCGCGGCTCGCCGTCGGCTCGTCGACCTCGAAGTACCCGCCGAGGTCGGTCAGGACCGCCTCGAGCGCCCGGCGCTCGATCGGGGTCGGATGCAGCGCGTCGAGGAACGCGGAGAGGTCGGAGCCGAAGCACCGCCCCCCGGCGACGAACGTCGGCCGGGAGGTCCGCTCGATGCGGGGGCGGAGCTCGGCGAGGTAGGCGTCGAGGAGCTGCTCGTCGGAGAGCCGGCCGAGCTCGTAGCTTCGCCGCAGCGCCTTCGGCAGGGGCGGGAGGTCGGCGTGCACGCACTCGGCTCCGCCCCCGCACGCGACGTTGAGGTGCGCCGAGACGGGGAACTCCTCGGTGGGGTCGGGCACGGCCGCCCCCTCCGAGAGCGCCGCGAGGAGGTGGCGCTCGGACTTGACGCACCGGCGGCAGACCCGAAACGTCCCGTGCGCCCCCGGCCAGGCGACCTCGAGGAACGGACGCGGCTCGCCGTCCCGCAGGTGGACGCACTCCCACCGGTGGCGCTCGGGGTTGTCGACGAGGCGGTACGGCAGGTCGGCGATCGTCTCCGCGAGGAACTCGGGCGGCGGGGTCGGCGAGCGCCCCGTGCACCAGAGCGTCTTGTGGGTCGCGAAGAAATGGAACCCCCGTCGGGCCCACTCCACGTAGCCGAGCAGCAGCCGGTCCGGGGAGTCCGACTGCTGGACCGCGACCTCGGTCTCGCGCGGGGCGTGGGCCAGCGAGGCGTACGAGACCTCGCCGCCCGGGATCGGGAAGGCGACGACGACCGGGGTCGTGGGCTCGAGGTAGAAGCGCAGCAGGCCCGCGTACGACCGGGCGAGCGGTTCGCCCCAGCGCGCCACCTTCTCGAGCCGTTTCGCGTCGTCCCGGGCCTCGCGGACCGCCTCGAGCTCCTCCTTGAGCTTCTCGAACCGTTCGGGCGGGCAGTCCGCCGTCCGCTTCGGCAGGAGCGCCTCCACCGAGCCGCGCAGCGCCTTCGCCCGCGCGATCAGGTCCTGCTCGCGTACGCCCGAGGCGCGACGGATCCTCGGCATCTTCGTCCGGCCCGCCGAGCGATGACGCCTACATATTCCCGCGGGGCTACCTGCGGCAGAGCGCGAGGAAGTGCCGGAAGATCTCCCGGCCCCCTTCGGTGTGCTCGACCTCGGGATGGAACTGCACCCCCCACAGGGGGCGCTGCGGGTGGGCCATCGCTTCGACGGAGCAGCTCGGGGAGTGCGCGAGCACCGTCCAGCCGG
>DATJUJ010000020.1:0-15317 GCA_035502475.1 Thermoplasmata archaeon
AACTTCTGGACGATCGGCATACGCGTCGGCCCGCCGACGAGCACGATCCGACTGATGTCGTCCTTGGCGAGCTTGGCGTCCTTCAGCGCCTGCTCCACCGGGGCGCGGCACCGGTCGACGATCGGCCGCACGAGCTCCTCGAGCTTCGCCCGGGTGAGGGTCAGCGCGAGGTGCTTCGGGCCCTCGTTCGTCGCCGTCAGGAACGGGAGGTTGATCTGGGTCTCGAGCGTCGAGGAGAGCTCGATCTTGGCTTTCTCGGCCGCGTCCCGGACCCGCTGCATCGCCATCTTGTCCTTGCGGATGTCGACGCCGGACTCCTTCTGGAACTCGGAGGCGATCCACTCCGTGATCGCGTTGTCCATGTCGGTCCCGCCGAGCTGCGTGTCGCCGCTCGTCGACAGGACCTCGAAGACCCCCTCGCCGAACTCCATGACCGTGACATCGAGCGTCCCGCCGCCCAGGTCGAAGACGAGGATCTTCTGGTTCTTCCCGGCCTTGTCGAGCCCGTAGGCGAGCGAGGCCGCCGTCGGCTCGTTGATGATCCGGACCACCTCGAGACCGGCGATCGCGCCCGCGTCCTTGGTCGCCTGCCGCTGGTTGTCGTTGAAGTAGGCCGGGACGGTAATCACCGCCTTCTCGACCTTCTCGCCGAGGAACGACTCGGCGTCGCGCTTGATCTTCTGGAGGAGGAACGCGGAGAGCTGCTGGGGCGTGTACTGCTTGCCGTGGAGCGTGTAGTGGTAGTCGGTCCCCATCTTCCGCTTGAATGCCGTGACCGTCCCCTCGGGATTCGAGATCGCCTGGCGGCGGGCAGGTTCGCCGACGATCAGCTGACCGTCCTTCGTGAACGCCACGTACGACGGGAATGCCTTCCCGCCGCCGACGGTCGTGCCTTCGGCGCTCGGGATGATCGCCGGTCGCCCGCCCTCCAGGACGGCCGCCGCCGAATTGCTCGTGCCCAGGTCGATCCCAATGATCTTCGCCATGAGTGGTTCCTTCCGTTCGATGGGCAGGCCCACCGTCAGGATTCTACGGGTTCGGTAAGTCAGCACTCATATAAAAAGTAGGTGATGACGAGGCGAGCCGGTCCACGGCCGGACCACCGCCGGCGCAGGGCTCAACCTACGGCGGGAAGCGGTGGAGCCCGGGACGGGTCGGGCTCGGTCGGCGGGGTGCCGTGGCGGCGGGCCTCCTCCGCCCGCACGATCACGATCGCCACGTAGACCAGCACCGCGGTTAGGGCGACCCCGCAGACCTCGTACGGCCACCAGACCCCCTGGGAGAGCCCGAAGTAGCCCAGCGGGACGTTCTCGTCGAACCACGCGAGGACGCCGTAGACGTACAGCCACCGGTTCACGCGGCCGCCGAGGAGGAGCAGCGGGACGAGCCAGAGGACGAAGTGAAACGTGAGGTACTGGGAGAGCGCCATCACCCCGATCATCGGCAGGGCGCTCGCGGCGGCGCCCTCGTAGCCTCGCCAGTGAACGAAGACGACGAGCGCCAGGACCCCGACCCCCTGGATCGCCGCCGTGAGGAGGGTGGAGTGGAGCCACCCCTCCACGAGGAACACGGCGAGGAGATTGAGCGACTCGTTCGAGGCCCGGGAGAACTGCCCGAGATAGACGATGCTGACGGCGCTCCACCCCCAGAGCGCGTAGCTCAGCAGGACAGCGGCACCGAACGTCGAGAGCACGACCCCGAGCTGGGCCACGGCGGCCCGGCGACGTAGCGGGCCGGACGATCCCAGCGCGCCGAAGAGCGCGGGGAATCGCGCGGTACAGAGGAACGCCCCGAGGGCCTGGAACGCCACCCGCCGGGGGCCCCGCTGGGTCATCGCATAGAGCACCAGCAGGATCGCGACCGGGACGACCGCGTTCTCGACGCCGATGTTCGTCGCGATGTTCGGGAGGTACAGGACCGATGTGGCGACCAGCGCGGTCACGTACCGACGGTCTGCCCCGGCCAGCCGCCAGACGAGCGGGATGACCGCGAGCGCGAGCAACTGCCAGACGAGCCACATGCCCGCGACGCTGCCCGAGAGCGCGCCGAGCGCGTTCAGCGCGACCTCGGCCGTGCCGTAGGGAATGTTCGCCGGCGAGGTCCCGCCGCAGTAGTTCACGAGGAACGGGTTGTGGCCCGACAACGCGGCCTGGCCCGACGCCAGGATCGCGAGCGAGTCGTCGGAGCAGTGCAACGTGGCGACCTGAAAGCCGACGTTCGCCGCGGTCACCAGGACGAGCGCCAGCAGGAGGTGCCGCAAGCGGAGCCACTGCCAGTCCGGGCGGCCGGTGATCCTCCGCTGCCAGCCGTCGAGCATCGGCCGGACCCACGGGGTCCGCTTCCACCGGTACGCCAGCAGGAGCGGACTCGTCAGGAAGCTCGCGACCCCGACGACCGTCGAGACGGGGTAGCCGACGCCCTCGAGCCAGAGGACCGGTGGCACCGATCGCGACCCAACCCCCGCAGGCCGGCCCTCGGGAGCGACCCGTCGGACCGGCGCGTAGGTCCCCGGTCAGCCACGACGGCTTAACAACGTAGTGGCTCGCTCGCGTTCCTTCGGCGGACGGCCCGCAACGCTTTCGGTCGGGTCGGTTACCCGGTTCGATGCCCCCCGGGCGCCCCGATCGGTCGCGCGAGCGACCGCGGCTTCCTCCCACGATCCTGTTCGACCTCGACGATACGCTGTTCGACCACCGCTTCGCCGCGCGGGGCGCCCTCGCCCACCTCCGTCGGCACGAGCCGTTCCTTCAGCGCCTGCCGCTCGCCCGCGTCGCCGCCGAGTACTTCCGTACGCTTGAGGAGCTTCACCCCGAGGTGCTCGCCGGCCGTCTCTCGAAGGGGGCGGCGCGGGCCGAGCGGTTCCGCCGACTCGCGGCGCTCGCGGGGGAGTCGATCGGCGCCCAGGACTCGGCCCGACTGGCCCGGGCCTATCGGGAACAGTACCAGCGGCTCCGGCGGGCCGTTCCCGGGGCCGGTCCGCTCCTGCGTCGCCTGCACGAGGAGTCGCGGATCGGGATCGTGACGAACAACGAGGTGGCCGAACAAGAAGAGAAGCTGCGATTCATCGGCCTCTGGCCCACCGTCGATGCGCTCGTGATCTCCCAGGCCGTGGGGGTCTCGAAGCCGGATCCGCGGATCTTTCGCCTGGCGCTGCGCGAGCTGAGGGCAAGCCCGCGCGACGCCGTGATGGTCGGCGACTCGTGGACGAACGACGTCCGGGGCGCCCGGGCGGCGCGGATCCGCCCGGTCTGGTTCAATCGGTTCGGGGCGGCCCGGCCGGAGCCGCTCCGGGTAGCCGAACTCTCCTCGTGGCGCCCCCGGGCGTTCGTGGATCGGGCGCTGGCGGGCGTCCGCGCGCGCGCGGACCGAGGGTCTCGCCGCCGATAGCGCGCATTATATCGCGCGGACCGTTCCGCGGACGATGGCCACGACCCGGGAATCGTGGACCGCCCACGCGCGCCGGGTCCTCCCGGCGATGCGGGCCTGGCGGACCGCGATCCACCAGGAGCCCGAGCTCGCGAACCAGGAGGAACGCACCCGCGACAAGATCACGGCGGCCCTGGGGGAACTCGGCATCCCGTACCGGACATGGCCCGGGTTCACGGGGGTCGTGGGCCTCATCGGACGGGGCCGGGCGGGGCCGGTCGTCGCGCTGCGGGCAGACCTCGACGCGCTGCCGGTGACGGAGGCGACCGATCTGCCGTTCCGATCCCGATTCCCGGGCAGGATGCACGCGTGCGGTCACGACGTCCACCTGGCCGCCCTGCTCGGAGCCGCGGCGGTCCTCGCGCGCCGTCCGCAGCTCGCGGGCGGGCCGGTGAAGCTCCTGTTCCAGCCCGCCGAGGAGGAGGGGGACCGGGGCGGGGCCCTCCCGCTCATCGAACGCGGCGCGCTCGACGATCCGAAGGTCGATTTCGTCGTTGGGCAGCACGTGCTGCCGAGCCTCCCCCTCGGTCAGATCGGCTGGCGGGCCGGGCCGTTCATGGCGGCCGCCGACTTCTTCCGCATCACCGTGAAGGGACGCGGCGGCCATGCCGCCACGCCCCACCAGGGGCCCGACGCGATCCTCGTCGCGAGCGAGATCGTGACCGGACTCCAGGCGCTGGTGAGCCGGGTCCGCGATCCGATCGACCCCGTGGTCGTCAGCGTCGGCTCGATCCACGGGGGCACGAAGAACAACATCCTTCCGTCCGAGGTCGTCCTCGAAGGCACGGTCCGAACGGTCCGGCCCGCGACGCGCGAGCTCCTCGAACGCGCGTGGAAACGACGGGTCCGGTCCATCGCGTCGAGCCTCGGCGCGACCGTCCGGCTCGAGTACCGGCACGGGTACCCGGCCCTCATCAACCCGCCCGAGGCGACCCGCACCGTCGCGCGAGCCCTCGCGGAGGAGTTCGGACGCGAGCAGGTGATCGAGGTGCCCGAGCCGATCATGGGCGCCGAGGACTTCGCGCGCTATCTGGAACGGGTACCCGGCACCTTCCTGCGCCTCGGCGTGGGCGTTCCGGGCCCCCCGGCCAGCCTGCACAGCGCGACGTTCGCGCCCGACGAGCGGGCGCTCGTGGTCGGGGCCGCGGCGCTCCTCGCGGCCACGGACGGACTCCAGCGGGGCCGCCGATGAGCCTCGCCGACGCGCGCGCGGACTTCCCCGCGCTCGAGTCCCGCCCCGGTCGGGCCGCCCCGGCGTACCTCGATTCGGCCTGCATGTCGCTCGTGCCCCGCCCGGTTCTCGAGGCGATGGAGGAGTACTATCGCGACTTCCCGGGGTGCGCGGGCCGGAGCCTGCACCGGTTCGCGGAGGAGGTGGGGCGACGCTACGAGGACGCGCGGACCGCGGCGGCCCGCCTGCTCGGGCGGTCGGATCCCCGCGGCGTCGTCTTCGTGCGGAACGCCACGGAGGCGATCAACCTCGTGGGCCAGGGCCTCGACTGGCAGCGCGGGGATCGCGTCCTCCTCTCCGATCGGGAGCACAACTCGAACCTGGTCGTCTGGCAGCGGCTCGCGCTGGAGCGGGGGATCCGCATCGAGATCGTGCCGGTCCCCGACGACGGCCCGTTCGATCCGGAGACGATCGAGCCCGCCCTGCGGCGGGGCGTCCGGCTCGTCTCGCTGTTCCACACCTCGAACCTCGACGGCCGAACGCTCCCGATCCGCGAGATCACCGACCGCGCTCACGATGCGGGCGCGCTCGTGCTGTTCGACGGCTGCCAGGCGGCGCCCCATGAGTCGGTCGACCTCGACCGATGGGGCGTCGACTTCTATGCGATCTCCGGGCACAAGATGCTCGGCCCGACGGGCACGGGGCTGCTCGCCTCGACGCCCGAGCGCCTCCTCGAGGTGCGCCCGCTCCTGCTTGGCGGGGAGACGGTCGAGCGGACGACCCTCGAGACGTTCGAGCTCCGACCTCCGCCGCACCGGTTCGAGGCCGGACTCCAGAACTACGCCGGGACGCTCGGGCTCCGCGCCGCGATCGACTACCTGAAGCGCGTCGGCGTCGACGCGGTGCGCGACCGGCAGCTCGCGCTCAACCGGCAGGTCTCGAAGGCGCTCGCGGGGGAGCGGCGGGTCCGGGTCCTCGGTCCGTCGGACGTCGCGATGCGGCCGAGCATCTTCGCGTTCTGCCTCGCCGGGATCGACCCGCACGACGCCGCGCTCTTCCTCGACGAGGGGCACGACGTCCTGGTCCGCTCCGGGATGAACTGCGTCCACTCGTGGTACGACCGGCACGGGCTCTCGGGGAACGTGCGGGCCTCGTTCTACCTCTACAACAATGCCCGCGACGCGGACGCCCTCATCGACGGGGTCCGCGAGCTGCTCGAGCGGGTGCCGGACGGCGGGGTCAGCGGTACATCGGCTGCGACGGCTGGGCTGCCGCCTCGCCGCGCGTCCGGTCGGCGGCGGTCCGCTGGATCGAGATCAGCTGCTGCTCGATCCGCTCGGCCTCGTGGTAGAGCGGGTCGGGATCGAGCGGGGTCCGCAACAGGATCCGGTTGATCGTCTCGATCACCTTCGCGGCCGCCCGGGCGTCCGGGTAGTCGGACTGGGCCTCCGCGAGGAACGTGAGCACGTCGAACCCCCGGCGACGTCCCTCGTTGAGCAGGACGCCCGCGATCCCCGTGATGACGCCCTCGGCGAACGGGATCATGTTGGGTTCGATGTACAGTTCCCGCGCCTTCCGGGTGCTCGCGACCCCGTAGACCTTCACGTCGGCGAGCCGGGGCGGGCGCTGGGTCCGCCCGGGGTGCGGGGTCGCCTCCACGACGAGCCCCTCGGGGGAGACGAGCAGCGAGCAGCGCTGCTCCTGCACCCAGTCGAGGATCGTCGTCGCGAGGGGATGGATGATCGTGGGCGCCGGGTGGAACTCGGAGACGAACGCGACGATCTTGTCCGCCCCGCGGCCCGCGCGATCGGCGGGGGGGCGGCCGGCGTAGATCCGGACCGGATGCTGCGGGTTCCCGTTCCGCACCAGCGACACGGTCGGGAACGCGGGGGACTCGACGATCCCGATCTGCTCCATCTCGAGCGTGTCGATGAGGTAGTTCGCGACGATCGAGCTCACGAGCCCCACCGACGGAAAGCCGTCGATGACGATCGCGCCCTCCACGTCGACGCGCTTGATCTCGTAGATCTTCACCGAATCGGGGGCCATCGTCATGGGCTAGAGCGACCGCTCGACGATCTGGCCGAGCTCCTTCGAGACCAGATCGACGATGTCCCGGGTGAGCTCGCGGCGGACGTTCTCGGGCAGGGAGGAGAGGCCGAGCCGTGCCGTCGCCGTGCCGATGCGCAGCAGCGCGGCGTACTCGAGCGCCCGGGCGGTGAGCAGGTCGTGGACCGCGTTGGTGAGGTCCCGCTCGAGCTTGGGGTTCTCCTTGAGCGTCTTGTCGAGCCGCTTGCGGATCTCGTCCTTCACGATGTCCCGCGTCGCTTCGCGGACGAGCTCCTCCGGCCGCAAGAGGTCCCGCGTGCTCTGCAGGATGAGGTCGATCGGCTCGCCCGAGGACGACCCTTCCGCCATCGGCCGCCGGAGCGGACCTCTCGCCATAAGGGTTTGGCCTGCGCCCGTTCGCGCCGGCCCGGGCCGTCTCCCCGGCGACGGTCCGGGCCGGACGCCGCGCCCTCGACCCCGAAGTTCTTATGCCGCCGTCCGCGTCGCCCGCCGCGGTGGGCCGGTAGATCAGCGGAAGATCGCTACCTTGGCAAGGTAGAGGTCGCGAGTTCAAAGGGGCGGGGACCGGCCGGTCCCGGCCCGGAGATTCTCGCCCGGTCCACTCCCGCCCGTGCGGACGAAGTCGGCAGGTGTCGAGCCCGTCCACCGACAGGACGGGCATCGCTTTATACCGGACTTTTCCTCGCATCGCCCGTGGACGCCGAGATCCGGGAGAAGATGGCCGGCGAGGTCGTCCTCTCGCCGCATCCGGGCCGGACCCTGCGCAAGTGGCGCGAGGACTTCGGGATCTCCCAGCGCGACCTCGCGCGCCACCTGACGACCGTCCCGTCCGTGATCAGCGACTACGAGTCCGAGCGCCGGAGGAGCCCCGGCGCCGGGTTCATCCGGCGCTACGTGGATTCGCTCCTCGCCCTCGACGCCCAGAACGGCAGCCGCGTCGCGCAGCGGCTCGGGGTGCGCCCGCACTCCGAGGGGATCCTCGGGATGCGGGAGTTCGCGGTCGCGATCCCGTTGAAGACGCTCGCGGACCGTCTCGAGGCGCATCCGGTGAGCCGGGTCGACCTCCATCGGGACGTGCACGGGTTCACCGTGCTCGACGCCCCCCGCGCGATCCTGTCGATCGACGCCTCGCGGTTCGTGGAGGTGTACGGCTGGACGACGCAGCGCGCGCTCGTCTTCTCGAACGTGAAGTACGGCCGCTCCCCGATGGTCGCGATCCGCGCGCACCCGCTCAAGCCCGCGGCGGTCGTGTTCGCGAACCCGGGGCGGGTCGACGCGCTCGCGGTCCGCCTCTCCGAGGTCGAGAACATCCCGCTCCTCACGACGGCGCTCAACGCGCCGGCGGTGCTCGAACGGCTCGAGGAGCTGTAGGTCCAACGGAAGGTCGCATGAAAGCAGGCATCGTGAGCTACGGAGCGTACGTCCCGCGGTACCGCATCACGCCCGCCGAGATCGGCCGGGTCTGGGGCGTCGACGGGGAAGGGATGGGCCAGGGTCTGAACGTCATCCGCAAGAGCGTGCCCGCGCCCGACGAGGACACGATCACGATCTCGACCGAGGCGCTGCGCACGGCCCTCATCCGCGGCGCGATCGACCCGCAGGAGATCGGGGCGGTGTACGTCGGCTCCGAGTCGCACCCGTACGCGGTCAAGCCGACGGCCACGGTCGTCGCGCAGGCGGTCGGGGCCACGCCCCACCTCACGGCGGCGGACTTCGAGTTCGCCTGCAAGGCCGGCACCGCCGCGATCCAGACGTGCCTCGGGATGGTCGGCACCGACATGATCCGTTACGGTGTCGCGATCGGGACCGACACCTCGCAGGGGGCCCCGGGCGACGCCCTCGAGTACTCCGCCAGCGCCGGCGGCGCCGCCTTCGTGATCGGCTCCGAGCGCGTGATCTGCAAGGTGAACCGCACCGTCTCGTACACGACGGACACCCCGGATTTCTGGCGACGCGAGGGGCAGAAGTACCCGAGCCACAGCGGGCGGTTCACGGGCGAGCCCGCGTACTTCCGGCACGTGACCGAGTGCGCCCACTCCCTGATGGAGGCCGTCGGTTCCGCGCCCAAGGACTACCAGCACGTCGTCTTCCACCAGCCGAACGGGAAGTTCCCGCAGCGGGTCGGCAAGCAGCTCGGCTTCTCCGACACCCAGATGCGCTACGGGCTCGTGACGCCGTACATCGGCAACACCTACTCGGGGGCGGCCCTCATCGGGCTCGCCAACGTGCTCGACCACGCCGGCCCGGGCGAGCGGATCCTCATGGTCGGGTACGGGAGCGGCGCCGGCTCGGACGCGTTCGACCTCGAGACGACCGCCGAGCTCGCGACGTTCGACCGGTCGTTCGGCCGGCCGGTCCAGGAGCACCTCGACCAGGGCGTCGAGATCCCGTACGCCGTGTACGCGAAGTTCCGGGGCAAGATCCACATGGGGGGCTCGTAGCGATGCGCGACGTCGCCGTGCTCGGGGTCGGCCAGACGCGCTTCGGCGAGCTCTGGGACCGCTCCTTCCGCGAGATCGGCATCGAGGCCGGTCTCCAGGCGCTCGTCGACGCGAAGATGTCGAGCGCCGACCTGGGCGGGCTGTTCCTCGGCAACATGGCGAGCGGCTCGCTCATCGACCAGGAGCACATCGCGCCGCTCATCCTCGACTACGCCGGGCTCGCCGGCCGCCACCTGCCGTCGGTCCGGGTCGAGGGGGGCGGCGCCTCCGGGGCGCTCGCGCTCCATCAAGGGTACCTCGCCGTCGCGAGCGGCCTCTACGATTACGTCGTGGTCGGAGGGGCGGAGAAGCTCACCGACGTCCCCGATGTGGCCGCCGCGCAGATCACGAGCGCGGCCGCCGACCACGAGTGGGAGGTCGTCTTCGGCGCGACGTTGCCCGCGCTCTGGGCGCTCATGGCCCGACGCCACATGCACCTCTACGGGACGACGCGGGAGCAGCTCGCCTCGGTCCCCGTCCAGATGCACGCGATGGCCGCGAAGAACCCGAACGCGCACTATCGCAACAAGATCTCGCTCGAGCAGGTCCTCGACGCCGGACCGGTCGCCGAGCCGCTCGGCGTGTTCGACTGCGCGCCGCTCTCCGACGGGGCGGCCGCGGTCGTGCTCGGGCCGCTCGAGACGGCCCGGGAGCACACCGACACGCCGGTCAAGATCGCGGCCAGCCAGGTCGCCTGCGACACGCTCGCGCTCCAGCACCGGCAGGATTTCACGACGGTCGCCTCGACGGTCACCGCCGCCCGGCACGCCTTCCAGCGGGCGCGTCGAACCGCGAGCGACGTGCAGGTCGCCGAGGTCCACGACGCCTACTCCGTGAGCGCGCTCCTCGCGCTCGAGGACCTGGGATTCGTCGAGAAGGGCGCCTCCGGCGCCGCGTTCGCGACCGGCCGGTTCGGGCTCGGCGGGTCGCCCACGGTGAACCCGTCGGGGGGGCTCAAGGCCCAGGGCCAGCCGTTCGGCGCGGTCGGGGTCGCGCAGGTCGTCGAGCTCGTCCGGCAGCTCCGGGGGGAGGCGAAGGAGCGTCAGGTCAGCGGGGCGACGCTCGGGCTCGCGCAGAACGTGGGCGGTACCGGCGCGACGAGCGTCGTGACGCTGCTCGAGCGGGTGAACTGAGGAGGGGCCATGTCGATCGCACGCTTCTGGCGCGAGACCCCGCGACGGTACAACCTGGGCGGGTCGCGGTGCGGCACGTGCGGCACCGTCTACTTCCCGCCTCGGCCGGTCTGTCCTACCTGCCCGCAGCACCGCCGCTCGATCGAGACGATGACCCCGTTCCAGCTCTCGGGCGAGGGCGAGGTGGTCTCGTTCACGCTCGTCCACGACCCGACGGAGGGGTTCGAGATGCAGGTCCCGTACGTCCTCGCCCTCGTGCGCACCGTGGAGGGGCCCGTGCTCACGGGGCAGGTCGTCGATGTGGAGCCGAAGGACGTCGGGGTCGGCCTCAAGGTGAAGGCGACGTTCCGCAAGCTCCGGGAGGAAGGGAAGGCGGGCGTGATCCACTACGGCTACAAATTCACCCCCTCGGGGGAACCGGGCGCCGCGCCGGTCCCGCGCGGCCCGGCCGAGCCGGCCCGGGCGGACGAGGTCGCGGCGCGGGATCGGGCGCCGGCGTGAACGACCGCGACCGGTCGGCGTCCGACGATCAGGCCGACGAGGAGCCCCGGGCGGACGAGGAGTACGCCCGGACCTACGCCGCCGGCTACGAGGAAGGGATCCGCAGCGCCCTGCGCGAGATCCTCCAGCACACCGCGCGGGGCCACACCGCCCAGGAGCTGAGGATCCTCGCCGAGAGCCGGCTCGCCCGGCTCTCGGAGGAGGTCGAGCTGAAGCGCAAGAGCGTGCTCGGGCCGCCCCGCCGCCCGGCCTGGAACGCGCTCCTGCGCGCGCCGCAGCCGGGACGCCCCGCCGGCGCCTCGCTCGCGGGAGCGCTGAGCTCCGGGGTGCGGCTGGCCCCCGGGCGGAGCGTGCTCGTCCGGGAAGAGCGTCCGGCGCGCGCGCTCGACGTGGTGCGGGAGCACGCGAGCGCGTTCCCCCGGGTCGTGATCGTGTCCGTGCGTCCCGGGGAGGTCGCCGGGGTGCCCGCGGAGCGGCGCCTCGAGATCCCGATCGGCTCCTCCGGCGGGGCCGGTACGATCTCTCCCGGGGAGATCGGCGGCCGGCTCAAGGAGCCGCTCGAGGCCGGCGGCGGCGCGCTCGTGTACGTCGACGGGCTCGAGTTCCTGGCCAGCGAGTACTCGTTCGACACGACCCTCAAGTTCGTCAGCTGGCTCGTCGGTCGGGTCGAGGAGACGGGCTCGGCGCTCGTGGTCTCGTTCGACCGGCGATCGCTCGACCTCCGGGAGATGAGCCGCCTCGAGCGCGCGTTCCCGAGCCTCGCCTAGGGGTCCCGCCGGGCCGGGTCCGCTCGACCCATAAGGTTAGGAGCCCCGGGCCCCGGTAGCCGGGGCTCGAGGACGATGGAGGTCGCGTTCTACACCGACTCGTACGAGCCGGTGCGCGACGGGGTCGCGACGGTCACGGGCGGGCTCGCGCGCGAGATGGCGCGCCTCGGCCACGGGGTGCGGATCTTCACGAACCAGCCGTTCGCCGGGGCGCCGACCACGCAGCAGGAGGTGGAGGGGCTCTCGGTGACCCGGGTCCGCTCGGTCCCCGTGCCGCTCTACGGCCAGTACCGCTGGCCGATGTTCCCGTTCGGGCTCCTCCGCGAGATGCACGGGGCGGAGGACGTGGACGTGATCCACCTCCACACCCCGGGGCCGATCGGCAGCATGGGGTTCCTGTCGGCCCGCCGCTACCGCCGTCCGCTCGTCGGGACCTTCCACACGAACATCAAGGAGATGCGCGGGAGCGTCCCCGCCAAGTTCCTCGTCCCGTTCTTCTTCCGCGTCGCCTGGTGGTACAACCTCGGCACCTACTACCGCTGCGACGTGACCACGACGCCGAGCGAGGCGGCCCGCGACGCGCTCCTCTCGGAGGCCAGCAAGCCGTTCCGCCGGCCGATCGAAGTCATCCCGAACGGGATCGATGTGACGCGGTTCCGCCCCGGCCTCCGCGTCCCCGACTGGCGGGCCCGCTGCGGGCTCCCGGACGGACCGCTCGTGACGTTCCTGGGACGGCTCACCGTCGACAAGGGCGTCCATCGGTTCCTCGACGCGGTCGCGGAGGCGGCGCGGACGACCGACCTCACCGCCATCGTGGGCGGCGCGGGTCCCGAGGAGGCCGCCGTGCGCGAGCGCCTCGCGAAGGACCCGCGGCTCGCCGGCCGGGTCCGGTACGTGGGGCCGGTCGCGGAAGAAGAGAAGCCCGCGCTCCTCGCCGAGTCGGACCTGTTCGTCCTGCCGTCGACGAGCGACACGTCGAGCGTCGCGCTCCTGGAGGCGATGGCGTGCGGGGCCATGGTGATCGCGCCGTCGTCCGGGGGCCCGGCGGAGATCGTCGAGGACGGCCTCACGGGCCGCCGCGTCCCCGTGACCGATCCGACGGCGCTCGCGGCCGCGATCGTCGAGCTCCTCGACCGGCCGACGGAGCGCCGCGCGATCGGCCGGGAGGCCGCGTTGAGGGTCCGGGAGCGCGCGTCGCTCGAGACGATGGCCCGTCGCTTTATCTCTCTCTATCGGCTCCTCCTCGACGAACGGAGCCCCCGTGAACGAGGTACCGCTCTCTGAGCTCGACCGACTCGCCCGCGCGTTCGCGGGCGATCGGCACGACGAGTACTCCCAGCGGGCGCTCGCCCGGGCGTACGAGGAGTTCGCCGCGCGGCGGCGCTCGCCGCTCGCCCCGTTCGTGCTGACCGCCGAGGGGAAGGACTACCCGACCCTGTTCGCCCTGCTCGGCGACCCGGCCGCCCGGTTCGCGACCGGCGAGCTCCGGCTCGACCCCGCGCCCCCGCCCGGGCCGGCCTGGGAGTTCCTGCTCCCGTTCGAGCGGATCGACTTCCACGACGACGGGTCGGCCGACGTCCACCCGATCGCGCTCGGCCCGCCGACCCGGGCGATCGCACGGCTCGTCCTGCGCGAGCACTACCTCACCCGGACCCGGGTCGAGGAGCACCGCGCCGCAGCCGGAGGGGGCCGGGTCCAGGTCGCCGGCTTCACCGGGACCGTCCAGGCGGGGATCGCGCTCGCCCGTCAGCAGGGGCTCCTGCCGTTCTCGGTCGCGCTCATGCTCTACCTCCCCGAGGAGCGGTTCCGCTACGAGCTCGACCTGCTCCGCTCGACGCTCCTCCCCGACCCGCGCGCGGGCCGCCTCGCGCTCCCGCGGCGCGTGCGCCGGACCTCGCGGTTGAGCTGGGGCGTGGATCGCGCGGTCGCCCGCGGGGACATCTCGCTCCTGGCCGGGCGCTGCCTCGAAGTGCTCGTGGAGTCGTCCGGTCTCACGTCGGTCGAGCTCGCGCACGTCTTCGGCGGGGTCCGAGAGCTCGTCGACTCCGCGCTCCAGAGCCTCGTCGACCGCCGGCTCGTCGTGCTCGACCGTCGGACGGGGATCTACCGGGCCCGACTCGACCAGTTCCTTCCGGCGACGGGGGCGGCTTCTCCTGAGGCCGAGAGTCTGGCGCCCGCCGACCCGGCCCTGCGCACCAGCGTCCAGGAGCTCATCGCCGCCGCCGATGCGCGGGCGACGTGCCCGCTGTGCGGTGCGCCGCTCCCCCCGGGCGGCCCGACCTCGATCCTCTGCGCGGACTGTACGGCGAAGGTTGGTGCAAACTGAGGTCGGCTTGGGAATCGCCGGAGGCGCACTCACCGCGGCCGCAGCGGAAGGATGACCCATTCGATGGCGACCGCAAGCTTCGACCTAACTTCGGTCGAAGCAAATCGGAGACGTTTGCTCGCTGCCCCGAGGGCAGTAGCCTTGGCTGGGGTCGTCATCTTTGCTCTCCTTGACGCTCGCTTCACGATTCTGGGTCTTCGGTCCTCAGTAGACTTCGCTCTTGCCTCGTTGGCGATTACCGTTGCGTTCATGTGGATCCTTCTGTGGGTGGCACTGGTTTCATGGGCTGCAGGCCCCACAAGGCTGGATCTTACCCCTGAGGCCATGGTCTTTGGTTTCAAGTCGGGGAGAATTCGAAGCTTTCACTGGAACGACCCGCAACTCGATGTATCAGTCATTGACTTCTCAAACGACCCGTGGGACAAGACCGGAAGGCAGCAACCGGTTCCGATGTATCTCGATGGGATCGGCACCTGGAGATCGTATGCACTGACGATGGAAGCGGGCGGAGCTGTCCTCTCCGAGGCTCGCTCGCACGGCCTTTCGCTCTCGCCCGGGGGCGCCCGAGGATCGTTGCTTACCAGAGAGTACGGTCAGCGACAGACCCACATCCGTGGCAGGAGATCTGCCTCGCTGGTTCAGCCAAGTCCTGATCCACATGACTGATCCGACTCACCTTCAGTCCCAACCCCCGGCCAAAAGATCGTGTCCGTCGACCTTCCGTTCTGGGAGGTTTCCGTCTAGCGGGAAAGTCATCTTGTCGGCCGGTCGTCCCGGGATGGTGCCTTTATCGGGGCGGACTTCACGTGCCACCTCTGGTCCGGGACCGTGCTGCAGGAGAGCTACTCCTCGACCCCCGTCGACGGCACGAACGGCTCGCTCTCGCTGAGCGTCGCCGCGGTCCCCGTCGGCGGCAAGGCGACCACGGATCTGTGGCTCCCGACCGACAACGCGACGGTGAACGGCCTGCCGGCGGGGCTCGAGCGGTATACCGGCGAGCAGTCGTTCGACCTGGTCGCGGTCAACGCCACGACGGCGGTCACCTCGATGGCGACCCCGTACCCGTGGGGCGGCAGCTACACCGTGAGCCTCCAGCCCGGGATCAACAACCTCCTGTTCCCCCGCGAGCAGTTCCTCCACTCCTCGTTCGCCGCGGGGGTGCTCGAAGGGAAGGAGTTCCCCTACCCGTCCGGGAACCCGACGCCCCCCATCCTCTCCGAGGACCCCACCGCCCAGGCTCTCCTCACCCAGTCGTTCGGGGACGCCTCGAGCCCGATGACCGACCTCGAAGCCTACTGGCAGAACCGGTCCATCGCTTCCGGACCCGGGAACTTCTCCTCGCTCGAGACCGGGGTCTCCAGTACGAGCGCCCTGCAGGTCCGCACGCTCCTGGTCCCCTCGACCCCGAGCAACAACACGGGTTCGCTCCCGAGCCACCCGTCG
>DATJUJ010000021.1:0-126988 GCA_035502475.1 Thermoplasmata archaeon
CGGCCTGGCCCAGGGGGGAGGCGAGGAACTGCTCTCGCGGGACCAGGAGATCGTTGAGCCCGGGGCTGAGGGTCATGGTGTACGAGCCGCCGCCGGGGAAGGGAATTGACACGGAACTCAGTCGAGCAGACGCGTTCACGATCAGAAGGTCGAAGGACTGCTCGCCGGTGTAGCGATCGAGCCCCGCGGGCAATCCGTTCGTCGTCCCGTTCTCGCTCGGTAGCCAGAGGAAGGTGGGGTCCTTTCCGCCCGAAAGGCTGGTCGAGAGGGTGACGGTGATCGACCCGTTCGGTGACGAATTTTGGTGCGAGTTGTCAAACGTTCGTTCCACGGGGAGTCCACGCAGCATGTCGTAGGTCACGTTCGCCTCGTACCCCGCTGCCCCGTTGAACTGGATTGCCGTGAGGGGTCCCGTGGAGCTCGTCTTGTTGACCAACAGTTGGACCTGCACCGTCACGTACTGGTTGGTCTGTGATAGCGGGATGGTCGTGGTATAATTCGTGAGTCGTCCGGGGTTCCCAGGGCCACCGACCGGCGCCGAGTAGCCGGTTGCCTCAGCCGAGCCCGTCGCTGCCGCCCCGGCATAGAAACGGAACTCGGCGGAGTAGTTGCTGTAACCACTCAGCCCGGTGACGTAGAGGTTGGATACGTGCAGTCCGAGATCCTCGGAGAACGCCGCGTCGAGCCTCGCTCCGTCCGCGAGCCCATCGTTCGGGGTCGAACTCACCAATGGATTCGTTTGCCACGAGAGTTTGCCCCAAACCGTGAGCAGGCGAAGTCCGTCGTAAGTGGATACGACGCCTCGGAGCCAATCCGGTGAGCAGCCGGTGATCCCCGGACATGCCCCATACAGCGCATGGTAGACGCCCGGCAGCCCAAGGAAGTACTCGAGGGCTCCGTAAGCCCAGAGCACCTGCGAGGAGTAGGGGGAGTTGCCCGGACAGTTGCTGCGCCCCGTGCACGTGATGTTGTACAGCGGGCTCGACCATCCGTTGTCCGGAGTTCCGTTCGGGGACGAATCGCCTTCGAACTGCGAGTACGCAAACGGGTCGAAGGTGGTGTTGTTCTCCCAGTAGAGGTGGAAGGCCGACGACTCGGGAACGTATGCGGCCGATGACGAGCTGCCCAGCTCGAAGGTGAGATTCCACAGATCGAGCATGTGGCTGCCTTCGCTATCGACGGTCTGAGGGTTGAGACCGTATTCCTTCTCGACGAAGTCGTTGGCCAGCCCGTTCGTGGAGTAGTCTGCAGGGTTCGCGGAGACGATGGTCGACGTCTGGTTCTCCGGATCCGTGAGAGCCCATCCGTTGACCTTCTCTGCATTGGTCAACCCGTCTCCCGAGCTGTCCAGTTCGTACGTAAACTCGCAGTTCTGGCTGCTCACCGAGATCGCGGGGCTGGTCGAATAGTTGAGTTCAAGCACCGCCCAGTACGTGGCGTTCAGTGTCGGGAGGGTCACGTTGAGCTGGTTCTGCCACGGACTCGTTGAACTCTGATTCAACTCCGAGGCAGATATGGGCACCGTGATCGTCGAGGAGGAGTTCCACACCGTGAGGGACCCTCCCGTCACCAGGGCACCCGTCCGAGCGAACGCTGAGGACGTGGTCCATCGGAAGATCGCGCCGCCCCCGGTGTCGGAGACCGAGTCGTAGGGCCTGTCCTGCTCGCTGAGGACCAGGACCGGCAGAGTTTCGATCGCCGCGAGCGAGTAGGACACCGCGTCCGTGTACTTCTCGTTGGGGGCCCACTGACCGGCGTAGTTGACTCCGAACGAGCCCACATAGGTCGTCCACGGCTGAAGGCCGTGCAACTCGACGGTGTACTCCCACGCGGAGTGATTGGAGAGTGCCACTCCGGCTATCCCGGAGATCGTCTCGTTGTTGCCGAGGCCCGACTCGCCGTAGGTGATAGTTCCGGACGACTGAACGTTGGAGATCCAGGAAACCCTCGCTGTGGTCGCTGTTACGTTCGATACCTGGAGTCCCCAGACCTCGACGGTAGGCCGGGTCAAGGTGAAGGAGAACGACCAGCTCGCGGACTGAGCGGCCGCGTTCGGCGAGAGAAAATTGTACGAGAATCCCGGGCTCTCCCTGTACCAAGATCCCTGCCAGGGTCCGGTGGGGGTGACGACCTTCAGGGCCGTCGAGTAAGTCTGCCCCACGGTGCCTACGAAGTTGAACGAGCCGGCGCCCGCCGGCGCATAGATCGAGAGACCGTCCAGTCCGGACTTCCAACTAGCGACCCGCGATCCGGAGTCTGTCAGGTTGGCCCACGCTCTCGATTGGATGTTGGTCGCGTACTCGAAGCCCGTCGATACCGCCACATTGTTGGACCCCGACGAGAACGCCGCATGCAGGGTGGTCATCTCGCTCGACAGCGAGAGACTCGTTTTGATCACGCCCGAGAAAGTGGTCGTGGTTGCGGTGAACGGCGCACTTGGACCGGAGCCGCTCTGGCACCAGAAGCTGGAGCTCGAGGCCTCGACCTGATACTTCGGGGAGAGAGTGACCTTCCAGTAGTACGACGCGGACGGAGTCAGATTGGTGACCCACGGCGATGGGTACATGCCGGCTCCTTCGAACGAGTGGACGGTGCCGTTGTTGATGGACAGGTTGGTCCAAGTCTCTAGGACCGTATAGTTGGCATAGAAATTCGGGTTGAAGTTCGCCGGCAGGCTGTGGACGGTGCACGTCTGGTCCTGATAGAAGGACGACGAGGGCATCGTCGCGAAGATCGAGAGCAGAAGGGTGCTGGGAGTGTAGAGCGACGGCGTCACGTCCACCGCCTCCGAGCCGGCATCGTTCGACCATCCCTGGTCATGACCCGTCGGGGCGAACTGGGTGTCGGCGGAGTCCGGACCCGGCATCGGGCTCGCCAGCGTAGGGTCCCCCCAGGTCGCGGTGGCGTTCTCAAGAGGCGACGCCGATACCGGGACCGCGAGCGCCTCCAGGAGCCAATCGGAGTACACCGCCAGGTACGTGTTGGGAGCGTCAACCCCCGTGGTCGGGAAGAGGGACGAGGTTTGATTGTTCGGGTCGAGTCTCGTAGAACACACGGAACCCGGCGCGGTCCCCAGCTCAAGCGGAAGGTCGGTCAGGTTCTGGTACAGCTGGAAAACGGTCGCGTTCTGGGCGTTGCACAACTTGTCCTGGGCGAGGTCGCCCGAGGCGGACGAGACCGCCGACGCGATCGAGGCATTGAAGGCGGCCTGTTCGGCGGGGCTGCCCCCTCCTGGCGACGAGGAGGAGAAGTCCGCGGGGACGAGCGGGTCGTCGACCATCTGGTCGACGAGCTGCAGCGTAGCATTCGCCGACAAAAAGTCGCCCGTAAACCAGATCTCGTTCGCCGTGGACCAGGCGATCACGGGCCGCTGGAAGGCGTCGACGATCAAGGACGGGCCTGCCAGCGCCCCAGACGCTGCTCCCGAGGCCGTCGGGACTGCCGTCGGAGCGAGCATCGGCCCTCCGTCGGCGAAGTAGATGGCCTCCATCGGGCTGCCGACTCCCCAACTCGGAACGTCCCAGGTGGCGTAGACCAGACCCGCAACCGACGGGGAGAGGCTCAGATTCTGAATGGATCCGACCGACGGGTTTGTGACATAGGGTCCGGTCCACTGCAGACCGCTGTCCCCTGATGACTCGGTGACCAAGATGTCCTGTCCGTCCACGACGCTCGTGTATCCGACGACGAGGCTCGACTCGGCATAGGTCGCCGCAACCTGGCCGGCGTGCCCTCCCGGCGGGTCGATGCTCGTGTCCCCCTGATACGCCAGTACCGTACTGCCCGGTTGAGCGGTCCAATTTCCGATGATGCGGGCAGCGTTGAACGTCGCTCCGGTGGTAGAGGACACCAGCTGAACCGTGTCCGACCCGGTCACGGTAAAGGCGAACGCCTCCAACGATCCCGCTCCTGCGGGCACGAAGGCGGCGGACGCCGCCTCGATCCCGGTCGAGCCAGCGCCGGTCGGGCTCAATGTCGTGGATCCGAGTTCGGTTCCGGTTACGTTCCAGGTCGAGGCCATCCAACTGCCGGGCCCACCGGTGGTGACGAGGGCAATCGAGGAGGTGTTCGACGCCATCGCGCGAAGCGTTCCACTGACCGGACCCGCCAAGGCACTCCAATTCGCCCCATCGCTGGACGAGTCCAACAGGTAGGTCGAACCGGCCTCGCTCAGGGCCGCGATGAGGCTGCTCCCGACCGCCATGAGGTCGTCCGATGAGATGGGCTGAGTATAGCTTGCGACTCGGACGGGTTTGTTCCACTGAAGCGGTACCCGAGTCGCGCACGGTCTGGACCCGCACCCGGACCCAACCTGTGCCGCCGCCAGGTCCGGACTGTAGGATCCGCCCTCGAACCAGAGGGCGCTGCCGCTGCTGCTCGAGGACACGTTGACCATGCCGAAAGCGGACACTCCGACCCCCAAGTTCACGAGCTTCACCTGGGAGGTCGCATTCGACGACGAGAGATTGCTGGGGCTCGGGTACAACGAGGGGCTCACGTCGTACACGTAGTCGAGCGCATTCGGGGTTACCCCGGCGGGAGGCGGTGGAGCGTTTCCGCCCGAGGTGGCCGTCGCGGAGGGAAAGGCGGTCACGAGCATCACGAGGCAGGAGACGACGGCGACGGTGATAGTCCAGGGACTCCGAAGAGATCGCCCGTAGCGGGGCCGGAGGGACACTGTCCTGCGCGTGTCCGCGCGAGATCGGCCCCGATCCAGGGACGATTGGACATCCTTGAATGCCAGCGGCGTCTCCTTACCCATAGAGAGTCCCTTCCCGCGTGACCACCCACTACCCGGAATCACTCGGCGATCCGACGCAAGACTGGCGGTGATCCGAGCGAAGTCGAAGGCCCGGGCAGTCCATCCGTTGGGGAATACTGTTCCGGCTGATAAACCTAGGCGCCACACAAGGAATCGTGTGGATATATTTGACCCAAGCAGGCTTCGCAACAGGACCTCTTGAACCCGGTATGGCACCTGGTAGGCCGGGCACGGTTGGCGCGAGACGGGCATCGTGATTTATGCCCCCACAAGGGCGAGACGTGATCAGGGGACATTGCCAATGAGGCGGATTCAGGCCGGGCCTGTGGTGGAGCAGTCAAGTCCCTGCGACGAGTGTCTGCCTCCGAAACTCTGAGCGAGTACCCTAAACGGCGGCAGATTCGCGTCGCGTCGAGGACCCGCTGGCGGGACGACTTGGAGGGGCGGCCGCGAGCGGGCTCATGCCCGACGCGGCAGGCGCATCGTCGGTATGCGACCGTGCGGCTTGGGCAATCGCGCTGAACTCGCGCTCAGTCCCCAATGCATACCGAACTCCGCGGTGGAGCACCCGGACCAAGCATTCAGCCGGTGCGTCGGGAGAGCTCGACCGCGGCGAACAAGTACACGTTGTCAAGCCGGTCGTACTGCAGCGACGTGAACCTGGTCCACCATCGGATAGACGCGAGGGCAGACTCGGCGTTCTAGGCTTCTGCAAGATCAATCGGTACGACTGCCAGAACGAGCTGGACGGTATCCCCGAGCGGGTCGTCGCCTACCAGGGAGATCTGGAGCTCCTGCGGCGAAGCGGCGCGTCGTCCGGACGCGCATCGACTCGCCCGGTCCATGCCGCCGCGGACCATCAAGAGCCCGCTCGAACGAGCCCGGGTTCCGCTCGCGCCGTTCCGCCCGGCTACGGGGACGGGGCGTTCGGAGCCGACTGCAACGCAGCCAGGAGCCGCATCCCGTTGGGGCTGCCCCACCCGGTACACGCGTCCCAGCCCGGCCCCGCAGTGTACCCGTCGTTGTTGCCGGAGACGATGTCCGTGAACGTCGCCGTCTCGGCCGGGTCGTAGAGCCGCGGGGTTAGGTAGCCGAGCGGGGACCCCAGCGCCTCGTTGAGGCGAGCCACGAGGGCGGCCCAGAGCGGAGCGACGGCGCTGGTGCCGCCGAGCACGATCGACTGTCCGTCGACCACGACGTGGTACCCCGAGGCGGGGTCTGCGTCTCCCGCGACGTCCGGCACTCCGCGTCCCACGAATCCGTTCGGCGCGGCGGGGACGCCCACGTTCGACTGGAACGACGGCCGCGCGAAGCTCTCGCTGACCCCGCCCCCGGTGGCGCCCTCGTGGATCGCGAGCTCGTTCCAGACGACCTCGGAACGGGCCGGAGTGAGCACCAGCCGGGTGCCGCCGCAGGCCACGACGTAGGGGCTCGAGGCCGGGAAGTCCACGGTCAGCGCGCCGTTCGTCGAGCCGTCGGTCGCCCCCGCGTCGCCCGCGGCGACGAGCACGGTCACCCCGAGGGCAGCCGCGTCCTCGCACGCGGCGTTCAGCGCGTTTCGCGCCTGGTCGGTCCAGGACGGCTCCGGTCCGCCCCAGCTGATCGACAGGATCGACGGTCGGTTGGTGGCGTCGTGGATCGCGGCATTCACCCCATCCAAGAACCCTTCATCGGTGTTGGGCGCGAAGTAGGCAATGAGCCGGGCGCCCGGCGCGAGGGACCCCGCGATCTCGAGGTCGAGCTCGACCTCCCCGTCGGGCCCGTCCACCGAGCCGGTCGGACTGTTCGAGGCGCCGTCGACGGGGACGACCGTGACGGTCGGAGTCGGCAGCGACAACCGCGCGAAGAACTGGCGAAGGTCGCTCGCCGAGAACCCCCCGCCGAGCTCGAGCACCGCCAGGGCCTCGCCCGACCCGTCGGACCCGGGAGGGAACGAGTAGGCGGCCGCCACCGCGGGAGGATCGTAGGCGACGTCGGTGGGGGCCTCGGTCCGGTGCCGGATCCGGTGCGGGCGGGCTTGCGGTCGATTGTCGAGCCCGAGCACCGCCACCACGATCCCTTCGAGCTCGCGGGGCAGATGGATCGGACCTTCGCGGGCCCGGACCTCGAGCGCATTCCAGGCGACGCGGCGGAGACGGACGGCGAACTCTTCCGACCAGCGTCGGGTGGGGCCTCGCAGGCGCACGGCACGGCCCCCCACCGACTCGCCCACGACCGCGAACCCGGCGCGCTGCGCAAACCCGGCCACGCGCTCCCGATCCGCGGCGAGCGCCCCATGGCGAGTGCGGAATTCCTCTCGGGTCAAGTAGCGGCGAGAGCCGACAGGAGGGCGGCCCGCCGCGCCGAGCTCCGTCGCCGGAGTAGGTCCCGGCGGCCGTCGGAGAACGATCGTCGCTTCGAGGAGGTCCGACTCCGGCCACGGACCGACGTCTCGAGCTCCCGGCAGGGGCGCGCGTCGGCTCCCCGTCAGCTCCATGGGGCGGCCAGCGCACGAGTCGACATCTACCTGACGGACGACACGGCCGCAGGGCGGGAGACGCCCTCAGATCGGGGGCGCGGAGCTGGGCGCCGGGCGGATCGGGCTCGCGTCGAACGATCCGACGTACCGCGGGAACAGGATCGAACCGACGAGCGTGGTGACGATCGCCATGAGGAGGATCTCGCCGAGCATCTGCTGCGTGAGCACGCCGGTCGTGTATCCGACCGCGCCCACGATCAGGCCGATCTCGCCCCGCGGGATCATGCCGACCGCCACGCCGAGGGCCGGTCGTCCCTTGCCGAGCCGGCGTCGGGCGAACGGATAGACACCGACGACCTTTCCGACCGCCGCCAGGGCCGCCAGGAGGAGGCCCAGCGCGACGAGCGTGAAGTCCAAGAGCAGGCCGACGTCGAAGAGGGCCCCGACAACGATGAAGAACAGCGAGCCGAAGACCACGACCAGGATGTCGGTGATCTGGCGGGTCCGGGTCGCCGCCACCGACTCGGCGACCGCGAGGCCCGCAATGAAGGCCCCGATGATCGGCGAGAATCCGAGCGCCAGGACGATCGCGATCAGGACGAACAGGACGGTGAACGGGATCGTCTCGACCTCCCGGAACACCTTGAGCTTCAGAAGCCGAGGGATCACGACGACCGACGCGAGCAGCAGGACGACCCACGCGACGACCGAGGTGACGATGCTGCCCGTCAGCCGGAGCGGGTCCGTGTAACCGCTGAGGATCGCGAGCACGACGGAGAGGAGCACGAGCGCGACCACATCATCGAGCGCGGAGGCGTTCATCAGGAACTGACCCGCCCGCGTGCGGCCCGTCCCCGTGCTCGACAGCAGGGAGACCGCGGCGACCGCGCTCGTCGCCGCGGTGGCCACGGCGATGAAGAGCGCCTGGTCGAGGGAGTAGAACCGCGAGAAGACCGCGAGGGCGATCGCGAACGACAGGAGGTCCCCGGCGATCGCGGCGGCGACCGTTGGCCAGCCGGCCCGGCGGAGGGACGTGAACCCGCCCCCGAGCCCGGCGGAGAACAGGAGCAGCACGACCGAGAAGTCGGCGAACAATAGGACGCCCGTGTTGATCGCGAACAGGTGCGTCCCGGTCGTCGCGTCGAAGATCCCCCCGATCGCGTAGCTCCCGATCACCATCCCGGCCAGGAGGTCGGCCACGATCTCAGGGAACCCGACTTTGCGGGCGACACTGTGGAGCAGCTGCGCCACGGCGAGGAAGAGGAAGATCTCGAGCAACTGGTAGTAGTCGCTCGGAGCCAGGAGGGGGGCCATGGACGCGTCCGGCTCTCGGTAGGCGAGCGCCTATTTCAGGCCCGGTGTTCGAGCGGAGCGAGCCGACGGAGAACGGCTCAGGCGGCCCACCAGTCGTCCGACGAGGGGGTCCCGCCGGCACGACCCGCCACGTTCCCGGCCGGGGCCCCAGCCCGAGACTCGTCCGCCCGATGCACGACCGTGCCCACGGTCGAGGCGAGCGGGCGCAGGGCGCGGCCCGGGCCGAGCGCCACCGCGGTGGCGAAGCCTCCCAGCACGAGGTATTCGAGCCCCCATCGAAGGTACAGCGCCAGGCCAACGCCGAAGACCGGCGGGACCGCGCCCCAAGCGGCCGGCGCGCCGAGGACGAACAGGAGCTCGTTGCCGAACCCTTCCAGTCCGGCCGTCGCCAGCGGCGGCGGGACGCCGGCGGCGAGGGCGAGACCCCCCAGCAGCGCCGCGGCCCGCACGGCCAGGCCGATAGGGCGACGGGCCTGTCGGGCGAACCAGCCGGCCACCGGGACCGGGAACAGGGCCGCGAGCACGACGAGGATCGCCACGACCTCGTACTCGAGCAGCCATGCGGTCCACTGGCCGACCGAGGCGGTGAGCGGTGCGACGACCGTCCAGTCCGACAGCATCGCGAGGGCCCAGGCGACCCCCCCGACGAGCAACACCGCCCGCAGCACGATCCCGACGATGAACCGTCGATCGTAGCGGGGGGCGTGGAACTGGACCGCCGGAGCGGAGCCCGTCGCGCCTCGCGTCGCGCCGCGCACGCCGATCAACTCGCCGTACACCTGGAGCAGCATCTCCTGGGCGAGCAGGGCGATCCAGACCACGACGATCTGGAAGACCCCGAGCAACCAGTTGTTCACCAGGAGCGTGTCCGTCGACGACCCGGTGAGGGAGCCGAACGCTCCAATGCCTGCGGTCGCCGCGGCGGTCGTGCCGCAGCACGCCCCGAGGGTGACGAGCGCCAACATCGCGGGCGTGAGGCCGGCGGCCGCCCCGTACGCGGACGGTGCGCCGGCGTGCTGGCGCCGCCGCCGGATGAGGTGGGCCGTGAGGAGGATGGCGGACGACATGCCGATCGCGACGCCGATCGACACGAGCACCATCGTCACGGTCGCGAAGAACGGCAGGGTGACGACCCCCCAGGGCGCCCACACGATGAGCGCCGGGAAGCTCCAGACCGGTTGGGTCGGGCCGGCCGACCAGAGGATCTCCGTGTAGTAGGGTGGCGGAAGATGGGTCAGGATGAGCATCTGCCCGACCACCAGGGCTCCGAGCGCGTAGACGATCCCAAGGAACACCGTCATCGCGACGGCGTGGGACTGGCGAATGAACGCGCGGATCTCCCTCAGCGTGAGGAGTCCGACGAACGAGGGACTCTGCGCCGCGGCCACCGCCGGTAGCTCGCCCGGAGACTTATAAGACGTAAGTACAGCCGAGCCCGCCCGCGGTCGCGAACGCTCGCGCCGTCGGAGCCTATTAGGCCCGGGCGGCTGCCGAGCCTCGCCGACGCCCGCGACGCCTCACGAGCGCCCGGCAACACGACGGGCATGACGCCGACCTCGCGACGAGTTCGCCCGAGTGCCCCGCCCGGCGTCGAACTCGCGAACGTTCCGCCGGCCCTCGCTTCCGTGGTCTCCGCGTCGGCACTCGAATTCCTCGCCACGCTCCACCGGTCCTTCGAGGCCCGTCGCCAGGAGCGACTGGCGGCGCGGGGGGCATTCCAGCGCACCGTGGCCGCACGACGGGCCCCGGCGTTCCCGTCCGAGACCCGATCCGTCCGCGCGGAGGACTGGAAGGTCCCGCCGCCGCCGGCGGACCTCGCGGACCGACGGGTCGAGATCACGGGACCGACCGACCGGAAGATGATCATCAACGCGCTCAACTCGGGCGCCCGCGTCTACATGGCCGACTTCGAGGACGCCCATGCGCCCACGTGGCTCGGCACCCTCGAGGGTCAGGCGAACCTGATCGACGCCGTCCGACGGCAGATCCGGTACGACGCTCCGGACGGGCGGCGCTACCGACTCCAGGCGAAGACCGCGACCCTCATGGTCCGGCCCCGAGGCTGGCACCTGGAAGAAGACCACCTGCGGATCGATGGGCGCCCGATCTCCGCGAGCCTGTTCGACTTCGGCCTCTTCCTGTTCCACAACGCCGCCGAATTGAGCCGGCGCGGGACCGGGCCGTACTACTACCTGCCCAAGATGGAACACTACCTCGAAGCCCGCCTCTGGAACGACGTCTTCCGGGCGAGTGAGGCCGCGCTCCGCCTCGCCCCGGGCTCGATCCGGGCCACGGTGTTGATCGAGACCCTGCCGGCCGCGTTCCAGATGGACGAGATCCTCTACGAGCTGCGCGAGCACTCCGTCGGGCTCAACTGCGGGCGCTGGGACTACCTGTTCAGCTTCATCAAGCAGTATCAGGACCGTGGCGACGTCCAGTTCCCGGACCGGGACCAGCTCACGATGGCCACGCCGTTCCTGACCGCGTACACGCACCTCCTCATCCGTACGTGCCACCGGCGCGGCGCCCACGCGATGGGCGGGATGGCCGCCCAGATCCCGATCAAGGACGACCCGGCCGCGAACGCGGTCGCGATCGCGAAGGTCGTCGCCGACAAGGAGCGCGAGGTCCGGGCCGGCCACGACGGGACCTGGGTGGCGCACCCCGGGCTCGTATCGGTCGCGCGGGAGGTCTTCGATCGGGAGATGCCCGCCCCGAACCAGATCGATCGACCGGGACCGTCAGAGCCGATCGGTCCCGCGGACCTGCTCGCCGTGCCGCCCGGCACGACGACCCCGGGCGGCGTGCGCCGGAACGCGCGGGTCGCGCTCCGGTACCTCGAGTCCTGGCTGCGCGGGATCGGGTGCGTCCCGATCGACCACCTCATGGAGGACGCCGCCACCGCCGAGATCGCCCGTTCCGAACTCTGGCACTGGGTCCGTCACGGGGCCCGACTTCCGGACGGCGCCCCGGTCACCGCCACCCTCGTCACCGGCTACCTCCACGAGGAGCGCACCGAGCTCCTCCAGGAGCGGGATCTTCAGGACCCGGAGCACGCGGTCGAGCGGGCCCTGGCGTTGCTCGAGGCGAGCGTGGCCGAGCCCCATCTCGAGGGGTTTATCACGAGCAAGGCGTACCCTCAGCTGGAACGCGCCCCGGGAGCGGAACATGACCGGTGACGGCGGCCTCAACGCGGAGTGGAAGGCAAGCGAACGCTGGAAGGGAATCGTACGCCCGTATCGCGGCGCCGACGTGGAGCGGCTCCGTGGCTCGGTGCGCATCGCCTCGACCCTCGCGACCATCGGGTCCGAGCGGCTCTGGCGCCTGATCCGGACCGAGCCGTTCGTCCCGTCGCTGGGGGCGATGACCGGCACCCAAGCGGTCCAGATGGTCGCTGCCGGGCTGCCCGCCATCTACGCGAGCGGCTGGCAGGTCGCGGCCGACGCCAACACGGCGTCCGAGACGTACCCCGACCAGAGCCTCTATCCGGCCGACAGCATGCCGACGCTCGTCCGGCGGATCAACAACGCGTTCCGCCGCGAGGACGAAAAGCAGCACGCCGCCGGCAAGGACGACGTCTACTGGTACGCTCCGATCCTCGCCGACGCGGAGGCCGGGTTCGGCGGGACCCTCAACGTCTTCGAGTTGACGAAGTCGCTGATCGACGCGGGGGTCGCCGGCCTCCACATCGAGGACCAACTGGCCTCGGTGAAGAAGTGCGGCCACATGGGCGGGAAGGTTCTCGTGCCGGCGCGCGAGTTCAACCAGAAGCTCTGGGCGGCCCGGCTCGCGGCCGACATCCTGGACGTCCCGACCGTGCTGCTCGCCCGCACGGACGCGCTGAGCGCGAAGCTCCTCACCAGCGACGTCGACCCGCGCGACGCCCCGTTCCTCACGGGGAAGCGCACGCCGGAAGGGTTCTTCGAGATCACCGGCGGCCTCGATATGGCGATCGCCCGGGGCCTGGCCTACGCGCCGTACGCGGACCTCCTCTGGTTCGAGACGTCGAGCCCGGATCTCGACGAGGCGCAGCGGTTCGCCGACGAGATCCACCGGGAGTTCCCGGGGAAGTTCCTCGCCTACAACTGCTCTCCGTCGTTCAACTGGCGCAAGAAGCTCTCGCCGGAGACCATCGCGGAGTTCCAGACGACGATCGCGGAGATGGGCTACAAGTTCCAGTTCGTCACCCTCGCCGGGTTCCACGCGCTCAACCTTTCGATGTACCGGCTGGCCCGCGGCTACGCCCAGCGCGGCATGGCCGCCTACTCCGAGCTCCAAGAAGAGGAGTTCCTCGCCGAGACCGAGGGGTATGCCGCCGTGAAGCACCAGTCGTTCGTCGGCGCGGGATACTTCGATGAGGTCGCGCAGGTCCTCTCGGGCGGGCTCACCACGACCCTGGCCATGGAAGGGTCGACCGAGCAGGAGCAGTTCCAAAAGCCACCGGCGGCCCCGCCGACCGAGGCCGGTCCGGGGGCCCGGGCCCGACGGCCCGCTCGCGGCTCGACGACCCACTGACCCACGCGCTTCAGCGCCGCCGGGCCGTGTACAGCGTCGCGACCGCGTGGAGCGTGACCCGACCCCCGAACTCCTCGTCCACGATCCGACGGACCCCGTGGAGGAACCGCTCGCGGTCGGCCCGGGGACAGACCGCAACGTTCGAGAACGTGCCGAACAGATCGACGACCGTGCGGGAGTCGAGACGGCGGTCCCAGCGCACCACCTCCATCCGGACGCGCTCGAAGGAGCCGATCGAGCGCAGGGTCTCGAGCCGTCGCCGGTAGTGACGCCGGGTCCGCTCCCGGTCCGACAGGCGGTGCTTGCGGCTGGTCGGCAGGGCCTCGAAGAGAGGGTCGGCGGCTCGAGAGAACCGTGAGGGGCGCTCGGGGTCCCCGGTCTGGCTCCACCACATCGCCCACCAGCCGCCCGGACGGAGGAGCCGCGCGACCTTGCGAAGGCTCGTCCGCTCCCGGGTCCAGTGGAAGGACGTCGCCGCCACCCCGAGATCGAAGCTCCCGGCCGGCAGCGACGCCGCCTCGAACGTCGAGCGCACGAAGCGGACCCGGCCGGGCCAGGGCGCGAGGGTCCCCTTCAGGAAGCGGAGCATCCGCGCGTCGGGCTCGACCACCGTGAGCGGGTCCGCGCCCAGCCGCAGGAGCTGACGGGACGCCTTGCCCGTGCCCGGGCCGATCTCGAACACCGAGGCGCCCGGCGCGAGGCCGCAGCGCGTCCGCAGGACTCGATACAGCGCCGGAGGGTAGTCGGGCCGCACCCGGTCGTAGGTCGCGGCCTGCGCTCCGAACAGTCGACGGCCGGCGGCGCGGGGGACGGAGCGGGCCATGGCGAAGCCGGCGCACCCGGGCGCTATAGAAGACGACTCGCCCGACGGCTCACGCCGTCTCTCCGGGCGGCGGAGACCCGGCCGGTGGCGGGGATCGTCCCGAGCGCGGCCACAGGCGGCGGGAGGCGACGAGCAGCATGATCTCCGACGGTCCGTGGGCGATGCGCCCGCTGCGGACGTCGCGCCAGCGCTGCTCGTGGGGCAGCGCGCCCGAGTAGCCGCGCCCGCCGTGGAACTGGATGGCGTGGTCGATCGTGCGGAGGGCGACGTCCACGGCGAGCCACTTTGCGAGCGCGGCGTCGCCGTCGGACGGGAGCCCGTGCTCGAGGCGCACGAGCGTGCGCTCGACGTACAGCCAGGCCGACTCGAGCCGGGCGAGGTCCTCGACGAGCGGGAACGCCACGGCCTCCTGGGCGGCGAGCGGCTTCCCGAACGCCGCGCGCTCCCCGACGTGCTCGACCGTCTCGTCCCACGACGCGCGCGCCACCCCGAGGTAGATCGCGGCCAGGAGGGCATGCTCGCGGGTGAGCTCGCGCTGGACGTAGGAGAACGCTTCGCCCTCCTCCCCGATCCGGTGCCGGGCGGGGACGCGGACGCGGTCGTACACGATAGTCCCCCGTCGCTGCCAGCGCTCGCCGAGATCGGGGCCGGCCACCGAGCGCACGATCCCCGGGAGCTCCTGGGGGACGAGGAACGCCGAGATCCGATGGGTCCCGCTGGCGTCGGGCGAGCGGGCGTACACGATCGCCGCCTCGGCGTCCGCAGCGAATGCTGCCTCGCTCTTGGTCCCCGAGAGGAGGTAGTCGTCCCCGGCCCGCTCGGCGGTCAGCGCGATCGCGCCGGCGTCGGAACCGGCGCCCGGCTCGGTGATCTGGTTGCCGACGAGCCGCTCCCCCCGCACGAGCGGTAGGAACCAGTCCTGGACCAGCGACTCCGAACCGTGCTCGGCGAGCACGGAGCTGAACTCGGGCTGCAGGGAGAGCTTCGCAAAGGTCGTGCCCCCGAGGTACCCCAGATGGAACAGCGCGATGCCGGTGCGGGGCAGCGAGAGCTCGCGGCCGCCCAGTCGGATCGGGGTGCGGAGCCCGAGGAAGCCGGCCTTGCCCATCGCTCGGAACTCTTCTCGAGGGAACGCCGGGTGCGCATCGAGCTCCCGGTAGCGTCGGGCGAGGGCGAGCCGTTCCGCGAGGGCTCGGACCTCGACGACGATCGGGTCGTGGGGCAACGGGGGTCGATCGGCCATCTACTGCCGACCCGTCGAGCCCGCCGGAGCATTTACCGCCGCCTTGGGGGGGTCCTCGCCCAACACGCCGCTCGCGCGCAGGGCGGCGACCCGTTCGGGCGGGTAGCTGAGGAGCTGGATGAGCACGGCCTCGTTGTCCTGGCCGAGCCAGGGCGCTCCGCGCCAGACGCCGCCCGGGGTCTCCGAGAACTTGGGCGCGACGCCGGCGCCTTGGACCGGCCCGGCAACCGGGTCCTCCCACTCAAGGAGCATCCCGCGCGCCCGGTAGTGCGGGTCTTGCGCGATGTCCGCGATGTCGAAGACGCGGGTGATCGCCACGTCGTGGGTGCGACCGATCGCCTCGAGCTCGGCCCGCGAGCGGTCCGCGCAGAACGCCGCGATCGCCGCGTCGACCGGACCCCGGTGGGCGAGCCGGAAGTCCCGGTCGTCGTACGTGGGGTCGGCGAACCCGATCACCTCGCGGAGTCGCAGCCAGGCGTCCTGGGTCGGCGCCGCGACGACCACCCAGCCGTCCTTCGCCCGGTGGACGTCGTACGGGTGGAGCCGGGCGTGGGCGGTGCCGTAGCGGCCCCGCACGACGCCCCGCATGAAGTAGTCGAGCGCGAGGTTCTCTAGGAGCATGAAGAACACCTCGTACTGGGCGACGTCGACCGCCTGCCCGTGGCCGGTCCGCTGGGCGTGGATGTATCCCATGAGGCCGGCCGTCGCCGAGGCGAGCCCGGTGACCGTGTCGTTGAGCGCCGTGCCCGCCCGCATCGGCGGCGCCGGATCCGGCTCGCCCTGCAGCGAGAGGAACCCGCTGTACGCCTGCGCCGTGAGGTCGTAGGACGGGGCGCCGACCCGGGCCGGGTCCCCGGTGCGACCGTACCCCGAGACGTGCACGATCGTCAGCCGGGGATTGCGCTCCCAGACCTGGGCGTCGGCGAGGCCGAGCTTGTCGTAGGTGCCGGGGCGGGACGACTCGATCCACAGGTCCGAGGACGCGAGCAGGTCCAGGAACACGGCGCGGCCCTCCGGGCGTCGGACGTCGAGGCCGACGGAGAGCTTGTTCCGGGAGTACTGGACCCACGACTCGGAGACCGTCTCCCCCGCCGACCGGCCCGGCAGGAGCGGTCGCAGCGTCCGGGTCGCGTCCGCATACGGCGGCTCGAACGGGGGCCCCTCGACGTGGATCACCTGCGCCCCGAACTCGCCGAGGTACGTCGCCGCCCACGGGCCCGCGACGAAGCGAGCGGACTCGAGGACCCGCAATCCCGCCAGCGGACCGTACGGCGGTACGAGCGACCGAGCCCCCTCCGGCACGGCGGACGAGCCCGGGGCGGCTCGATAAACGCCGAGGTTCCGTACGGAACCTCGGGTCGCAAATAGCCGGGCCCGTTCCGCTCGGCGATGACGCAGGCCCCGTGGGACGAGTTCGCCGGCGAGAAGTTCCGCGACGAGCTCACGAAGTACAAGATGGCGAACCACCCGTTCGCGACCCATCCGTTCTTCGCCCGGCTCGAGCGGGGCGAGGTGCCGAAGCCGGTCGTCCAGGCGTGGGTGAAGCAGTTCTACCCGTGGCTCGCCTGCGTGCCGATCGCGATGGCCGAGCGGTTCTCGAACGTCACGTGGAACCCCGCGCACGACCGGTACCGGCGCATGATCCTGGACCAGCTCGTGGAGGAGGCCGGCGACCCGAAGGGCAAGGAGCCGGGCCACCCCGAGCTCTGGCTCCGGTTCTGCGAGGGGCTCGGCGTTCCCCGGTCCGAGGTCCAGGGCGCGCCGCTCCTCCCGAGCACGATGGTCGCGATCGACGATTTCCTGTACACCAACCGCGTCAACCCGTTCTACGTCTCGGCCGCGGGTTCGTCGGAGCCTCCGAACGTCGACCTCTGCGCGCGGCTCCTCCCCGCCTTCCGCACGCACTACCACGTCCCCGAGGAGAACCTCGAGTACTACCGGCTCCACGTGACCGCCGACGTCGAGCACAGCGAGTGGATCGGGCAGATCGTGGCGGGGTTCGCGAACTCCCCCGAGGTCCGCAAGCAGATGTGGGAGCAGATGCTCCGAGGATTCTCGATCCACGCGCTCCTCGTCGACGGCGTGCTGGCGGAGTCGAACGGGGCCGCCGCACCCAAGCATAAATAGGTCCTCGGAGGTCCCCCGGGGGATGGCGGACCGACCGGGCCGCGCCGTGCGCGACTTCGCGGGCCCCGGGGCCGCCCACACCTGGCTCTGGTGAACGGGAGGCGCCGGGAGGGCGCCGTCCCCGCGTGCTCCGCACGCTTTTGGGTCGACTCCTCTTGGCGCTTCCCTGAGCGATAACTCAGGAAAGAAGAGACCATGTACGGCAAAACGATCCGACTGCGGCGCGTGTTCCCGGACCCGAAGCGACGCCTGTTCTCGGTGCCCCTCGACCACGCGGTGTCGATGGGCCCGATCGACGGCCTCGAGGCGCTCGCGCCGCTCGCGAACGAGCTCCAGTCGAATGGGGTCGATCTCCTCATCGTGACGAAGGGGGCGGTGCGCGAGGTCGCGCCGATCCTCCGGCCCTCGACCCTGCTGGGGGTCCATGTCTCCGCCTCGACCTCGCTCGGATCGACGTCGAACCGCAAGGTGCTGGTCGGCACCGCGCAGGAGGCCGTGGCCCTCGGCGCCGACCTCCTTTCGGTGCAGGTGAACTTCGGCGTCCCGGAGGAGCCCGAGATGCTGGTCGACCTCGGGCGGGCGGCCGACGAGTGCCGCGCCCTCGGCCTTCCGCTGCTCTGCATGGCCTACGTCAAGAAGGCCAACGGCGGGACCCCGGACGAGTTGCGGCACGCCGCCCGGGCCGCCGCCGACACGGGCGCCGACATCGTGAAGACGAGCTACCCCGGCTCGACCGAGGAGTTCGCCCGTCTGTGCCGGACCACGCCGGTGCCGGTGTTGATCGGGGGCGGCGTTCGGCTCGACGACGAGGCGGCGTTCCTCACGCTCGTGCGCTCGAGCGTCGCGGCCGGCGGGGCCGGCATCTGCATCGGGCGGAACCTCTTCCAGCGCTCGCCCGTGGGACCCCTCGCGGCGCGGATCGCCTCCCTGCTGCACGGAGCCGGCTGAGGCGATCGACGGTGGCGCGGGAGCGGATCGCCGTCGCACCGCAGGCCGCCGAGGCGGAGCTGCGTCGTGCGATCGTGGAGCGGGCCCGCCGCCGGGGGTTCGCGCGGTTCGTCGTGTCCGAGGACCAGCCGCTCTCCGCCGAGCCGGGCGAGGAGGTCCTGGTGCGCCACGCCGACGGGCTCTCGGGCTTTCCCGGGAGCCCCCGCATCCCGATCGTCGCGATCGCCTCGGCCGAGGCGCTCGGCCGGGCGGTGGCCGCGGTCCCGGACGGCAGCACGGTCGCGATCGAGTGGGTCGGCGACCGGGTGATCCCGCTCGAGAACGCGATCGCCGCGCGGGGCCGTCGTTTCCGGCTCTGGGCCTACGCCCGCACGCCGGCCGAGGTGCCCGGCGCCCTCGGCGCGCTCGAGCACGGCGCGGACCGGGTCATCGTGGAGCTCCGGACCCCCGAAGAGGTCGATACGCTCGAGGCGCTCGTCGAGAGCGCGCTGCCCGCGGGCCTCGACTGGCAGACGGTCGCCGTGCGCGCCGTCCGCCCGGCCGGGGTCGGCGACCGAGTGCTCGTGGACACGACCTCGCTCCTCCGCCCCTCGGAGGGCCTCTTGGTGGGCAGCGCGGCCGCGTTCCTCTTCCACGTCGCGAGCGAGGCGATCGGCTCAGCGTTCAGTCGGCCGCGGCCGTTCCGGGTGAACGCGGGAGCCGCCCACTCCTACGTGCTGCTCGCGGACGGCACCACCCGCTATCTCGCCGAGCTCGAGGCCGGGGACGCCGTGCTGGCGGTGGAACCGGCCGGCGGGGCTCGAGCGGTCCGGGTCGGGCGGATCAAGATCGAGCGGCGCCCGATGGTCGTGGTGGAGGCCGAGGTCGACGACCGCCCGCGCACGGTCTTCCTGCAGGAGGCGGAGACGGTGCGCCTCTCCACGGACACGGGTCGGCTCGCGACCACCGAGATCCGCCCGGGCGCGCGGGTCCACGGCGTGCGACTGCCGGCGGCCCGGCATCTCGGCACAGCGGTCCAGGAGACCATCGAGGAACGATGAGCCGTCCCGCTCCGCTCGTCATCGTGAGCCTCCCGGGTCGGAGCGTGGAGGAGCTCCGCGACGAGGTCCGCGCCGCCGAGGCCGGGCGCGCCGATCTGGCCGAGATCCGGCTCGATCGCCTGAGCCCGGAGCAACTGCCCCGGCTGGGCGAACTGTTCCCCTCGCCGGTGCCGCTCCTCGCCACGTACCGTTCGGCGGCCGAAGGCGGGCAGGGCGCGTCGGACCCGGAGCTCCGGCGGGCGATCCTGTCCCAGGCCGCCGAGCTCCCCTTCGCCTGGATCGATCTCGAGGCGGCTCGCGACCGATCCCTCTACGAGACGATGCGCGCCGGGCCCGGTCGCACGGTCGTGCTCTCGACCCACTTCCCCGAGCTCTCCGACCTCGCGCCGCTCGCGCAGGCCGCACGGGAGCCCGTGCCGCCGCATGGCGTCCGCAAGCTCGTGGCGCCGGCGGCGGTGAGCCGCTGGCTCTTCGAGATCGTGCCGAACCTCCCGCCGCCGGGCGAGTCCCCGCTCGTGGTCGCGGCGACGGGGCCGGCGGGCCCGCTCTCGCGGGCTGAATCCCGCCGCCTCGGCGCCGCCGCGGTGTTCGCGGCCCTCCCTCGGGCCGGGCCGGGCGAGGGGCTCCGGGATGCGGTGGAGCCGAGCCAGATCCCGGTCGACCGGCTGCGTCGCTTTCTCGAGGCCACCGACGAGGCTCCGCTGTTCGGCATCGCCGGCCGGCCGGTCGCCCACTCCCGGAGTCCGGATCTCCATGGTCGCTGGATGGCCCGGGACGGTCGGAGCGGTCTCTACGTGCCGCTCGAATTCGGGCGGGACGAGGAATTCGTGCGCTGCCTTCCCGGCCTCGCGGCCGCCGGGTTCCGGGGGATCAACGTGACACATCCGTTCAAGCCGATCGCCCTCGGCGCGGCGAGCCGGGTCGAGCGGGCGGCGGAGGTCTGCGGGGTCGCCAACTGCCTCACGTTCGAGGGCGACGAGGTCGAGGCCCAGAACACCGATCTCGCCGCGATCCTCCGCCGCCTCACCGAGCTCCAACGCGCCCGGCGATGGGCCGGAGGCGACCTCGCGGTCATCGGGAACGGCGGGGCCGCGCGGGCTACGCTGGCGGCCGCCCGAGAGCTGTCCGTCCCCGCGCGCCTCTACGCCCGACGGGCGGGGGCCGCCGGGGAGATCGCCCGCGCCTTCGGCGCGACGGTCGGGGATCCCGACCACGCGTCGCACGCGTCGCTCGTCGTACACGCGACCCCGGTCGGGCGCCTCGGGGCGGGCGTGCTCGAAGTGCCGATCCACTCCCTGGTGGGCCCCGGCACGATCGTCCTCGACTGGGTCTATGCCCCGGACGACCCCGCGGTCCGGGTCGCGACCGAAGCCGGCGGAGGGACGTACGAGGACGGCTGGAGGCTCCTGGTCTACCAGGCCGCCGAGAGCTACGCGATCTGGTGGGGGGAGCCGCCGGCGGCCTCCGAGGTCGACCGGGCCGTGGCGGAGGGTCCGTGATCGGCACCGCGCGCACGACGGCCGCGATCACAATCGTGAACGGCCTGCCGACGGGGTTCGGTTGCGCACTCGGCGTCGCGCTGCCGGTGCGCGCCCGGGTCGTCCTCGAGCCGGCGCCGGCCGGCCAGGAACCCTCGCTGCGGTTCTCCCGCGGAGCGGCCACCCCGGTGGTCCGGGAGACGCTGCGTCTCGCGATCGATCGCTACGCAGCCGGCGGTCCCTGGAACGCCGACCTTCACCTGCGCTCGGAGATCCCCCCGGCCCGGGGGCTGAAGAGCTCGAGTGCGGTCGCCACCGCGGTCGCGCTCGCAACCGCCCGCGCGGCCGGTCGGGAGCCCCCGGACCTCGAGATCGCACGCCTGGCGGCGGGGGCCGCCCGCACGTCGGGCATCAGCGCCACCGGAGCGTTCGACGATGCGATCGCGGGCCTGCGTTCGGGGTTCTGCCTCGCCAACAACCGCACCGACGAACTGGTCCGCCACGGGCCGGTGGACCCGCGGTGGAGGGTCTCCCTGCTCGTGCCCGGAGGCCGACACCTCCCGAGCCCCGAGTGGAAGCGCGCCTTCGAGCGCCGGGCCGCGGACTCGACGCGTGCGGTCGACGCGGCCCTCGAGGGCCGGTGGTGGGAGGCGATGGCGATCAACTCCGAGCTCGTCGAAGAGGTCGTCGGGTACGCCTATGCGACGCTCCGCGCCGACCTCGCCTCGCGGGGGGCGCTCGGCTCGGGAGTGAGCGGCCTCGGACCCGCCTTCGCCGCGATCTCCGAGCCACCCCACGAGGCCGAGGTGCTGGGTGCGATGCCGAAGGAACGGGGCACGGTCCGGGCGCTCTCCGTGGCGACCGAGGCCGACCGGGAGGACCGGTCGTGACCGCCGTGCGCGTCCTGCCGGGCGTCGCCCACGGTCGCCTGCTTGCGCCGCCTTCCAAGAGCTACACGCACCGGGCGCTCGTGGTCGGCCATCTCTCGGGGCGACGCTTCGTCGTCGAACGCCCGCTCGACTCGGACGATACGCGGGCGACCGCGCGAGCCCTCGGCGTGCTGGGAAGCCTCGTGACCCGCCGGTCCCGCGCGTGGACCGTCACGCCGGCGCGGCGACGGCCGTCGCGCCGGACCGGCACGATCGATTGCGGGGAGTCCGGCACCACCCTTCGGTTCGTCGCCGCGCTGGCCGCGCTCTCCGACCGCCCGACCCGCCTGGTCGGTCGTGGTCGCCTCGCCGAGCGGCCGATGCGGCCCCTGCTGGAGGCGCTGACTGCCCTGGGCGCGCGATGCGTCGAGGCCTCGCCGGACCGAGGGTTGCCCCTCACGATCACCGGCCCGATCCGAGGGGGATCGGTCCGCCTCGACGCATCGGAGAGCTCGCAATTCGCCTCGGCCCTCCTCCTCGCCCTTCCCCGGGCGGAAGGCGACTCCGTGATCCGCCTCACGGGCCCCATCGTCTCCGAGCCGTACCTGGAAGCGACCCGTGCGGTGGTCCGGGCGCACGGGATCGCCCTGGGCGGCGACCGTCGATCGATCGGCATCCGCGGGCGCCAGCGATACCGGGGCCACCGGTTCCGCGTGCCGGGCGATGCCTCCTCGGCCGCCTACCTTTGGAGCGCCGCGGCCCTGACGGGCGGCCGAGTCCGGGTGGACGGGATCCCTCCGCGCTGGCCGCAGGCGGACCGATCGGTGCTCGACGTTCTCGAGCGCGCGGGAGCCCGCGTGACCCGAGGCCGGGACAGCGCCACGGTCGCCGGGCCCGTCGATCGCCCGTTCGTGGTCGAACTGACCTCGGCACCCGACCTGTATCCCCTCGCCGGGGTCCTGGCCGCGGCCGTGCCCGGCACGAGCGAGCTCCGGGGCGCCCGGCACATCGCCCTCAAGGAGTCCGACCGGCGCGCCGGCACCGAACGCCTGGTCCGGGCCTTGGGAGCGCGGTGCCGGTCGACCCGGGCGGGACTCGCGATCGAAGGGACGGATCGGATCCGACCCGTCCGACTGCTGAACCTCACCGACCACCGCATGGTCATGAGCGCGGCCGTCGGCGCCCTGGCCGCCGAGGGCCCGTCCACGATCGGAGACGCGCGCGCCGTCGCGAAGTCGTTCCCCCGGTTCTTCTCCGTACTTCGCTCGCTCTCGGGGGGTCGAACCGCCCGATGATGGAGTTCGGCGAACGGTTCCGGGTGACGATCTTCGGGACGAGCCACGGTCCGGAGGTCGGCGTGGAGATCGCGGGGATCCCGGCGGGGACCCCGATCGATCCCCTCGCGATCCAGGCGGCGCTCGATCGACGACGCCCTGTCGGCCGCCGTCTCGCCACCAAGCGGCAGGAGGAGGATCGGCTCGTGATCGACCGAGGCTGGGCCGACGGCCGGTCCGACGGCGGACCGCTTCGGGTGCACGTCGCGAACGAGGACGTACGCCGGCAGCCGTACGATCGGATGCGCGAGACCCCTCGGCCCGGCCATGCGGACTATCCGGCACGGGTCCGCTACGGTCCCGAAGCGGACCTCTCCGGCGGCGGGATCTTCTCGGGGCGGATGACGGTCGGGCTCGTGGCGGCCGGGGCGGTCGCTCGGCAGCTGCTGGCCCCCCTGGGGATCGACGCGCTGGCGTTCACGCGGGCGATCGCCGGCATCGAGGCCGAGGTCCCCGAGGCCGGGGCGCTGGCCATTCTGCGCGAGCGGGCGGCAGGCAACGAGGTCGGATCCCCCGACGCGGCCGCCGCGGCCCGCATGGAGGAGGCGATCGCGGTCGCCCGGCGCGACGGCGACAGCGTCGGGGGCGTCGTGGAGGTCCGGATCGTGGGGGTCCCCGTGGGCCTCGGCGAGCCGTTCTTCGACTCGATCGAGAGCGAGATCGCCCACCTGGCCTTCGCGGTGCCCGCCGTGAAGGGGATCGAGTTCGGTGCCGGGTTCGGGGCCTCGCGGATGCGCGGCAGCGAACACAATGACGCGTTCGTCCTGGACCGCGGTACGATCCGTACCGCGACCAATCACGCGGGCGGCATCCTGGGGGGACTCGCCGACGGGATGCCGATCGTCTATCGGGTGGTGGTGAAGCCGACCTCGTCGATCGCGAAGCCGCAGGCGACCGTCAACCTCGCCGATCACACCCCCGCGACGCTCACCGTGACCGGGCGGCACGACCCGTGCATCGTCCCGCGGGCGGTCGTCGTGCTGGAATCGATCGGCCTCATCGCGATCGCGGACCTCGCCGTCCGCGGAGGTTACCTCCGATGACGGACGGACGCCGCCCGGTCGCGATCCTCGGCGCGGGGGGGTATGTGGGCCAACACTTCGCGCGGCTGCTCGCCGACCATCCGTTGTTCGAGCCGGTCCTGTTCGGCGCCGGGGACCGCACCCGGGGCCACCGGCTGGGCGAGGTCTGGCAGCTCTCCGAGCCGCCCCCGCCCCCGGTGGAGGACGCCCGACTCGAGCGGGTCCGTCCGTCCGCGCTCGCCCGCAGCCGGATCCGCCTCGTCTTCTCCGCGCTCCCGTCCGGAACCGCCGGCCCGATCGAGACCGAACTCGCCCGCCGGGGGATTGCCGTCTTCACGAACGCCTCCGACCACCGGATGGACCGCGGCGTCCCGCTGCTCGTCCCCGAGGTCAACGCCGCCCACCTGAAGCTGACCGAGCGCCGGTCCTCCGGCCGCGCGCCGATCGTCGCGAACCCCAACTGCTCCGCGGCCGGCCTGGTCCTCGCGCTCGCCCCGCTCCGGACCATCCTGCGGCCCCGGGCCGTCCACGTCACCACGTTCCAGTCCCTCTCGGGCGCTGGCTACCCGGGGGTTCCCTCGCTCGCGATCACCGACAACGTGGTCCCGTTCATCCGGGAGGAGGAAGAGAAGCTTGACCTCGAGACCCGTCGGATGTTGGGCGTCGTGCGGGCGGGTGCCGTGGCCCCGTTCCCCGTTCCCGTGATCGCCCACTGCGCCCGGGTCGCCACCCGCGAGGGCCACCTCGAGGCGGTGACCGTGGACGCCCGGAGCCGCCCCGCGCGAGAGCGGATCCTCGACGCGTGGAGGACCTTCGACCCGCTGCGCGATGAGCCGCTGCCCACCGCGCCGCATCCTCCGCTCGAGGTACGCTCCGAGCCCGACCGCCCCCAGCCGATCCGGGACCGGTGGGCGGGGGCGCCGGCGCGCGCCCGCGGCATGGCGGTCGTGGTGGGTCGGGTCCGGTGGGAGCCCCCGTACCTCCGGTTCTTCGTGCTCTCGAACAACGCGGTCCGCGGCGCCGCCGGCGGTTCCGTGCTGAACGCCGAACTCGCGCTCGCCGGCGGTCTGCTCGGGCCGCCGAGCGGCTAGGGGGCCACGACGAGCGCTCGCAAACGGCCCATCGTGCTCAAGTTCGGCGGCGCGGCGCTCGTCGACCCCGAACGGGTCGTCGACGACGTGCGCGCGGCGGTCCGGGAGGGAGTGCCCCTCGTCGTCGTCGCGAGCGCGGTCGAGGGGGTCACCGATCTGCTCTCCGAGGCGGTGCGCCACCCCCGAGCGCGGACCCGCCATCGGGCGATCCTGGACGCGATCCGGGCAAGGCACCCGGAGCTTCCGCTCGCGGGCCGTCGCCAGCTCGATCGGCTCCAGCGGCTCTTCACGCTCCTCGAGCGGACTCCGCGGGCGGACGCGCCGCTGGCCGACCGGGTCCTCAGCCAGGGGGAGCGGCTCGCCGTGCACTGGCTCTCCCAGCGCTTGCGGGAGCGCGGGCTTCCGGCGGTCGCCGTGGAGGCGGACCACCTGGGGCTGATCACCGACAACGCGTACGGCGCGTCGTGCATCCTCTTCGACCGGTCCCGGGCCCCGGTGCGACGCGGCCTCGGTCGGCTGCTGACGCACGGACAGATCCCCGTCGTGACCGGATACTTCGGACGCAGTCTCGAGGGCCGGGTCGCGACGCTCGGCCGGGGCGGATCGGACTACGCGGCCGCGGGGATCGGGGCCCTGCTCGGGGCCTCGCGCGTGGAGCTCGTGAAGCGCCATGTCGCGGTCCTCTCGGCCGACCCCCACGAGGTGCCCGGCGCCCGACCGATCCCCGAGCTCTCCTACGAGGAGGCCGAGGAGCTGGCGCAGTTCGGCGCACGGGTGCTCCATCCGCTGACGATCGAACCGGCGCGGGCGAGCGGTCTCGTGCTTCGCGTCCGCTCGCTCGAGGACGCCCGCGTGGTCACGACGATCGGGCCCGGCCGCGCGGACCGGCACAACCGGGCGCTCACCGTGCTCCGTCCGCTCCGGCTCCTTCGACTACGCGTCCCCGGGGGCCGCCAGCGCCCCGGGGTGGTCGCCGAGGTGGCGCAACGGCTCTCCGAGGCCCGGGTCAACGTCGTGCAGCTGTACACCTCGTCGGCGCTCCTCTGCCTCGTGCTGGAACCCGGGCAGGTCCTCCCGGGCCTCCGTGCCCTCGCCCCGCTGACGCGGGAGGCCGCCGCGATGGTCGAAGGACCGTACCGCGTGGCGCTCGTGACGGCCATCGGGGACGGCATCCTGGACGACCTGGGCCGGATCCCGGCGTCGGCGGTCGCCGGGGCGGAGGGGTTCAGCGCCACGCCCCGGGCGCTGTCGCTCGCCGTGCCCGAGGCGCGGGCGTCCGAGGTGCTGCGCGGTCTCCATCGGGCCCTGGTCGCGGAACGGAGCCCATGACCGACCCGTGGACCGAGTTCGCCTCCGCGGCGGAGACGGCGGAGTCCGCGGGGTACTTCGAGCAGGCCGCCGGACCCGGGACGCCGACCGGCTCGGCGACCTGGTTCACCGGGAAGGCCGAGACGCGCCCGATCGATCGGCGCACGGACGTCGCCGAACTCGCCCGGGAGACGGAACGCTTCCTGCGGGGAGGGCGGACCCGCGTCGTCCTCGGCTACCTCGGCTTCGACGCCGTCGGCCTCTTCGAGCCGGCGCTCGCCTCGTTCCCGGCGGGCTCGCCGTTTCCCCTCGGGGAGGTCGCGTTCGTCGACCGGGCGGTCTCGCGACTCGGACCGCCCGCGCCCGCGCTTCGACCCCCGCGTTCGACCGGTCCGTCGCCGCCGGTCTCCGACTCGCTGCCACGCGCCCGCTACGAGGCGAGCGTCCGGCGGCTCGTCCGAGACATCCGCGACGGCGAGGCGTTCCAGGTCGTGCTGGCGCACCGGCGGGCGTGGCCCCGGCCGCAGGACCTGCTCGAACGGGCCGGCCGGTTGCGCGCGTCCGAGCGGTACGCGTTCTTCTTCTATCTTCGCTTCGGCGATCGCGAGGTCGTCGGCGCGAGCCCGGAGTCGGTGCTCGAGGTCGACGGCGCGGTCGCCCGCATCAACCCGATCGCCGGGACGGTCCCGCTCGGTCGGGGTCGGGCCCGCCGGATGGCGCTCGAGGTCGACCCCAAGGAGCTCGCGGAGCACCGCATGCTCGTCGACCTGGCGCGCAACGACCTGGGGGCGGTCGCCCGGCCGGGCTCGGTGCGCCTCGCCTCGGTCGAGCAGCGCGAGCGGTACGCCCGGCTCGAGCACCTCGTCAGCCGCGTCGAGGCCCGGCTGCGGCCCGGCGTCGGGCCGTGGGAGGCGCTCGCCTCGGCGTTCCCCGCGGGCACGGTGAGCGGGGCCCCGAAGATCCGGGCCACCGAGCTCCTGCGGCGCGAGGAGCGCTCGTGGCGCGGACCGTACGCCGGCACGGTCGGCCGATTGCGACCCGGGGGACGAGCCGAGTGGGCGCTCACGATCCGGTCGGCGTTCGCGGCCCGGGAGCGCCTCTACACGGCCGCGGGCGCCGGGATCGTGCACCGCTCGCGGCCCGGGCGCGAGTTCACGGAGACCCTCACGAAGCTCTCCCACGTGGAGCGCACGCTCGCCGGAGGGCGCCCGTGAAGATCGTGCTCGTCGACCACGAGGACTCGTTCGTCCACAACATCGAGCAGGCGCTCGCGTCCGACGGGGCGGAGGTGCGTTGCGTCCGCTGCACGGAGCCCGTTCGAACGGTCGTTGGGATCGACCCCGACGCGGTCGTGTTGTCGCCCGGGCCAGGGCACCCCGACGACCGACGGATCACGGGTCTCGCGCGCGGGCTCCTCGCCCGCTGGGACACCGAACGCCCGTTCCTCGGGGTCTGCCTCGGCCACCAACTGATCGGCGCCCACTACGGCGGCCGAGTCGTCCACGCTCCGGCGCCGGTGCACGGGGAGGTGGCGCGCGTCCGCCACGACGGACGGGGGCTCTTCGCAGGACTCGACTCGCCGCTCGTCGGCGCGCGCTACCACTCCCTCGTCGTCGATCCGGGCTCGGTCCCGGACGCGCTCGAAGTCTCGGCGTGGGGGATGGACGGGATCGTCATGGGACTCCGCCATCGCAAGCGCCCCGTGGAATCCGTCCAGTTCCACCCCGAGTCCTACCTCACGCGGACCGGGCCCCAGATGCTCGCGAACTTTCTGCGGGAGGTCCGGCGGTGATCGCCCCCGTCCTCGCCCGCCTCTACGATCCGCAGCCGCTCGCGCCGTCGGACGCCCGGCGTGCGTTCGATGCCCTGCTCGATCCCGGCCGTTCCGAGGCGGAACGCGTCGCGGTGCTCGCGGTCCTGACGGCCCGACCCGATTCGACCGCGGATCTCGCGGCGTTCGCCCGCGAGATGCGCCGGAGGGCCCGGCCGTTCCCCGTCCCCCGGGGCGACGGCGCCGTCGACCTCTGCGGGTCCGGGGGCGCCCCCCGACGCTCGTTCAACGTGTCGACCGTGAGCGCCTTCGTCGTGGCCGCCGCGGGCGTGCCGGTCGTGAAGCACGGCAACCGGAGCGCGCGCGGCCCGTGCGGTTCGTCGGACGTGCTGGAGGCGCTCGGGCTCCCCGTGGTCGACGACCTCGGGTTCGCGCGCCGCAGCTATCGGAAGTTCGGCCTCGCGTTCCTCCACGCCCCGCTCTTCCACCCGGCGACGCGGGCGGTCGGCGAGGCCCGGCGCCTGCTGGGCGTCCCCACGCTCTTCAACCGCCTCGGGCCGCTCTCCAACCCGGGGAACGTCCCGTTCCAGGTCGTCGGGGTTCCCGACCGGGCGACCGCGCGCCGCACCGCGGAGGTGCTGGCCCGGCTCGGCACGCGGCGCTCGCTCGCGATCACCGCTCCGCCGGGCTACGACGAGTTCTCGCCGACCGGCACGACGCACGGGTTCCGGCAGGACGGCCCCCGCCTGCGACCGTTCGAGGTGCGGGCCGTCGAGTACCTGGCGCCCGACGACCGTCGCGGCGGTTGGGGCCCGCTCGACCCTCCGCACGCCGCGGCCGAAGCGGAGCGCCTGCTGGCCGGCGGAGGGGGCGCCCGTCGGGGCTCGGTGCTGCTCACCAGCGGGGCGTCGATCTGGATCGCCGGGCGTGCCGCCACGTTGCGGGACGGGATCGCTCGCGCCCGTGAGGCTCTCGACCTCGGTCGGGTCGAGCGCCTGCTGTTCGACCTCCGAGCCCTCGCGGGCCGAACGGGGGGGCGGGGCTGATGGACTTCCTCGAGGAGATCGTACGCGAGACCCGGGCGGCCGTGGAGGACCCGTCGTACGCCCGGGGCCTCCCTGCGCGTCCCCTTCAGCCTCGGGCGAGCCTCGCTCAGGCGATCCGGGACGCGGGCGCCGAGGGCGCGCTCGTGGTCGAGCACAAGCGCGTCTCGCCCGGCGCGAGCTCCCCACGCCTGCCCCGCCGCTCGATGGCCGACTTCGTCCGTCTCGGCGAGGCCGGACGGGCGACCGCCTTCTCGTGCCTCGCCACCCGGCCGCGCTTCGAGGGAAGCCCGGGCGATGTGGCCGACCTCTGCGCCCGAACGGCGCGACCGGTGCTGTTCAAGGAGTTCGTCATCGACCCGGTGCAGCTGCAGGTCGCGGCCCGTGCCGGGGCGAGCGCGGTGCTGCTGCTGGCCCGGCTGTCCCGGCCCGCCTACGGTGTGCCGATCCGCGACCTCGCGACCGAGGCGCACGCGCTCGGCCTCGAGGTCCTCCTCGAGCTGCACGAGCGCACAGAATTAAGTCTCATCGAGGGCGTGGCCGCCGACGTGTACGGTGTGAATACCCGGAATCTGGCGACGCTGGCCCTCGATCGCGCCGAGGTCGCGGAGACCCTCCGTCGGGCCGCGCACCTGCGCCCGATGCTCGGGCTGAGCGGGGTCGACGGGCCCGAGGAGGCGCGTCGGTTCTGGGCGCTGGGCGTGGACGGCCTCCTCGTCGGCACCGGGTTCGCCCAGGCCCAAGATCCGGTCGCCTTCCTCGACACGCTGCGCCGTCCGACCGCGGGGCGCCCATGAAGACGTTCGTCAAGCTGTGCGGGCTCCGGGACGCCGAGGCGATCCGGCTGGTCCCGGCCGGCGGGGCCGCGGGATTCGTGATCGAGGTCCCGGGCTCCCCGCGGAACCTGACCGCCGAGGCGGCCGCGGCCCTGCTCGAGCACGTCCCGACCGAGGCCGAGGCCTGGGCGGTGGTCGTGAACCCCTCGACGGAGCTGATCCACCGCCTGTTCGACGACGTGGGGGTCGATCGGGTCCAGGTCTACGGCCCGATCCCGCCCGACCTCGAGTTCCTCGAGGTGCACCACCTGGTCCCCTCGATGCCCATCGCACCGCCGGGCTCCGATCTCCCCGAACCTCCGGTCCCTGCCGCCGAGGATTTCCCGCGGGTCCACCTGGACGCCGCCGGTCAGCCGGTCCCGGGAGGGAGCGGCACCCGACCGAACTGGGAGGTCTGCGCCCGGATCGTCGACGCGCATCCCGGCCGGAAGTTCGTGCTCGCCGGCGGCCTCACTGCCGAGAACGTCGCGGACGCGCTCGCCACGGTCCGGCCGTGGGGGGTCGACGTCTCGTCCGGCATCGAGGGCGCGCCCGGCGTGAAGGACCCCGAGAAGATCCGGGCGTTCCTCGCGGCGGTCGAGCGGTTCGAGGAAGGGCATGCCTAGGCGCTTCGGTCCCTACGGGGGATCGTACGTCCCTGAGACCCTGGTCCCCGCCCTCTCGGAGCTCGAGGCCGCCTGGCGCAACGCGCGCGCCGACCCCGAGTTCCGGCGCGAGCATCGGCGGCTCGCCACGACGTACGCCGGTCGTCCGACGCCGCTCTACTTCGCCGAGAACCTGACCCGGCGCGGCGGAGGGGCCGAGATCTGGCTGAAGCGCGAGGACCTCGTCCACGGCGGCGCGCACAAGCTCAACAACGCCCTCGGCCAGGGGCTGCTCGCCCGACGGATGGGCAAGCCCCGCCTCATCGCCGAGACCGGCGCGGGCCAGCACGGCGTGGCGACCGCGATGGTCGGAGCGATGCTCGGGCTCGAGACCGAGGTGTACATGGGCGCGGTCGACATGGCCCGCCAACGGCTCAACGTGGAGCGGATGCGCCTCCTCGGGACCCGCGTCGTCCCCGTGACGACCGGGAGCCGCACCCTCAAGGACGCGATCAACGCGGCGCTCCGGGACTGGATCGCGAGCGTTCGCACCACGCACTACCTGCTCGGCTCGGCGGTCGGACCGCATCCGTTCCCGACGATCGTCGCGGATCTGCAGAGCGTCATCGGCCGCGAGATCCGGGCCCAGTCGCGCCGGGCGTTCGGCCGGCTCCCGAACGTCGCCGTGGCGTGCGTCGGCGGCGGCTCGAACGCGATCGGCACGTTCCACCCGTTGATCCGCTCCGACGTCGAGCTCCTCGGGGTCGAGGCCGCCGGACCTCGCGGGGCGCCGCACGGCGGAGCCACGCTCTCCCGCGGCTCGCCGGGGATCCTGCACGGCAGCTTCTCCTACGTGCTGCAGGGGCCCGACGGCCAGGTTGCGGACACCGAGAGCATCTCCGCCGGGCTCGACTATCCGGGCGTGGGTCCGGAGCACGCGTACCTCAAGGACCGGGGCCGGGCCCGCTACCTGGCGGTCCACGACGACGAAGCCCTGCGGGCGTTCCACTGGCTTGCCGAGGACGAAGGCATCCTGCCCGCGCTCGAGCCCGCCCACGCGATCTTCGCGGCCGTGCGGGAGGCGCGCCGACGTCCGCGCTCCGAGCGGATCGTGGTGACGCTGTCGGGGCGCGGCGACAAGGACCTCGAGGTGGTGCTGCACGCCGGCGCTCACTGAGGCGCTCTCCCGGGCCCGACGCGACCGACGTCCGAGCGTCGTCCCGTACGTCCTCGTCGATCGAGCGCGGTCGCGCCGACTGGCCGCGACCGTGGCCGCGCTGCGGGACGGCGGGGCGACCGCGCTCGAGCTGGGGTTCCCGTTCTCCGACCCGATCGCCGACGGACCGGTCCTCGAGGGCGCCCATGCGCGGGCGCTCCGGCATGGGACGCGCTGGACGGACCTCCGGGCCGCGGTCCGCGAGGCGAGTCGTTCGCTGCCCGTCGCGGTCATGACGTATGCGAATCCGGTCTGGCATCGGGGGCTCGATCGCGCGCTCGGGGAGCTCGCCGCCGCGGGCGCATCGGGGCTGATCGTCCCCGATCTCGCGCTCGAGGAGAGCGGCCCGTTCCGTCGGGCCGCGCGCGTCGCCGGGCTCGACCTCGTGCTCCTCGCCGCGCCGGGGGTGCCCGACGCGCGGCTCCGGTCGATCGCCCGGGCGAGCCGCGGATTCCTCTACCTCGTCTCGCGCTATGGGACGACCGGCACGACGGGGAGCGGCCCCGCCCCCGACCTCGCCCGGCTGGTCGGTCTCGCGCGTCGCGCCGCGCCGGCCCTCCCCGTGCTGCTGGGCTTCGGGGTGCGAGACCGGGCGACCGCCGCGCGCGCGCTCGCCACCGGGGTCGACGGGGTCATCGTCGGAAGTGCCGTGGAGCAGCACCTCACGGCCCCGGGGGGCGTCGCGTCCCTCGCCCCGTGGCTGCGGTCGATCGCGAGCGCCCGACGCGCCTAAGAGGGCCGCCCCGCTGGGGTCGGCCATGGCACGCGGACCCCCGTCGCCCGCGGTCTGGGTCCAGCTCGCCCAGTCGCTGGTCGCGCGCGAGCTGGTCCGGGAGTTCGGGCTCCCCGAACGACGGGCCGCCGACCTCCTGGGCCTCGCCCCGTCCGCCGTCTCTCAGTACCTCTCCGGCCGCCGGCTCGGGGGCCTCCTGGTCGGCGTCGCGGGCGACGACCACGCGCGGGCGATCGCCCGGGCGGCGGCCGAGGAGCTCGCGTCGCACCCGGAGCCGTCCGGGGAGACGCTCCGCATCGTGCTCGAGACCGCCCGGCGGCTTGCCGAGACCTCCGGCGTGCGGCCCGGACCCGCCCCCGGTCCGCCGGAGACCGCGCTGTCGGCCACCGACCGGCGGCGGCTCTCCGAAGCCCTTCGGGACCGCATCGCGCTCGAGCAGGCGGCCGTGGCGGAGTGCATGCGGCTCGCCCAGAAGTCCCGGGACGAGCTGACGCGATCGATCTTCCGGCAGATCGCGGCCGACAGCCTGCGTCACGCCGAGATCGTCGCGTCGATCCAGACCTACCTCGACCGGGGGCTCCATCGGCCGCTGGCGAGCGGCGTCACGCGCCACGACATCGAGGCGCTCCTCATGCGGGAGCGCGAGGCGGAGGCGCAGGGCTCGACCGACCCGGGCTCCGAGTTCGGCGGCATCATGTCGGTCCTCTGGGAGAGCATGGTCTCGGACGAGCGGAAGCACGAGGAGCTCCTGGCGCAGATGCTCGCCAGCGCCTTCGCGCCCGCCAAGGTCCGTCGGCCGACGGGTCCGCCGGCGCCCGGAACGAAACCGCCGTAGGGCCGATCGGCCTCAGGGACGCACGCGCTCGAGCGAGAGGAACCGGACCGACGCGTCCGGGGCGACGCCGGCGACGACGTACTCCTTCCGGACCCCCTGCGCGACGCGGACCCCGCCGGCGATCTCCGGCCACGCGGCGACGTGGGTCGCCGGGACGGCCTGGACGAGGTAGCGGGCGTGCGCATGCTCGGGGTTGCGGGGGTAGGCGCGGAAATGCGCCCCGTACTTGAACCCCGTCTTGACGACGAGGCGACGGCCCCGCAGCTCCCGGTAGGCCGCGAGCCGCTCCGCGAAGCGCCGGTCGAGCGCGCGGGCCCGTCGGTCGAGGCGCTCGGGCGGGACGGCCCGCCCCGACTTCGCGTCGCGCAGCGTGAGCTGGCCCGAGCCGACGAGGTAGGTCGCCTCGAGCAGGCTGAGCTCGAGCCGGTCCCCGACCCGGCTCCCGTAGGCGAGCGTCTTGCCGAGCTCCTGGACGGCCGCCGGATCGTGGACGGTCACCCGGTCCTCGGACAGCCAGCCCTCCGTCGGCCGGGCGAGCGGCGTCGCGGGCAGGGCGCCGTTGGGCGACGGACGACGGACCCGGTAGTACGTGAGGTCCGACTCCTCGTCGACGACCCCGATCAGGAGCAGCTTCTTCGCGGTCTGGGCACGCTCCGCGAGCTCGAACAGTCGGGCAAGGTCGAACGGGACCCGCTCGCTCAGCGCCTCGACCCAGAACCGGGACGGCGTCTTGTGGAGCGTGCCGCCGCGCGGCAGCACCGCGAACGCCACCGGGGGCGGGCTCGCCCGGACGACGTACCCGCGCTGTCGGAGGTCGCGGTAGACGAGGTACCGGACCGGGAACTCGGGATCGACCCGGACCGCGCGACGGTACACGACGGGCCACGCGACGTCCGCGCCCTTCGCGTCCGCCACCGCGAGGCGGCCCATCTCGGCCAGGTAGACCGACTCGTACCGGTCGAGGGCGAGGCCGCCCCCGGAGGTCGGCGAGCCGAAGTAGCCCTTCCCGTAGACCTGGCTCGCTTCCGCGGCGTCGGCGACCGCGACCGTCGCGTCCGCGCGGAGGGTCCCCGTCACCGACGGGCTCCCAGCAGCTGGGAGAGGGTGACGAGCGCCTCCAGGCGGACCCCGACCGCGGCGAGGCGCTCGCGCGCCCCGGACTCGCGGTCGACGACCATGACGGCCCGGTCGACGGTGCCGCCCGCGGACCGAATGATCTCGATCGAGCGGAGCGAACTGCCCCCGGTCGTCGACGTGTCCTCGAGCAGGAGCACGCGGGCCCCGGCCGGGATGGTGCCCTCGTACGCCTGCTTCGTGCCGTGGTCCTTCGCGGCCTTGCGGAGGATGACGTACGGCAGGTGCTCCCGGAGCGCGACGGCGACCACGAGCGGCACCGCCCCGAGCTCCATGCCCGCGAGCCGGTCCGGGCGGCCCACGCGGGCCGCGAGGGCGCGCGCGAGGACCTCGAGGGCGGCCGGATCCGGCCACGCGCGCTTCACGTCGATGTAGACGTCGCTCTTCTCGCCCGACGTGAGCGTGAACTCTCCGAAGCGGACCGAGCCCGAGTCGATCAGCAGGCGGACGATCTCCTCCGAGGTCGGGACCGGACCGGCGGCAGGAGTCGTCACCAGGGCACCTTCTTGAGACCGAGCCAGTAGCCGATCCAGTTGAATCCGGCGTGCAGCCCGAGCGTGTAGACGACGACCCATAAGACCGCTTCCCAGCTCGCGAACGTGGCGACGAAGAGCCCCGGGTACAGGACGAGCCCGAGCACGATCGGCACGACCACGAACGGCAGCTGGTCGAGCAGGAAGGTGCGGGCCCCGCTGCCGAGCCCGAGCCGCCGCTTCACGAACGAGCCGAGCGCGTCGCCGGTCATGGCGCCGAACGTGAGCAGCAGCACGACCGGCACGGCCGCGAGCACGCTCGGGGCGAACTGGGGGACGAGCTGGAGGTTCGGAGGCGCGGCCAGGATCAGCCCCGCCTCGAGGAGGCCGATCGGCAGGGCGCCGAAGCCGGCGACCAGGAACCCCGACCAGGTCTTCGAGGCGCCGAGGACCCGACGGCCGTCGTGCCGGAGGACGCGCCCGAAGTCCATCGGCGGGCCCCAGCCCCTGGGCAGGGTCGCCATCGCATTGGCGCAGTACGTGGGAAGCAGCACCCACAGCACCGCGAGCGCGCTCGATTCGAGGGGGCTCAGCACGGCGGGCCTTCAGGGTTCGCGGACGAAGCGCTCGATCGACGTCGCCACGCCGGCGATCAGGTGCGGGTCCGCGCTCTCCTCGGCGTCGTGGATGTGCGCGTTCGGGTCCATGCTGCCGAAGACGAGGGCGGGCAGCGGCTCGCCCCCCGGCGTCCGCAGCCCCCGGAGCGCGCTCGCGTCGGTGCCGCCGTACTCCCCGAGGATGCCCCGGGCGTGGAGCGTCTCCCGAAGGATCCGCTCCAGCTTGAGCGCGGCCGGGTGGTCGACCGGGAGCGCGTAGCCCGACCGGCAGCGCCCCGGCGGCGCGTCGATCCGGGCGCTCGGGCTGCGGACCGCGGCCCAGGAACGGACGTAGGTGAGCGCGGCCTCGAGCCCGCGCGAGAGCTCCATCTCGGGGACCAGCCGGAGGTCGACCGCGAAGCTCGAGGTCCCGGCGGCAGCCCCCTCGATCCATCCGCGGTCGACCGCCGCGCGGAGGAGGCGCAAGGTCGCGGGCACCGGATTGTGGCCGCGGTGTGGGTAGCCCCCGTGCGCCGCCTCGCCGACCAGCTGGAGGGCGCGGGTGCCCGGGATCGGCGCGAGCGCGCTCGCGCCGGCGGGCTCGAGCCGGAACGGCGGGACGAGGAGCGGTTCGAGCCGGGGCGCGAGGCTCGACAGCATCGGCTCCTCGCCGGAGAACACCAGGGTGACCGCGCGCGCGATCTGGTTCGCCGCGTCGGTCTCGGCGTGGGCGGCGACGAGCCGGACCGATCCGCCGTCCGGTCGCACGTCGCGCACGTCGAACTGGGTCACGGTCGCTCGGCCGGTGATCACGGGATCGGGGGCATGGCGGTCCGGCCAGTCCGGCGACGCGTAGACCGAACGCCAGGTGCGGGCGACCTCGTGGAGCCCGACCAGGGCCTCGCCGTAGGCGAGCGCGTCGGTGAGCGGGACCGGGCCGGCGAACGAAGCGTCCATGAACGCGACGCCGCTCGAGCCCGCGGTCGTCTCGGGGCTGCCGTCGGGGATGAGCGCCACGTCCGCCATCAGGAACCGGTCGGGGTCCCCGGGGGGCCGGGCCTCATCGTGGGCCTTGATCGCCTCGATGCCGCCCTCGCCGCCGGTCTCCTCGTCGCAGGCGGCGATGAGGCGCACGTTCGCGGGCAGCTCCTTCGACTCGGCGAGCCGGCGCATCGCGAGGAGCGACGCGACGACGCCGCTCCCGAGGTCGTCGTTCGCGCCCCGGCCGTAGATCCGGCCGTCGGAGCGGTACGTGAGCGTGTGGGGTGGGCTCCTCCAGCGGGCGAGCTGCTCGACCGGGACCGGGACGACGTCGTAGTGGGCGAGCACGAGGACCGTGGAGCGGGCGCCGACGTCGAGGTCGACGATCACGCTCGGGCGCGGGAGCCCGTGAAAGTCGCCGGGCACGTCGCCCGCCACGACCGGGTCGTAGATCCGGGTCGCGAGGCCGAAGGCGCGGGCGGCCCGCACGATCGCGTCGGACGCCCGGAGGTAGTTCGGCTTCTCCCAGCGGCCGTGGCCCGGGTCCTCGAGGTTCGTCGGGGCGATCGCGACGAGCTGGGCGAGCAGACGGAACGCCGCCTCGTCGCCGAGCGCCTGGGCCGCTTCGGGGGCCAACGGCGGCGCGTCGGTCACGGCGGCCCCCTCATCGCAGTGCGAAGGCGATCGCGATCGAGCTGGCGAGCAGGAGCAGGAAGGTCGCGGCGAACATGTTCGTGAACATCGAGAGCGTGTCGCCGAGCGAGGTCAAAAGCCGAGCGGTGTGACCGGGCCCGAGCACCCGCACGTTGGGCACGTCGACGCTCCCGTACCGGGCGGTCGCCGGGGCCAGGTCCGCGACGGCCGCGGCCATCACCTCCTTCGCCTCGCGGCAGAACGCCTCGAGCGAGTGGCGCTCGCCGAGGGGGTTGATCCCCCCATCGACCTCGTGGACGACGTGGTTGTCGGTCGTCATCACCTCGGCGACCGTGACGACGCCCTGCAGTGCGGCGACGATCGGATCGCGCATCTTGACCAGCAGGTTGTTGCCGTCGATGAGCAGGTAGCCGGTGGTGGTGGTACCGGTCCGGAGGACGAGCGCGCGCATCCCCTGGGGGCCGATGCCGTCGGTCCCGATCGAGTACCCCGAACGGACCGCGACGCCGACGGAGATCGGGCCGTCGTGGGCCTGGGCGACGGCGGCGCCGACCGCCGCCCGCGCGTCCCCGAGGAGCTTCTCGGCGGTCGGGGTGCCGTACACGATGTCGCCCTGGTCCTCCACGTAGGAGTTGTGCGCGTCGATGAGGGCGACCCGGGGGCCCCCGTCCCGCGCGAGCTCCCGGACGATCCGGTCGGCGACGCTGTACGCGATGTCGTCGGTCGGGGCCGGTGCCTGGCTCACGATCACGAGCGCGACGTCCCCGAGGAGCTGGGCTCGGGCGATCGCGCCCGGATGGGGGGAGACGAGCGGGCTCGCCCGGCCGGGGAGGTCCGCGGTGAGCCCGGTCATCACGCTCCGGGCCGCCTCGCCGATGCGCGCGACCTCGGCCTCGGTGGGCAGGTCGAGGTCGTGGTCGCACGGCGTGTGCGGCACGAGCACGGTGCCGGCGTCCGGTCCCAAGCGCTCGGAGAGCTTCCGGGGCAGGTCGCTCGCGCCGAGCGCCGCGAACGGACCGGGATGGACCGTCGGCAGCGCGACCGTCGCGTGGACCCGGCCGCCCCGGAAGAAGGCGAGGAGGCTCACCTTGAGGTCGGCGGGGATCGCCGAGCGGAGGAAGAACCCCTCGAGCTCCGCCGTGGCGTGCGGGTCGCGGCTGCTCACGTGGTCCAGGAGCGGCCGGATGAGCGCAACCCCGGACATCTGGAACTCGCGACGCATCGGGCGATCGGACGCCCGGAGGAGCATCAGCGCGGCGAGGAAGGCGATGATGAGGAACGCGACCCCGGCGACGGCCGCCGCCGGGGTGATCGGGACCAGCGCGAAGAAGCCGAGCAGGTACAGCACCGGCTGGAGCAGCGAGACCACGAGCATCCGCCCGTGGCTGGTCCGGCCGACGCCGTAGACGCTCATGTGGCGGAACCAGAACATCGGGGCGGCGAGGAACGCGCCCAGCAGCGCGACCGGGGGCACGATCGACGGCCAGGCGTGGAGCGCCGCGATCCAGACCAGCGCGATCGGAAGCTGAAGGAGCACGCAGAGCCATGCCAGGAACACGGAACGGTGGAACTCGAACCGGCCGCCCAGGCTCGCCGTGAGCGGGGTGGTGACACCGGCCGCGATGAGCGCCGGACCGGCGAAGACGAAGATCCAGCCTTCGACGAGGCGCGTCCCGTCCGGGTAGAAGAACAGTAGCGAGAGCGCGAGCCCGGTCGCGAGGATGAGGCCGACCGCGAGGGGCGGCGATGGGACGCTGAAGAGGAGGTGGCCCCGGCGGACCTCGCGCCGGGCATCGTCCGTCGGGAGGTCAGTTGCCGCGGGCATGCCTCACCTCGGCGAGAATGCTCCGGAAGCCGTCCCCGAGACCCTGCTCCTCGGTGACGGTCCCCGTCACGAGGATGTTCGCTCCGGCGGCCAGCAGCGGGCCCGCGTCGGCGCCCGAACGGATCCCGCCCCCGACGACGAGGGGGATCGAGAGCGCCGAGCGGACGGCCCGGACCATGGCCGCCGGGACCGGCGCGGGGGCGCCGGAGCCGGCCTCGAGGTAGACGTAGCGCATCCCGAGGAACTGGGCGGCGAGGGCGTAGCCGGTCGCCCCGTCGAGGTCGTCCCGGTCCACGGGGTCCGCCTGGCCGACCTCCCCGACGCGCATGCCCGGAGCGATGACCAGGTAGCCGAGCGGGATCGGCTCGAGCCCCATCGCCCGCACGACCGGAGCGGCCCGGGCGTGCACGCGGATCACGAGGTCGAGGCGGCGGGAGTTGAGCATGCTCATGAAGAGGACCGCGTCGGCCTCCGGCGCGAGCGAGCCCGGGCCCTCCGGGAAGATGATCACCGGAACGCTCACGGCGGCCTTCACGGCCTTCGCCGCCTGGCCCATCCCGTCCCGGGAGATCCCGGTCGACCCCCCCAACAGGATCGCGTCGCTGCCGAGCTCCACGGCCCCGCGGGCGACCGCGGCCGCCCGCTCACCGGGCGACTTGTCGGGGTCGATCAGGGTGAAATGAACGGGCCCCCGGGCGAGGCGACCCGCGAGGTACTGCTCGACGCGGCCGGCGGGGCCTGGGGCGCTCACCGGAACGCCACCGCCAGGAAGGCGAACAGGGCGACCGTCATCGCGACCTTGCTCATCGTCTGCTCCTGGTGGAGCCGCTCCGGCAGATACCGGACCGACACCCCGAAGACGACGTCCGCCACGGCGACCAGGACGAGATACATAATCCCCGCGAGGGTCGTCGGGGGCACGAACCACAGCACCGGGAGCGCGCTGAGGGCGATCGCGGCGATCACCGCGAGGCGGGCCGTCGCGGTCGCGAACGGCATCCCGAACGACTTCGGGAGCGTCGTGCGACCCACATCGCCCGCGACGTCCTCCATGTCCTTGATGACCTCCCGGCTCAGCGTCGCCAGGAAGGCCATCGCCGCGAAGGGCGCCAGCAGCACCACCGAACCCCCGACTGCGCCGCCGTAGAGGAACACGAGACCCGTGAGGAGCGCGACGACCGAGTTCCCCACGAACCCCCGGGCCTTGAACCAGAACTCGTAGCCGAGCAGCGACGCGACGGCGATGGCCAGGATGACCCCGACCAGCGGATAGACGAGGACGACCGGCACGACCACCAGGATCCCCACTACGAACAAGCCGGTGGCGAGCCGCTTCGCCGCCCGGACGCTGACCGCGCCGGTCACGAGCGGGCGATCCGGATGGTTCGTCCGGTCGCCGTCACGGTCGAGGATGTCGTTGAGGACGTTGCCGCCGCCGGTGACGAGGGCGGTCGAGACCGCGGCGAGCACGAGGTCGACCCAGAACATCGCGGGGAGGCTCAGCCCGGCCCCGCGGGCCGCGAGGCCCCCGACGATCGTCCCGACGAACGAGACTCCCAGGTTACCGGCCCGAACGAGGCGAAGGGCCCCCTGCACGCCCGCCGATGGCGGAGCGGCTCGCATAACGGTTGTGTTTGAGGGGGTCTTTCCCGGCCACCGGTCCCTCCGGTCGCGGGTTATATGCGGCCTCGGCTGGGGTCCCCCCGATGGTCCGTCCCGGCGTCGCGCGCCCGGCCTTCGTTCGCTTCCGGCTCCCCAACGGATTGCGGGTCCTCTTGGCGCCCCAGCCCGAGAGCCCGAGCGCGAGCGTCTGGGTCTGGTACCGGGTCGGCTCGAAGAACGAGTGGCCCGGGGTGACCGGGGCCTCGCATTGGGTCGAGCACATGCTGTTCGAGGGCTCGCCGCGCTACGGCAAGGGCGCGATCGACCGCGCGGTCGTCAGCGTCGGCGGCGAGCTCAATGCGTTCACGGACACGGACTTCACCGCGTACTTCACGACGGTCCCGCGGGAACACCTCGACGTGCCGCTCGACATCGAGTCGGACCGGATGACCCGCGCGCTGATCACCGATGAGGAGGTCGGTCGGGAGCGCACGGTCATCCACTCCGAGCGCGAAGGGAACGAGAACTGGCCCGAGTTCCGGGTCGAGGAGGAGCTCTACCAGCTGGCGTTCCGCGTCCACCCGTACCGCTGGGACGCCCTCGGACGGCGGTCCGACATCGAGTCGCTCACGCCCGCCCAGCTGCGGGAATACTACCAACGCTTCTACGGCCCCCGCAACGCGGTGCTGGTCGTCTCGGGAGGGTTCGATCCGCGCCCGGTGGCCCGCGACATCCGTCGTCGCTTCTCGCGGCTCCCGGCCGCCGGGGACGACGTGGCCGTGCCCGACGTCGAGCCGGAGGCGCGGGGCGAGCGGCGCGCCGAACTCTCCGGGCCCGGCACCACCCCCTACCTGCAGATCGGCTGGCGCGCCCCCGCGCTCGACGATCCGGCGACCCCCGCCACCCTGCTGCTCGACACGATCCTCGGCGGAGAGGCGCGGCTGTTCTCGCCGAGCAGCGGCTGGGGACGGGCGGGCGAACACCCGAGCGCCCGGCTCTACCGGGCCCTGGTCGATCCGGGGCTCGCCGTGCGGGCCACGAGCGAGTGGCGCCCCCGGGTCTACCCCGGACTGTTCACGATCCAGGCCCAGGCCGCGCGCGGGGTCTCGCTCGACCGTCTCGAGGAGGCGATCCACCGCCTCTTGACGCGGTTCGCGCGCACGGGCCCCACGACGACCGAGATGGAAGATGTCCGGGCCAAGATCCGGCACGGGGCCGCGCTCGCCTACGAGGGCGCGACGCGCACGGGCTTCCGGCTCGGGTACTTTTCCGTCCTTCGGTCGCCCGAGTTCGAGGACGAGCTGTACCGCGCGCTGCTCGCGGTCCGGCCCCGCGAGATCGCCGAGCGCGCCCGTGCGACCTTCCGGCCCGAGGCCCGGGTCGTCGTGCGCTACACCCCGACGGACGAGGTCCCCGATGGGTGAGACCGCGAATCCGCTCCGGGTCGAGTATGCCGGCGACCTCGAGGGGCTCACCGTGGTGCGGCAGGCGGCGCCCTCCGGCGCGGCCAGTTGCTCGCTCACGTACGTGGGACCGGCGGGGTGGGGCTACGAGTCGGCCGAGCGGGCGGGCATCGCTCGCCTCGTCAACCAGCTCGCGACGGCCGCGGCGGGTCCGTACGACCGGATCGCCCTCGCCCGTCGACTGGACCGGGTCGGGGCGACCGTCTCGTTCCAGACGGCTCCCGAGTCGGCCGAGGTCACGCTCTGGGGTCCCGCCGACGAGTGGGAGGCGCTGCTGCGCGTCCTCGCCGAGATGGTGCTCCGGCCGCGGTTCGACCCGGAGGACATCGAGCGGGTGCGCCGGCAGGCGTTCGAGCGGTCGCTCCGGGAGACGACCCAACCGGCCAGCCGGGCCGACAAGGAGCTCCTCCGCGCGATCTTTCCCGAAGGACACCCGTACCGGTCGACGGGGATCGGCGAAGCGACCTCGCTGAGACGGGTCCGGCGAGCGGACCTCGAGCGGTTCCATCGGGACCACTACTCGAGCGGGGGCGCGCTCCTGGTGGTCACGGGCCCCGCCCGAGCGTCCGCGGTGGTCGCCGCGGCTCGCGGGCACTTCGAGGAGTTCGGGGCGCGCGACGCCCCGAAGCTCCGGGTGCCGGTCGTTCGGCCGCCCGGCCCTCGGGTCGAGCGCTCGATCGACCTGCCCGGGCGCGCCCAGGTCGAGTTGCGGATGGGTGGCTCCTCGATCGCTCGGGGAGCCCCCGAGTATCCGGCGGCGTATCTCGCGAACGAGGTGCTGGGAGGTCGACCGCTCCTGTCGAGGTTGTTCCAGCGGGTCCGCGAACGCGGGGGCCTGGCCTACCACGCCTCCAGCGCCCTCGAGGCCATGCGCTTCGGCGGCTTCTGGGCCGCCCATGCCGGGACCGGCGCTGACCGATGGAGACGGGTCGTGCCGATGGTGCGCTCGGAGATCGCCCGGATCGCCTCGCAGACGGTCCCTCCTGCCGAGTTGAACCGGATCCGCGAGAGCGCGATCGGCCAGCTCCCCTTGCTGCTCGAGTCTACGTCCGAGGCCCACGAACTTGCGGTGGACCTGGCGTACCACGGATTGCCGTCCGACTACTGGATCACCTGGCCCGCGACCCTGCGGGCGATCTCGGGTCGGGCCGTGCGCGAAGCCGCCGCGACCGCGATCGACCCCGCCGGTGCGGTGACCGTGCTGGCGGGACCCCTGCGCCGCCGGCCGTGACCCTGCTCCGTCGATCGCACCGTACCGGTCGGATGCGTTCCCATACGCACATATACGTCCAGTGCAGTCGGGGGACCATGCGGCCTCGCTCGAGGGTCGAAGCCCCGCCCCAGGGGATGTTGCGCAAGAACATCACCATCACACCGGAAGAGGAGCAGTTCCTCGCCCGGCACCCGGAGATCAACCAGAGCGCGCTGTTCCGCCAGATCGTGGAGAGCCTGATGCTCGCGGAGCGCTCGCCCAGCGTCGCCTCGACCCAGCAGGTCCGGCTGGGCAAGGCGGTCTACCGGTCCGGCGCGATCATGTTCCAGAAGCCGGCCGAGCGTCGCCGGTAGGTCGCTCCCTCCGCGGCGCCTCCTGATCCCTCAGTCTCGGGCCGAGGCCCGCGAGGCTGGGGTGGTGCGCATCCTCCGCCCGGGCGAAGACGATCCCCTGCGCCCCGGGCGTCGCGTCGAGGGCCGCGCGGGCGGAAGCGGGCGTCAGCGTCGCGAGCGCGTGCCGGGAGACGATGTGACCGAACGCCCAGCGCCGGCGCAGCGTGAGGTCGGTGAAGTGCGGGGCATAGTGGCCGCCCCCGATCGCGACGGCGACCCGGTCGCTCTCGGTCGGTTCGATCCTCGGGATCACCTCCGCGAGCAGGTCGACCGCGGCCGGCGGAGGAGCGTCCGCGGTCCCGTACCCGATCTCCACGAAGAACGCGGGAAGTTCGAGGTAGGGCCCGTGGTGCGTCGCCTCGTAGGTCGCCGCCCATCCGATCCCGCCCGCCCGCTCCGCGAGCGCGCGCAACGTCGCGGCCATCCGAGCCGGGTCGCTCGGGTCCCAGGCGCCGGGCCGCCCTCCGACGTCGGCGTCGGGACCCGGGTTACCCAGGGGATGAACCGTGAGACAGGGGACGTTCTGTTCGCTCCGGTGGATGGACGGGAAGACGAGGGTCGGACGGAGGGCTTGGAGGGAGGCCGGCAGAAGGGCGTCGAGCCGCTCGTCCTGGATATGGAGGCGCGGACGCCTCAGCAGCAACGCGGACCGGCCGAGGCGTCGGATCGGGGCTCCCTCCACGTGATCTTCGGTCGCCGGCGGCGTGCCCCAACGGGAGACGACGGCCGCGGCCACGGGGTCGGGCTCGGAGACGACGACCAGGTACTGGTCGCTCACGCCCGGGGGAAGACCGGCGGACTAAAGCGTGGGGGGCCGAGGGAGTCGGCGGGGCGCGAGCCACGAGAGGCCCCCGACCCGGCCGCTGCGACGGGAGAAGGGGATGCTCCCGGCGGGAGTTTCCCCGCCCGGTGTTGGCCGGTCGGTTTTGAACCCGCGTCAGAGGCTCGAGAGGCCTCTATCCTTGACCACTAGACTACGGGAGCGTCCGGGCCCCGGTAGGGACCTCCCTCTTTGAGCCTTTCGACGGCCGGTGTCGTACGGGGGCCGCGGGCCGGGTTCCGTCCGGCCCGACCGCGCCCGAAGGAGGTAAGAGCCGCCGACCGGTGAAGGGGTTCGTGATCCCCCCGGTCAAGGCGCGCAGCGGCCACATCCTCCTGGATCCGAAGCGGTCGTACAAGGACCTCATTCGAGTCTATCCCGAGATCCACAAACGGGTCGTCGAGATGAACCGGCCGTTCGTCAAGGAGTCCGACCCGCTGCTCCCCGAGGTGCTCCTCGAGGAGAATCTCCGCGACCTGCGGGGCGACCGCAAGCCGGCCGGCTACAACCGGCAGGACCCGTTCGGGCTCCGACTGATCTTCCCGATCGTCGACGAGAAGCGGGCGGAGTTCTACTTCACGAAGCCCGCGCGCTGCCAGGAGGTCGTGCAGATCACGGAGCAGGTATCGACGATGCTGCGGCGCCGGGGCATCAAGCACACCGTCGAGTACGACCGCCTCCCGCTCGGGCCGCCCCGGGGCCTGCCGGGGATCTTGCCGCCCGGCGCGGCGGGCTACGCGCCCTCGTAACGACCGCTCACGGTTCGGTCGGGGGCCGACGGAACGGCCACAGCGCACTCGTGGCCGGGGCGGGCGCCGGAGTGGCGGCGGCCGCCTCGGTCGGCGGCACCGCGCCCTCCTCCTGCAGCTTCCGGAGGGCTTCCCGCGCCTTGGCGAGCGCCTGCGCATAGTCCTGGTCGCGCAGCCGGATCGACTCGGAGAGGAGCTGGCGCGCCTCGGTGGTGTCGAGGCGTCGCTCGTGGGCCCGGGCGAGCGCGGCGTCGATGAGGTAGTGGAGGTTCATGAGCTCGCGATGGAGCGACTTCCTCAGCGCGAGATCCTCCTCGGCCGCGAGCAGCTGCCGCGCCGCCTCGAGGAGGTGCGCGTTCCGCTGGAGCTCCTCGATCTCGCGGAGGCGGTCGCGGATCGGCCCCACGCTGACGTGGAGGCCCTCCTGGGCGAACGTCACCTCGCTCTGGAGCTCCTTCGCCCGTCGCTCGAACGGATCCTGGACCGCGGGCTTGAGCGCCTCGAGCGCCTTCGCGAAGAGGCGGTCGGCCTCGTCGAGGCGGAACGCGTCGAGCGCGCTCTTCGCCTCGCTGAACGTCTGCATCATCGGCGTCGTGTCGACGCCGAGCCGCTCCCCGACCCAGAGGCGATCCTTCACGTCGCCCGCGGTCGCCTCGATCGCCTCGCGCCGCTGCCGCCGGGCGAGGTCGAGCTCCGAGCGCACGAGGGCCAGGGCGGCGCCATACTCCTTGCGCTCCCGCAGGGCCCGGACGTCCTGCTGGACCGCCTCGCGGCGCTGCCCTTCGGCGGGGCTGGACGGCCGGCCCCGTTCGAACTCGGTGACGACCTCGCGCCACCGGCCGTCGAGGACGGCCTCGAAGACCCGTCGGCTCGAGGACTCGGCGCGCTCGACCGCTTCCCGGACCTGGGCCCACTCGCGGGCGCGGAGCGCGGCCTCGGCCTGGCCGAGGACCGCTTCGACGGGGTCGATCTCGGGACCGAGTCCTTCCTTGCGGGCCGCCTCGAGGAGTCCCCGGAGCTCGCCGAGCGGCCGGGCGAACAGGCGCTCGATCGCCCATCGGCCCCGTTCGACCGCCTCACGGGCCGCCCGCACGGCCACGGAGTACTGACCCTTCTCGACCGCCTCGCGGGCCTCGGCGAACCGGGCGCCCGCCTCGATCACCTCGGCGCCCATCGAGGCCGCCTCGGCGATCTGCGCCTCGGCCGACGCGAGCGCGTCGCGCGCGCGGCGGTGGCCCTCGCGCGCGGCCTGCAGCGTCTCGGACGCGGCGATCGCCCGCTCGAGCACTTCGGGATACTGGCGCTGCTGGAAGGCGGTCCGCGCCGCGCCGAACTCGTCCTGGGCGGTGGTCGCGACCACGCCGTCGGCCCGGGCCCGGGCGATCGATCGCTCGGTCGCCTCGAGGGACCCTTCCGCGAGCCGCCGCTGGAGATCGGCGCGCTCGAGCTCGGACTCGCTGCGGCCCGCCAGCTGGAGCGCCTCGACCGGGCGACCCTCGTCGAGCGCCATCCGGGCCTGGTGGAGGAGGTTCTCGGCGACGGCCGTCTCCCCGCCCTCGCGGTGGAGGCGCGTCACCGTCGCCTGGAAGTGGGCGAGCGTCTTCGAGACGTGCTGGTAGGTGACCTGCGAGAACTCCCGCTCGAGGGGGCCCCCGATCTCGATCACGCGGGCGTACTGCCGCGCCGCGAGCGCCTGCTCGACCCGCTCCATCTGGGCGCGCAGCCCGCCGATGTCGACGTGGAGGAGGTCGGCCTCCGCGAGCGCCTCGCGGGCGCGCTTCGCGATCCGTTCGGCGTGCTCCACGAACCCGCGGGTCGAGATGAACTCGGTGCGGGCCGTGTCGAGGAGGCTCGCCGCGCCCGCGGGCACGGGCAGCGCGACGCGGCGGCGGGCCTCGCTGAGCGGACCGAGGATCTTCTCCACGTCCACCCCGGCGGCCCGGGCGATGTCGAGGTCCCGTTCGAGCCCCCGCAGGTTCTCGTCCAGGATCGGTCGGAGGAAGCCGATCAGCTCCTCATGCAGGATGCGGGCGCCGGTGACCGTCGCGTCGACCGGGGCGGTCGCGAGTTCCGTCTTGAGCGACTCGAACCGGGCGGCGAACGGCTCCATCGGGGCCGACAGCCGACGGCCGTCCTCGAGGAGACGACCCAAGTCGCCCATCAGCCGTTCGACCTCGAGATGCGCTTGAGCGTCCCGGAGCCGGAGCGCGATGGCGTCGATCTGCGTGCGCGCGCCGTCGAGGTCCAGGGCCTGGAAGGCGAGCCGCACGTTCCGCAGCGGCTCGTAGTACGGGCCCGGGTCGCCGCCCGCGTCGCGCAGGCGCGCCAACAGATCCTGCGCCTGGTTGATCCCTTCGAGCACGGTCTGCGCGTTCGCCCGGGTCCGAACCGCCTGCTCCTCGAGCCGCGAGGAGAGCTTGTACGCCTCGGGGTATCGGCTCGCGCGCGCCGCGGCCTGCGCCTCATCGAGCTGCACGCGGAACTTCGCGAGATCGAGGCCCATCGTCTCGAGCTCCACGAGCGACAGCTTCGCGTGCGAGACGGCCTCCTCGCTGCGCAGGAGCTGCTGCTGCTGGGCGCGCGTCCGAATCTCCTGCGAGGCCCGGGACGCCTTCACGAAGTCGCCCATGTTGAAGATCTGCTGCACCTCGTCGATCTGGCGCTGGATCTCGTCGCTCGCGCCGCCCATCGACTCCAAGATGCGCCCCTCGTCCTCGAGCATCTCCACGAGGGCGGAGGCGTGCGTCGCGAAGACCGAGGCGAAGTCCCGCTCGGCGCGCTTCAGGCTGTCGATCGCCCCGGGGAGGTCGCCCTTGACGCGCAGCGTCACGTCCGCGTCCGCGAGGGACCGCCGCACCGGCGCCGTGAGCGTCTCGTCGGGGATGTCGGCGAACCCCTGCTCCATCTCCTCGATCCGGCGGGCCATGTAGGGGGCCGCGGACTTGCGGAGCTCGACCTCGGCCCGGGCGATCTCTTCGGCTCCGCCGGCGAAGTCCCCCTTGTCGAGCAACTGGCGCGCCGCGCCCAGCGCCCGCTCGGCCTCGTCGGGCAGGAACCCGCGCTCGCGAGCGTACTCCTTCACCTTGTCGAGGGCGCCCCAGCGCTGGACGAAGAACTGGAACGCCTCGCGGCCGACCTGCAGGACGAGCTCGTGGAGCGCGGACCGGGCGGCGCCCACGTCCGCGTGCTCGACGAGGCCGCGGGCCTTGGCGATCGCCGCATCGAACGGCTCGGACGAGAAGCCCGTGAGCCGGAAGCGCGCCAGCAGCTCGTCGAGCGCGGTGAGCTCGTCCTGGACGGTCTCCAGGTCCTCGGTCAGCTGGGCGACCCGGTCGAGCGCTTCCTGGCTCGCCGCGAGCGCTTCGGAGTAGATCTTGAGCCGCAGGGCCTCGCGGGCCCGGTTCATCGCCGCGAAGACATCACTCGGGTCCCGGCCGAGCCGCCGGGCCTCGGTGATGCGCGGACGGACCTCGTCGAGGAGGCCCGCGACGACCGCGACGATCGGCTCCTCCGCGACCCGCCGGGTCTCGGAGACGAGCGAGGCGATCTCGAGCGGTGGAAGCGTCGGGAGGCGGGCGATCGCTTCCTCGACCGCCTGCTTCGCGGGGCCGGCGTCGACCCCGAACTCGGGGGTCACCGTGAGGGTCGTGCGCAGGGCTTCCAGTACCTGGCCGGCGCGGTCCCGCAGCGTCTCGCCGACTTCGGTGTTCGCGACCTCGAGCGCGCTCACCGTCTCAGGCCACTGCTCGGGATCCGCCTCGTTGTCGGCGCGGAGGGCGGCCTCGAGCTTCGACGGGGAGACCGCGTGCTCCTTCGCCGCCTCGACGAGCTTCTCGGCGGTCTCCCGCGCCCGCTGCCGGCGCTGGACGGCCTCCGGGAGCTCGGTGCGCAGCAGATGGAGGATGGCGTCGTTCGCCTCGGCGAGCCGTCCCTCCTCGGCCGGCGCGCTGGCGGCATCCAGCCGACGGACGAATGCCTGCAGGGCCTCGCCCGAGAGACCGGCCCAGCGCGCGACGTCCTGGGCTCGGTCCCGGGCCTTTCGGACGTACTCCGCCTCGGCTTTCTTGAGCCCCTCCTCGACGGCGACGAGCCGGCCGACGGTGTCGGTCCAGGCGGCGTCGGCCGCGGGGTGGCCCAGCGCCTCGAGCTCGGTCCGGAGCTCGGGCGGCACGAGCACGCCGCTGCCGGAGAGCCGGTCGATGGAGGCGATGGTCTTCTTGCGTCGGTCCTCGATCGTGGTCGGCACCGACTTCGCGAGGTAGTCGAGGAGGGCCTTTGCCTCGGTCTCGACCGAGTCCCAGTCGGACCGTCGCGCGAGGTCCCGGACCCGTTGCGCCCGGTCGCCCGCCTCGGGCGGCAGGATGCCGAGCCGCTCGAGGAGCGCGACCCGCTCCTCAGCCTCCTTCTGGATCTGCTCGCCGGTCTGGCGCTTCTTCTTGAGCGCCTCGGCCTTTTCCTGGAGGATCCGCGTCAGCCGGGACGACGGCAGGGACCCTATGCCTCCCGGACCCGACGTGCTCCCGTCCTCCCTAAACCCGTCCCCCACGAACGGGTACGTCCGGGGGACCGGGCACTCGTTTCATGCCCGGGCCCCTTTATTAATCACTCGTGAGCGCCGGAGGGGCTCTCGGGCCCCCCGCGGAGCGGTCCCGGCTACGCCCGGGAGATCTGCCGCCGACCCATGGCATCGAGGTACTGGACCTCGCCGCCCGGGGTCAGTTGGCCCTTGAGGGCGGGGTCCAGCGGCAAGGAGAACGTCTCGTACGTCTCGAGGTCCATCAGCTGGACCTCGGCGTCCGTGAGCGACAGCACCTGGGCCTGGCGCTTCCCGATCATCGGCACCTGGACCTTGTGCTTCACGGGGAAGACGACGCTCCGCTTCGAGCCGTCGAAGATCCCCACCGCGTCGATCCGGGCCTTCGCTTCGCCGTGCTTCCCGGGTTTGGACGTCTGAATGCTCAGGATGCGGCACGGTTCCTCGTCGATCAGCATGTACCGGCCCTCCTTCAGTTCGCGGACCTCCTGCTGCGTCCACGCCATCGGGGATACCTCGGAGGCTCGGGGAGTGTCGGGCTCGGATAACGGTTGCTGCGACCGCGGCGGCGCGCGCGCGGGAGGGCCGCACCGAAGGGGCAGGTTTATTCTCGCGCGACCGCATCTCCGGACCTCGACGCCCGCGTCGGGACCTCATGGTCGACCTCTCCGAGACGTACGACCCGGCCGCTTGCGAGCGCGACGCGCAGTCGCTCTGGGCCGGTCGGAGGTTCCGCGCGCCCGACGGGACCGTCGGGGCCGGTGAGGGACCGCGCGTCTGGCAGTTCGAGGGCACGTTCGCGCCGGGCGATCGCCCGGAGCTCGTCGCCCAGCGGGCCGTCGCCGCCGACGTCGACGCCCGCTACCTCGCGATCGCGGGACGCCGGGCGGTGGGGACCCTCCGGGGCGAGACGTTCCGGGGCGTGAACCCGTCGCCGGAGTTCGGATCCGTGCTCGCGTCGCTGGGCATCTGGGTCGGCGGCTCCGGCGGCTTGCCGTGGGACGGGGACGATCGGCACGACGGGGTCCAGCGCATCGTCTCGAATCTCGCGAAGGCGGGGATCTTCGTCCTGCACGACGGGCCGCTGAGGGTCTGCCCGAATTGCGCCGCCCCCCGGTCGCCCGGCCGTCTCGTGTACCGGGACGAACTGGGGCCCACGTACCTCGTGCGGTTCGCCGTGACGATCCGCGAGCGCGAGGCCCACGCGCTCGCGTGGGTGGACGCGCCCTGGCGCGTGCTGGGCACGAGCGCCCTATTGGTCCGACCGGACGCGCTGTACGTGCTCGCCCGGTACCGCCGGAAGGACGCGGAAGAGTACGTCGTCACCTCGCTCTCGTCCCTCGCGCGGCTCGAAGCGTGGATCCCCGGGGCGGAGTTCGAGGTGATCGACCAGTTCCCCGGGCGGGAGCTCCAGTCCCTGCCGTACGCCTACCCGCTGCGCCACGAGTTCCCGATGGGAGGGACGCTCGCGGCCCCCGCCGGCACGTTCCAGGGGACGACCGAGGTGAGCGACACCGGCACCGGCATCGTGCCGCTGGTCCCGGGACACGGCGCGACCGACGCGCCGATCGCGGAGAAGCTGGGCATCCCGGGCTGGCCGCTCGTGACGCTGCGCGGTCGGATGGACATCCTCCTGCTGCACAAGTACTCGGGCCTCGACCTGAGGACCGCGGACGAGTTCGTCATCCGGGACCTCGTGGAGAGCGGGGCGATCTTCGCCGAGCTCAAGGTCCGTCGCGGGGTCCCGCACTGCGCGATCTGCGGGACGGCGACCGTCTGGCTGCCGTGCCGGACCTGGTGCCTCGAACCGGGGCGTCTCCCTCCGCTGCTGGCGCGCGAGTACGCGCGGCTCCTACCCACCGCCCCCCGCCTCTCGCAGATCGAGGTGGCGGCGTGGCCGGTCAGCGAGTCGACCACGACGCGCGAACCGGAGGGCATCACGCTCCGCGAGTGCAATCTCTGCGAACGGCTCGCTCCCCCCGACGCCCCGCCCGTCTGCCCGTGCGGCGGGCGGACGAAGCCGGTCTCGCGGCACCTGCTCCCTTCGATCGGAGGCGCGATCGCCGGGTGGGCGCGCCGCAATCCGCTGCCGCCGTCCGACGCGATCCGGCTCTATCTCGGGGACCGTCGGCGCGCGCCCAAGCTGGTCCACCACCTGACGGCCATCGCGGGCCTCGACGGGCCGGTCGGAGAGATCGGGCTCACCCTGCTGCCCACGACCTCCGCGGAGGACCTGACCGGGCTGCTGAGCCAGTTCGGGGCCGACGCGGTCCGCGCCGCCCTCCTGCGCACCGAAGGGCTGGAGTCGCCTTCGGCCACGCTCCCCGAGCGATGCGCGGAGGAGCGCCGGCGCTTGGAGCGCTGGTGGCGTCAGGCTCGCCGCGTGCTCCAGGCCTGCGATCCCGCCATGCTGGCGGCGTTCGCCGGCCCCATGGCCGCTTCCCTGGACGGACTGGAAACGCTCGACCGGGCGTTCGTCGCGCGCTGGGAGCGCGTCCGACTCCGGGCGCTCGCGGAATTCGACCGATGGTCCGCCACCCACGCGTTCCGCGAGGTCACCCGGTTCCTCGAGACCGATCTGCCGTTCTACCTGGATCTCGTGAAAGGCCGCCTCGCGAGCCCCGGGTCCCCGCCCACCAAGCGGGCCGCGCTTCGGACGCTCGTGCACGTCCTGCGCGGTTCGACCGTGCTGCTCGCCCCGATCGTGCCGCACACGGCCGAGGCGATCCACCGCGTGATCGTCCCCGACCGTTCGAGCCTGTTCGAGGAACCCCCGGTCGCGGTCGACCGCTCCCTGCTCGCCGACGAGACGGCCCGGGCGTGGGAGCGCTGGCGTTCGAGCGTGCGCGCCGTGCGTCGATTCCTCGTCCGGCGGGGCCTTGCGCGGGACACGATCCTGCCCAAGGTCGTGCTCGTGCTGCCGAACGAGGAGGAGGCCGGGCGCTACCGCGGCGAGCTCCCCGTCCTTCGGGCCCTGTTGGGCGCGTCGGAGGTGGAGATCGCTTCGCCGCAGCGTCCGTGGGCCGGTCGACGCCGCGAGCTGCGGCCGGTCGACTCCGAGATCCAGCGCGTCTATCCGCAGTACGCCTCCCAGATGGTCGCGCTGCTCCGTCGCATGCCGCCCCGGCGAGCCCAGGCTTCGGTCAACGGAGATCTGTCCGTCGTGATCGGGAGCAACTCGTACCGCATCGCCCCGGAGATGGTGGGCTACGTCGACCTCCTGCCCGACCGGGTCGTGCCCGCCCCCTGGGGGCTCGGGGAGATGTACATCGAGCTGCCGGCCGATGCGGGAGCGGGGGCCGCGAACGTCCCGCCGCTCTCCCCCGACGCGTTCTGGCTCGTCCGGCGGCTCGCGCGCCGGCTGGCCCGGGCCCCGCCGGAGCCCGAGGGGCGTAAGCGCGTCGCGATCGTCTTCGCGGCCGATCCGCTCGCCTCCGAGCTGCTGCAGAGCCGGGGTCCGATCGCCCGGTACCTGGACCTCGAAGAGCTGCGCGTCGTCACGGCCGTGGAGGAGGTGGCCCCGGCCGGGCGGAGCCGGGGCCGCACGCGTACCGGGGCCCGCTGGTGGTTCGACGTGCCGGGCGCGCCCGCGGGCCGCCGGCCCGAGAAGCACCGGGCTCCGCGGCCGCGCGCGCTTCGAGTCCCGGTGGGCGGCGCCGCGATCGGGGCGCCGCTCGAGGACTTCGCGAGCGAAGAGAAGATCGCCGAGGGCGAGGCGATCCGCTCCCTCGGTCAGGAGCTGGACTCGTTGCTGGGGGTGCCGCTGCTCGGGCCGTCCAAGGTGGCCGAGGCCTGGGATGTGGGACTTCGGAGCTTGAGCCAGTACGCCGACGCGCCGTTCGAGACGCTGGTCGCCCTGCCGGGCTTCGGTCGACCGGTCGCGGAGGCGCTGCGGCGCAGTCTCGGGCGAGAGGTGCCCGAGCGTCCGGGCCGTCCCGCCCGACCGCCGCGGCCCGTAGTTCGCGTGCCGACCACCGTCCCGTCCGAGGAGGTGCTTTCCATGCCCGATACGCCGCGCGAAGCTGAACCCACCCCCGCGCCCGTCGGAGCGGACTCGGCCGCGCACGTGCTGCCGGTGGCCGACTCCGGGCCGCCCCCGGCCCCCGAGCCCTCGCCGGCGGAGGCGGACGCCTCCGCTCGATCGGATCAGGAAGTGCCCTCCGGGCCGGCGCCGCCGCCTCCCGAGAGCGTTCCGACCGACACCGGAGCGACGCTGGAGCTACCCGGCCTGCCCGAGGCCACCCCGATCGAATCCGCCCCCGACGCTCCCGAACCAGCAGCCGAGTCGCCTTCCCCGGAGCCAACCCCGTCGGCCCCCGACGCCGCTCCGGGTCCGGAACCGAGTCCGTCGCCGCCCGAGTCACCCCCGCCGACTCCTCTGGATCCGGAACCCTTGGCCGCCGACGCCGCTCCCTCCTCGAGCGAACCCTCGGCGGGCGCCACGACACCTGTGGCCCACGACGAGTGGGCGGGGTCCGGCCCGTCACTTCCCCCGGCAGACGCCCTCCCCCAGAGCACCCCGTCCCAGGAGGACGTTCCCGAGCGCTCCGCCGACGTCTCCGCGGCATCCGCCTCCCCCGAGCCGGCACCGACGGCCCCAGCATCCAACACCGAGCTGGAACCCGTCTCCCCCGAGCTGACTCCGGCGCCTCAGGCACCCGGCCCCGAGGCGGAACCCGCCCTCCTCGACGCCTCGGGTGAACCGGGCCCGCCGACGGTGCCCTCGGAGAGCATCGAGCCATCGTCCGTGCCGGAAGGGCCCGAACCTGTCCCGACCGATCTGCCGGAACCGGAACCCCCGATACCGCCCGTGGCCGAGTTGGGGCCACCGAGCCCGGAGACGTCGCTCGGCCCAACCGCCGATCCGTCGCCCGAAGGCCAGGAGATCGGGCGGTCCGGGCCCGAGGGTCCGCCGGGCGACGCGATGAGGCCGGAGCCCGAGCCCCGAACCGAGACCGGCACGCCCGAAGCGCCGGGATCCGGAGCCATGACCGAGGCTGAGGCCCCCGGCCCGTCGGAGTCTCCGGTCGCCACGACCTCAGAGTTGGAACCCGAGGCCCCGTCCTCGGCCGGACCTCCGGCCTCTCCCGGTCCGGGGGCCGAGATGGCCGCGCCGGTCAACCCCCCAGAGGAGGCCGCGATCCCCCCGGCCCCGGAACCTCCCGACGAGCCGACGGTCCCGGACCTTGCCCCGACCCTGCCGGCGGTCCCAGCGCCGGCCTTCCCCGCTGCCGAGCCTCCGGTCGCGCCCCAGCCGACCGCTCTCCCTCCACCGCCCACCCCGCCGGAGCCCCCGATCGCGCCCCCGGCTCTCGCGCCGTCGCCCGCGGGGGGTATCGAGATCGATGTCGGCAAGGCGATCGTCCCCTCGCTGCAGCCGTTCCTCGAAGCGACCGCCGCGGGCCATCGCGGGGTCTGCCTCGTTCGGGAGTCCCCCGAGCGTCTCCGGGCGCACATCGGGAGTCGGCCCGTCGACATCTACTGGCTGTCGAACCTGGGCCGGGGCCTCTCGCTGAAGCCCAGCGACCTCGAGGGGATCGGCGCGTTCTGGGAGCGCTCGCTGGCCGAGGACCGGGTCACGGCCTTTTACCTCGAGGGGATCGAATACCTCGTCCGACTGCACGGGATCGACCGGGTGCTGGATCGGTTGGTCGCCTTCGACGCGTCCGCGCGGGCCCACGAGGCGCGGGTCTGGTTGCACCTGAATCCCGATCTCATCCCCGCCCCGGATCTCGAGCGGATCCGGGGTACGCTTCGAGGAACCGGGGCCGGTAGCCCTCCCGGCGCCCCCAACTAGGGCCGGACAGGCCATCCAAGGGTAGATATCGCCGAAACCGGTGGGCCCGGGGGCGGATGTCGGGCGGGCGTTCCCCCGGGCGCGGAGTGGCTCTCCTCGGAATCTGCGCCCTCGCCTTCGTGCTGCTGGTGCCTTCCACGACCTGGGCCGCCCCTGCCTCGCCGGCGGCTTCCCCGGGATCGACCGGCGCCGCCCAACCGGCGGCGTCCGTGCCGAGCGTCACCTGGAACGGGGCGAACGTCAACGGCGCCAACTCCTCTTCGAGCGCGTTCACGGTCACGTTCAACGAGGCGATCAACGTCCTGTTCTCCTGGGACCCGTCGCTCTACCCCAACGTCAACGACGCGCGGCTCCAGATGATCTACTTCGGATTCCCCGTCTCGACGCGGGACGTCGCCCCACCCGCGGGCACTCCCTTGCAGCCGTCGTCCTCCGTCGCGCTCAACTGGACGGTCGGGGCGATCCAGTACGTCTTCGAGGGGACGTTCGGGATCACGGCGAGCCTGATCGCGAACGGCTCGACGCTCTGGAGCGAGAGCTTCTACGTGCGCCTCGTCGCGCCGTTCTCCGTCTTCGCGGCCGCGCCGCTGGTGCTGATCATCCTCGGGATCTACGAAGTGTACGCGCTCGCCCGGTCGGGCCGCCAAGCCGGGCTCCAGCGCCGGAAGAAGAGCCCGCCGCCGACGACGGCCACGCCCTCGGCCCCCGCGGGCGCTGCGCCGACCGAGCCCGGGCCGCCCGCCGGGGCGCCGCCCGCCCCCCCACCCGCGGCGCCCGCACCGGCCCCGCCCCCACCGCCCGCAAGCGAGCCCCCCGCGGGTGAGCCGCCTACGGAGGGAGGCACGTCGTGAGCGCGACCTCGACCGGGGCCAGCTGCGGCGTCGTCCTGGGCATCGTCGTGGTCCTGTTGCTCCAGCAGTTCGGCTACCTCGACCTCACGAACCTCACGAACGCGCTGATCGACCTGGGCCTCGGGATCGTCGTCGGCGGCGTCCTGGGCGGGGTCATCGGCTGGGCCCTCGGGAAGCGCTACCTCAGGACCCACCCGGACGACGCCCCCGCGTAGCGGCGCGACGGCGCGCTACTCCTGGTGCACGATCGTCGTCCCCGTGATGTCGAGCCGCACGGACTTCGGGACGAACCCGATCCCTTCGAGGGCGCGTCGCACCTCGGGCTGACGCGCGGGCGGGACGAGGAAGAAGAGGAAGCCTCCGCCGCCCGCACCGAGCAGTTTCCCACCGATCGCCCCGTGGCGCAGGGCGAGCGCGTAGGCCCGGTCGATGCGGGCGTTGGAGATCCCCGACGAGAGGCGCTTCTTGAGCTGCCAGTTCTCGTCCATGAGGCGGCCGATCTCGGGGAAGTCGAGCCGCTCGAGGGCCCGCGCGGTCTCGAGCGCGAGGACCCGCATCCGGTCGTACTCGTCCAGGTGCCGGTCGATCTCGTTCACCTGCCGGACGTGGATCTCCCCGGAGTTGCGCTCGATGCCGGTGAAGAACAGCTGGAGGTGCTGGTTGACCGTCGCCAGCGCATCGTGGTCGACCGCGAGGCTCTGGACGGAGACGGCGCCGTCGCGGGAGACCTCGATGAGGTTGAGCCCGCCGTAGGCGGCGGCGTACTGGTCCTGGATCCCCCCGGGCTCCTTGAGCACCTCCCGTTCGATGCGGACCGCCTCGCGCGCGAGCTGGCGCGGACCGACCCGCTCGCCCTTCCAGACGTGGAGGGCGTTCAGCACCCCGACCGCGCAGCTGCTGGAGGAGCCGATCCCCGTGCCCCGCGACGGCATCTGGGTGGCGGTGATGATCTGGATCCCGCTCGGGATCTTGAGGAGGCGCATCGCCTCGCGGATCGAGCCGTGCTGGATGTCGTCGATGTCCCGCTTCGCATCCTCGGTGATGCGGTAGCTGACCCGCACCTCGTCCGCGTTGAAGTTCTCGACGACGAAGACGAAGATCCCCTTGTCCATCGCGCCGGCGACGCACGCGCCGGGGCCGTGGGTCCGATAGTAGTCGGGAAGGTCGGTGCCGCCGCCCGCGAACGTGAGACGGAACGGGGTCTTCGAGACCACGGCGACGCGGCCCGCCACGGAGGAGCTCCGGCGGGTTCATCGGCGGGCCGACTTAGGGTTATCGAGCGCTCGAACCGCTCCACCGGGTCCGCCCGGCCGGAGTCCCCCGGAGGGCGGCCTACTGTACCGGGCCGAGCTCGAGGCTGCGGAACGACAGCACCGCGAGCCCGAACGAGACGACCGCGAGGCACGACAGGACGCCGGCCGCGATGAGGTCGCTGGGACCGAACGAGTGCGTGAACGCGTCCCGGACGGTGTTCGCGGCGTAGGTGAGGGGGTTCGAGTAGACGATCCCGCGCAGCACGAGGGGCGTCGAGCTCGTGACGGGATAGTAGACCGTCGAGATGAAGATCAGGAAATACTGGAGGAACGACTGGATGGTGAAGTAGAGGTTCGCGGACCGGATCCGCCCCCCGATCGCGATCAACAGCCCGCCGAAGAAGAGGCTCCCGAGCGCGATCGTCCCGAGCACGACCAGGATCTCGGAGGCCGAGAGCGCGGTGACGCCGATGAGCGGCAGCGCGACCAGGACCATGAGACCCACGCCCACGAGCGAGAACAGGAGCGCGGTCAGCAGCAGGGCCGCGAGGTACTCGGCGCGCAGGAACGGCCCGGAGAAGATCTGCTCCACCATCGCCCAGCGGCGGTCGAGCCAGAAGATCCGGCCCGCGAGGACCGCGCCGGTGATCATCTGCGACGCGATCATCCCGGGGACGAGGAAGGCGACGTAGGAGCCCGAAGCGCCGACCGAGGGGATCAGCTGGTTGAACATCGTGCCGAGGATCACGATGAGGAACGCCGGCTGGCCGAACATGACCAGGAGCGTGATCGGATCGAGGGTCGCGGCGAAGTTGCGCGCGACGAGACGGACGACCGCGGGCACCCTCATGCGAGCTCCTCCTTGGTCTCGGGGCCCGAGGCCGGGTCCTCCGATACGAGGGTGACGAACGCCTCCTCGAGCGAGGTCTCCCGCACGGAGAGTCGCGCGAGCTCGACCGACCGGGCGTGGGCCCAGCGGACGACTCCTCCGACCAGGTCCTCCGCGTTCCGCGCCCGGAACAGAAGGAGGCCCCCCGTGGCAGAGAGGAGCTCGAACCCTTCGCCCCCGACCCGGAGCCGGTCGAGCAACTCCCGGCGTTCCTCGTCGGTCAAGGCCCGCTCGAACTCCGCCTCGACGCTGCGGGGGCCGCGGTACCGGCGCTTGATCTCCCCCGGGGGCCCGACCGCGCGCAGGCGTCCGGCCTGCAGGACCCCGATCCGGTCGCAGAGCTGGTCGGCCTCCTGGAGGATGTGGGTCGTGAAGACGATCGTGAGCCCCTGCTTCGCCCGCCCCGCGAGGTAGTCGAGGATGCGCTTCCGCGTGAGGGCGTCGAGCCCCACGGTCGGTTCGTCGAGGAAGAGGAGCTCCATCTCGTGCATCAGCTCCCGGGCGACCTGGAACCGGCGACGCTCGCCGCCCGAGAGGCTCCACGGCTTGCGGTGCCGGACCGGCTCGAGCTCGAACAGTTCGAGCATCTCCTCGGCGCGGCTCTTCGCGAGCTCGCGGGGGACGCCCCAGAGGAACGCGTACAGCGTGAGGTTCCGCTCGACGGTGACGAAGTCGAGCGACTCCGACTGGAGCACGACGCCCATCCGGGCGCGCTCCGCGCGCCCGCAGCTCTTGAGGTCCTTCCCGAACAGGAGCCCCGAGCCTTCGGTCGGCGGCAGGAGCGTCGTGAGCAGCCGGACGGTCGTGGTCTTGCCGGCGCCGTTGCGCCCGAGCAGTCCGAAGACCTCGCCCCGACGGAGGGAGAAGCTCAGGTCCCGGACCGCGAACCGCTCGGGCGTGTAGGCGAAGCCCAGTCGGTCCGTGCGCACGATCTCTTCCGGTGCCGTCGTGCCGAACCCTCCGTGGACGCTGCGCTGGCCGAGCGTTGCTTAATCGTTGTCGCACGTACCGCCGCGGTCGCCTCTCGGCGACGCCGGAGGCCCGCATCGGACGGTCGCGCGCCGGTCACGGCCTTATCCGACCGGGGGGTTGCCGGGCAGTGCGCCGCATCTCGCTGCTGCTCATCGTCTTCCCGGCGCTCGCGATCGCGTGCCTCGTCGCCTCGACCTTGGTCTTGCCGGTCTGCGGCGGAGGGCTCTCGCTGATCCTGCTCGGGGTCGCGGTCGCGTTCGGCGGACTCACCCTCCAAGTGCTCGACGCGACGTCGGTGATGCTGCTCACCGAGGTGATCGCGGCGTTCCTGCTGCTGCTCGGAGTGAGCAGCGCCCTTAGCGCGGGCTGCGGGTTCTCGTAACGGGGTTAGCCTCACCGGTCCAAGCGTCGACGTCGATTGAGGGCCGGCGCCTTTCCCCCGGCCGATGCCACGCCGTATTCGGGCGCCTCTAGCGGGCTCACGGCCGGGTCCGATCCGAGCCTCTCGTCGACCGTCGTCCAGGTCGTCCGATCGATCAAGCCGTGAACATCGTTCGTCTAGACCGGGACGAGCCGTTCGACGGCCCTCCCGTCGTCGACGATGAATGGCACCCCCATCTCGCTCGGGAGCCACGCTGCGACCCGGGCGACGTCTTCGGGATCCATTAGAACCCCGAACCGGCCGGGTTCTTCCAGAGCTTCCGCTCCAGCGCCGCCCGGTCCGGGGCGTCGCCGTCCCGGGGGAGGTACGGCAGGACGTCGAAGAGACGAACGAGCGTCGCCACTCGGAGCGCGTTCTCCTCCCAGATCCGCCGCGTCAGGTAGAGCGGGTCCCACCTCGGGTTCCGGTCCACGAGGGCGCGGGCGCCGATCCGGTCGAACTTGAGCATCGCGACCGCGACGTCCTCGGGACGGGGCGACCGGGCGGCCTCCTCCGACGCGAAGGGGATCGTCGTCAGGGACGACTGGATGAGCGGGAGGACCGAACGGGCGACGACGAGGAGTGGGGGGAACTTGATCGGATAGCCGAGCGACGTCACTCGGGCCGCGTCGAGCGCGAAGAGCGGGACGTTCGCGTTCCGGGCGATCCTCGCATCGTCCTCGGAGCGGACGACGACCTTCTCGTACTGCGCGCAGGGCCGGTGCGGCTTCCGCTCCTTTGGTACGAAGATCGAGCGGGGAAGCGTCCGGTCCGTCGGCTCGCGGACAAGCGATACGTTCGCCCTCATCGAGTCGCTCGTTCGGAGGTTAGCGCTAATAAGTATATATATTAGTTTCTGACCCGAGATGCAAGAGAGACCGACCGGAACGAGGCGCCGAGCCCCCGGGGGAAACTAGTTCGACACGGCGGAGGGACGCGCGGAGGGGGAGTCCGGAGCACTCCCCGCCGCGAGTTCCTCGAGAGCCGACAGGACCTTCTGTGCCGATCCCGACGCCCGAGAGGCACAGAGTTTCGCAAGCAGCGCACGTGTGGCTTTCGCCAGGTCGCTGGTCGTGCCCACCGTTCACAGGTCCGCCACCGGCGAACCTGTCGCCTACTCGCGGCCGCCTGCCTTGAACCAAGGTTCACCTACCCAAACGGTTCAAGTAAACCGTCAGACTCGCACCCGGGAAGGTCACTGACAGTGTTCGCGGACACTCGTAGGACCTCGGGGTAGTGAGTCGATGGCACAGACCTCGAACGTCGGAACGGAGTACGCCAAAGGCATGACACCAGACCGCGGGGGGGCGAAGCTCACTCCATGGAAACTGACAGCGATCGTAGCGCTCTCCGCATTGCTTGTTCTCTCGGTCGTCATCATCCTGGCTTATCAGCCGAGTAACGGGACGACTCAGGTCGAGTGGTCCAGTTATACCATCGATGGCGGGCCGAACGTGAGCAACAACTACACGATCATCATCGGCGGCCACTTTTGTGTCCCGGCTGATGCTTCGGGAAACGGCATCTTCTCGATGGTATGGTCGGACTCGAACGAGACCGCTGTGGAGCACGTACGTCTCGTCACGATTCTACCTCCCGACCCTTCAAATCCCTCAGGAGTTGTACTGATTCTTTACGAGGTGGAAAACAGTTCAAGTGGAGGAACCAGTTTTTCCATTCACGGACCAACGCCCTGCGACACGGCTTGGATAATCGACGTGGAGTCTTCGGTGCTCGTGACGGTCACTGCTGTCACGATGCTAGTCTACAACGTGAGCATCGCACACACCGTGTAGCCCGCAAAAGAGGCACCCGGGCGGTGCGGGGGGCAACGTCGGCACCGAACTCAAGTGTTCGAAGGTTCACCTGCTGTTCGTCAGGGGACCGTCCTGCTCGGCTGGACTTGGATGCAAACCTGCCCCACGAAGCGACGGTCGTGGAGTCGCGTTCAAGCAGGGACCGGAGTGTACATTGCGTAGTCTTCGCGCTATGTCCACACTTTAAATGGTAGAACGGAGTTTGTGTAACCGGCCGTGTCCGCGGCACGTGAATAAAACTCAACCATCGGGAGCGAGAACCCCATCATGGCGTCGATGATCTGCGAAGTATCACGACGGCACTACGGCGCCTCAGTCTCGAGCCTGCTCGGCCCTCGCCGTGTCTTCGTTGCCTTACCGGTGGTCCTTGTGACTATTCTGACCTTCGTCCTCGTTGGATCGTCGATTGCCTGCATTGCTGGCTCGCCTCCAGCGCCCACGAACATAGGAACTATTCCGTCGGGGGCATCAAGCGGGACTGTGGAGACAATGCCGCCACCGGCCACTCCAACCCAGGACCTAAATTCGGCTGCCTCGACCGGCCCTGTCTCGTCCAGCGTCTCGATCGAACCAACCACTTCTTTCCTGACCCTACACAATCCAATCGGTTGGGATGGTAACGGTACTATCTACCCCACGAACGATACGACTCCGTATCCACTGCCGCCGGAAGGGTCTTTCGCGTTTCAGACCGCATATAACGCGAGCTTGGGCCTGGCCGGCAGCGGGGGTGGCGTTGCGAATTCCAATCTGCTGAACGTGACAAGCGCTCCGGGGGAGGTTCCGGAATACGCAGACTTGGGCGGCGTGGACAATATCTTCCAGATTTGGCTCTACGTCGCGGCCGTGGGCGGAGACAACCCATTCGACTACAATCAGGATGGTTGCAACGAAGTCCAAAATCTCTATGGAGCCTACGGCATCCAAGTGAGCGTCGCTCCGAGTGGACTCCCTAGCGGAGGAACAAATGAGTTTGTCACCGGCAACAACTCTGGGTACAACACGACTCAGGGAAACCTTGGCGACGGGGGCAGTTCCTCGAGCCAACTCCTCGAAGCGTTGAGTCTAGGCCTCGCTGTTGCAGCGATCTTCTTCCCGGAGGCCTTACCAATAAGTGTCGGAGCGATTGGCGCTGCGCTCGCGGCGGAGCAACCCGATGGTCCCGTATCGAACAGCCTAGTAACTAGCTACCCCGAGGTTGATGGGAACCAGGTCGCAAGTCAAGTCGTCGGCGTCAACCCCGGAACGGGGACGGTCACCGACGGCTGCGAGCAAGTGACCGGGGGGCAGAACGTCTTCTCCCAAGCAGATTGGGTCGAAGAACTCGTGCCGGGGAGCAGTCTGTCCACGCTCACCGGAGGAAGCCTGACTGTTTCCTCGTCTACCATTCTCGGGTTCTTCGACAACACCAACCCGTCCGAGTCCACGGTGGCCGCTGGAGCCGCCACATCGGTCTCCTACCCGATCGCACCAGCGGCGTCAATCGGTGGCCATGTTCGACTGTATACATCCCCTTCCTGTGCCCCGAACTGTCCGGCCTTGCCCAACGCGACGGTGAGTGTGGTTCAAGATGTCGGGAGTGGACCCGCTTACCAAACAACCAACACAGAAACCACATCTTCAGCCGGCTATTGGCACTTCTTCGCGGAGACCGGCTCACCAGTCACTCAGACAAGTTATAGTGCCTCGTGGTCGGACGCGCTAGGGACGGCGACGAGCCCGGTTTACTACATCACGCCCCAAGAGGGCTCTGACAACGAGAGCGTCGACCCCGTCGTGGACGGAGGACAGCTGTTTGGGAATGTCATGGGATACGAGTCTGGGACCCCGAGGGGAATCTCGGGCGCAACCGTTCAGCTATGCAACAACAACGGCTGTATTTCGACAATTTCAGGTCAAGGCGGGGGTTACGCACTCGACTACCCCATTGCAGGCTCCTCCACAGACCCCTATCAGGTCACAATCAGCCGAGCAGGGTGGGTCACAACCACTCAGAAGTCGTTGCTTCTGACGGTTGGTCAGCCGAATGAGAAGAACGTCTACTTCACTCCGCAGTACAACGTTACCTTCTCCGAGTCGAACCTGACCGCCGGCAACTCCTGGTGCGTTACACTCGGAAAGCTCCCGCAGACGTGCGCCTCCTCCCCCACCGCCGTGACCCTCACGGAGCCTAACGGTAGCTACGCTTACACCGTAAAGTGTCCCGCGGGTTGGGGGGCGAGCCCCGGCACCGGGCAGGTCACTCTCTCCGGGGCAGGAGACTCGATCACAGTCCGCTTCAGCTCGGTCCCAGGATTGATCTACTTCAATGAAACTGGCCTCCCCTCCGGCTATCGCTGGAATGTAACGCTGGGTTCAGGTGGCGGGACTTCGACGGGCAGTTCGATTGAGTTTAGCGCAGCCCAGGGGTCGTTCCGATTTTCGATACAGGGCCCAGTTGTGCACTCTGGGGTCCGGACCTATGTCTTTGAAGCAACGCCCGGTAGCGGGACTGTGACGCTTTCCGGAAGCGCCGTAACTGAAAACATAACGTTCACTGAGAGAGCGGACGTCATCTTGGGGGATCGGGGACCCGCCCTTGGGGCTATCTCGCCGCTAGTGCTCGACTCGTCATCCGGGCTTATCCTCTACAGTACGGCGGCGACACTTGTCCCGTCCATCCTTTGGATCTGGCGTCGCAGGGGCGAGGTTAGCGAATTGTCTGATCCAAGTTGATAGCCCTAGCTGATTGAGCGCAGCTGGCGAGGGGCCTCCCAGGCGCCCCGCCATTTCTCGAACGCTTCCTCTACCGCCTCGATCACGTCCGTGAGCTTCGGGAACTACCGGTTGTGGACACGTCGCCGTCGGGTGAACTTCCCAACTCGCTCGGCACGGTTCCGTTGGAGACTGGCCGCCGGGAGCAAGGGGAGCTCGAACCTCGAGGCGACGTGCGCGCATCAGGCCCTGTGAAGGCGGGCGTGGTGATCCTGGGCGTTGTCGCTGGTCCCCACCGCTCGACGTTGTCCACGCGTACTGCTCGATGGAACTGGTGGAGGAATCGCGTGCGGGTGGTCCGATCGAACACCCCCTCCTCGCGTCGGTAGACCGCTTCCAATCTCTCAGTCGGATCGTACCTCAGCAACCGACCGACTTGTGGGTGTAGGCATGAAGGAGAACGAGGTCGCTCACCTCTGGAGGAACCCACATGCGATAGCAGGACGCGTGCTACTGGAAGTAGATCTCGTCCATCACCTAGCGGTCGATGGAGAGGCTCCCGCTCGGTGCCCGGAGTCCTTTTTGGGTGCCGCCTGGGCGATAGGGTCTCCCGAGGTGAGCATCGGTCGGGGCTCATGCACGCGGAACCCGGGTCGGCGTAACAGGCCCTGACACTGGCGGGTTCCGAGATCGACGGCGAACTGACGGTCAAGGTAGGTGGAGATGGGCTTGCCGCCTCGGAGGTTTCCAGAGAGCCCGTCACGCTCGGGGGGGCGTCGCAGGGCGCTCTCCGCGGAGCGCATCCAGGGCCCCGTCAGTCATAGGGGCCGGTCGGGGCGATCTCCTTCCGCGAGTCCGGAGAGCCCGTCTTGGTCGGATCGGCAGACCCCGTGCTGGACGGCCCGAGCGGAGTCCCGAGCATTCGACCCGCCTGCGTGGCCGTCATGCTCTGAGTTGCGAGGAGCAGTCCCGTGGAGTCGGTGGTCGTGGTGGGACCCGCCTAGGCGACGTCTTTCATCGTGGGAGGAGAGCACCGCGTGCTCAGCGTCTGGCCCCGTTAGGGGACGCATGGGACCTCGAGGCCCCGAGGCCCCGAGGCACTCGCAACTGTTTATAACACTACGATTAGTGCCCGATCCGGGCGGTCCGGGCCTCGCGGATGAACTGCCGGTGCCGTTCGCACAGGAAGAACGGCACCGCGTCGCCGGAGTCCGTCGTGGGAAAGTTGTGCCACGCCGTCGAGCCCGAGCAGCTCTTCGGGTACGGGGGGTCCTCGGCCCTCGGACCTCCCAGGATCCGGCGTCGCGCGTCCTCGGCCTGGCAGGCGGTTCCACTCATCGGTCCGGCATAGCCTCCCGGCGTTCTTGAGCGTTCGGCTGGAGCGGTTGCGACGGTGCGCTCACGAGAACGTGACCGCGACCGTCTCGGGGATCGAGGTCAGGACGACGTGCCCGTGGTCGGGGTGGGCCGTCCGATGCCCGACCGAGGGCACCGAGTAGACGTACGCGCCCGCCGGGTCCCAGAACGTGATCGCCGGGGACGTCGAAGAGAGCTCGATCCCTCCGAGCGTCACCGACCAGAGGGCCCCGGCACGCAGTCCGGACTCAACGAACGTCACCCGGTCGAGCGGCGGGGTCAGCGGATAGTAGTCGCCCCCGACCGTGATGAGGCCGCTGTTGTTGTAGGGCAGCACCCCGTAGGGGTTCGACGCCGTGCCGTAGTTCGACCAGTAGTTTCCGCCCTGCCAGTCGTAGCCGAGGATGTTGCCCGAGAGAGGCACGCCGTCGACGACGCGGACGTCGCTCGCGGGCTCAAGCGGTACGTTCCAGGCGTCGACGTACGTCGCGGGCTCGCAAAGGACCTGGCAGGAGAGCGGGTCCCAGACCGGGGTGATCGCCGGGAACGGCACGTCGACGAGGTTGTTGTAGAGAAGGTCGCCGGACTCGCTCTCGTTGAACGCCTGCGTCGCGTTGCCGTAGTTGAGCACGTCCGCCGGGTCGGCCGCGGCGAGCGGCGCGAGGTAGAACGAGTTCCCCCAGACGGTGTTGTCCGTGCCGCCGTAGAAGAGGAGGGCGTCGCCCTGATCCTCGAACGTGACCCCCGCGACGAGATTGTCCGTCGAGTTCCAGAACATGACGGAACCCTCGGGGAACCCTTCCAGGAAGGCGGAGAGCCATCCCGAGATCGAGCCTCCCAGCACCCGCACGTGGCTCGTCTGCCAGAACTGGAGCTGGAGGTCGTTGGTCGCGGGCAGACCGAACGCCGCGACCGTCCCCTGCATCCACCACGGGTATTCGACCTCGAACGACGGCGCCGTGACGGTCACGTAGGCCGTCGTGTCCACCAGCAGCAGTCCGGGGAATACGGGCCACTGGAAGTCGTTCCAGGCCGCGAACTCGGGATCGATCGCTCCCGGCTCGTTCCGGTCGATCGTGTAGGGGGACGCGAGGGTCCCGCTCCCGCCAGAAGAGAGGCTGGCCAGCTCGCTGTTCCCGAACGCGATCAGTGGGGTGTAGACTCCGAGGGCCAGGTCGGGCGTCCCGGCAAAGGAGGTCCGGGTCGTGGAGTTCGCCGCCGAGCTCAGCAGGAAGCTCCCGGGCGCTTGCTCGGAGAGCAGGTACTCGATCCAGTACGCTCCGCCGTTGGGCACGAAGAAGGTCGTGGTACCGGTCGGGGAGCCGGGCACCCACTGGGCCTCGCTCTCGTTGCGGGTCGTTCCAGGGTTCACGAGGATGAACGTCGACGCGGGCGACAGTCGCTCGACGACCTCCCGAGCGCCGGCCGAGGACGACATCCCCCACAGGCCGTAGAGGAACGAGGGACCGAGGGCCAGGTGGGCCACGGCCGCCCCGGGCGCGTACGACACCTCGATCCCGTCGCTGGTCTCCCCGGTCTCCGATCCGGCGTCCATCGCGGTCGGAACGGGCACGTAGGTTCGGCTCGTCGCGTCCCACGTGGCGATCGACAGGTCGGCGTTCATGGCAGTGAAGCTCGTGGTGTCTCCGTCGTCGTTGCCCACGACGTCCAGCTCGAGATCGTTGGGGAGTCCGACCGGGTCGAGCTGCTTGCCGTCGATCTGGAACAGCCCGGCGGGGAACGCCTTGCGGACGTGGCCCGCCGTGGCGTTGAAGACGACGTCGTCGTAGGAACCCGAGATCCGCGCGCTCGAATTCGAGACCGTATAGTTGAAGAACACCGCGGGGCGGTCGAACAGGACGGTCGAATTCTCGTACAGTGTGAGCGTGAACGGGTAGTGGATCGTGAACGTCGGTCCGATCGCGTAGTAGTAGACGGGCGCGTAGAGCGTGCCGTTGGGGCCGGTCGCGTAGAAGACGTTCGGCGAGATGTACGCGTCGTAGTTCGAGAAGTTCCAGACGTTGTCTCCAAAGACGAGCTCCCCGGACGACGGCGTGTAGCTCACGAAGTTCTGGCACCAGAACTCGTTCGACGCATTCCCGAACACCGTCACGCCTGTGTCCACGGCGTTGAGCTGGATCCCGAACATGTCGGGCCCGTCGCCGTCGACGTTGACGGAGAGGGCGTTCGTGAGCGTGATCGTCCCCTCGACGCTCGAGGTCGTCGTGACCGAGCCCTTGAGCTTGCCCGAGACGTTGGTGAGCCCGAGGTCGGCGACGCCCATGGGCGCGGGGGCCTGGGTGTAGGTCGGTGAGACGGTCTCCCCCGCGTAGGGAGGAGCGACGGAGAGGTCGGGGAGGTGGATGTCGGTCTGAGGGATGTGGGAGCCGACGAGCTCCGCAAGGACCGTCTGCTGGCGCTCGGCTCCGGCCGAAGCCGACGCGCTCGACACCGCGGCGGTCGTGGCCGCCGGGGCGGATGGATGTCCGGCAGCGGTGCCCCCGGCCGACGCGAGCATGAGCGCGACGAGTGCGATCGAGGCGATCCCGACGACCAGAGAACGGGCCATGCGACTCCTCGCGCCCCGACCCCTCGGGAGGGCGATAAGCCTTCTGACGCGAGGTCCCCCGCCCGCGCCGGGGGCACCCCGGCCGGACCCGCGGACCGCCCACAGTAATCGGCTATTAACCGCAGTATCTTGCGCCCCCGACCATGTCGACCACGCGGGGTTCCGCAAACGGGGCCAACGCCGGATCATCCTCGGCGGAGGCCTCGCCGATGGGCCCCTCGGCCGTCGCTGAGGTCGAGCGGCTCCTCTCGGCCGGCCAGGCGCGGGAGGCGGTCCTGACGGCGTACCTCCGGGTCGAGCGGGACGTGATCGAAGCCTACCGGATCCAGCTGCCCCCGGAGTGGACCCATCGCGAACTCCTCTTCCAGTATCTTCGGCCGGACATGGGTCCCCTCGTGGGCCTGCTCGCGGCTCTGCACGCGCGCTTCGAGCCGGTCCGGTACGGCTCCGTCGCCCAACCTCCCGTCGACGGGTTGGTCGACCAGCTACGGGCGCTGTATGCGGAGCCGCAGTTGCGGAACGCCCGGACGTATCCGCGCCTCCCGCCCGCCGCGGCCGCGGGGCGGGTCTCCCCCTCCCACCCGCCGGTGCGCCCGGCGGAGCCGGGCCCCCGGTCGGAGTGACCGATGACCGCGGTCTCCGTCTTGCACGCGTTCTTCACCGACCCTACGTTCGACCTGCCGCTCGCCGTCCTGGCGATCGCGGGAGCCCTGCTCGTGGTCTGGAGCGTCCGTCGGACCCGGCCGCTTCCGCGTACGGAGCCGACCCCGAGCCGCCCGCCCTGGTCGGAGCGACCGGACTCCTGGGCGTACGGGGCGTTCCTCGAGGGCCGGTACTTCCCGGCCGCCGACGCGATCGCGAAGCAGCTGGCGGCCACGCTGCAGCAGCGCTACGGAGTCCGCATCGACCGGCGCGAGGATCTCGCCCGCGCGGACCTCGACCGCCGCCTGCCCGCACCGCTGACCGTTCGCGGGCTCGTCCAATCCGTGCAGACCGCGTACTGGGCCGCCGCCCGGGTGGAGGCGCCGAGCTGGCTGGAATCGCACTGGACCTGGCTGCGCCAATACCGGGAGCGGCAATCCGAGGATGCGTTCCGGCTGGCGATCGAGGACCTTCAACGGGCGGCCCCGCTCTGGGAGGCTGGCTGATGTCGGGGATCCCATCGCCCGCGGCGGAGGCCGCCCCCGGGTCCGCCGCCCCGCCAGCCAGCTCGGACGCGATGTATCGACGGGTGCGCCGTTCGATTGCCGAGCAGATCGTGGGGAACGAGGACGTCGTCCGCGCGCTGATGATCGCCCTCGTGTCCGAGGGCCACGTGCTGCTCGAGGGCGTGCCGGGGATCGCGAAGACCCAGGTGGCCCGGTCCTTCGCCCAGAGCCTGCACCTCTCCTTCCGGAGGATCCAGTTCACCCCGGACATGCTGCCGAGCGACATTCTGGGGGCGACGATCCTCAAGCCCCGCGACCAGACGTTCGAGTTCCGCGCGGGACCGGTGTTCGCGAACGTCGTGCTCGCGGACGAGATCAATCGAGCGCCGCCCAAGGTCCAGTCGGCGCTGCTCGAGGCGATGCAGGAGCGCCAGGTCACGATCGACGGCGCGACCCATCCCCTCCCTCGACCGTTCCTGGTCATCGCCACCCAGAACCCGATCGAGCAGGAAGGCACGTACCCGCTCCCGGAGGCGGAGCTCGATCGGTTCCTCTTCCGATGGATCATGGGGTACCCCAGCGCCGAGGACGAGGTCGCCATCCTCCGCAGCCGGGCGGAGGGCGCGATCCCCGACGCGCTTCCGCCCGTGCTCGAGCCGAGCGATGTCGAGCGTCTGCGGCACCTGCGCGACGGCGTCTACGTCGGCGACGAGATCCTGCGTTACCTGACCGCGGTCGTGCGAGGGACGCGGGAGAATCCCAAGCTCCTCCTCGGGGCCTCCCCCCGAGCGAGCGTGCAGTTCCTGCTCGCGGCCAAGGCGGCCGCGCTGCTCGACGGCCGGGACTTCGTCCTCCCGGACGACGTGCGCGACCTGGCGTTCGCGGTGCTCAACCATCGGGTGATCCTGCGTCCCGAGATCGTGTCGAGCGCCCCCGCCGTGGGCGGCTCGGCCGCGCTCTCGGGACCGCTCCCGAGGATCCTGCGCGAGACCGTCGCCGCCGTGCCGGTACCTCGCTGACCGGCCGAGGGAGCACCCCCGATGGAGGACGGCCGTCTCACCCTCACCCCCCGGGGACGCGGCGTGCTGCTCGCCGCCCTCGCGGTCCTCCTCGTCGCGTTCGTGACGGTGAACGTCCTCGCCTACGTCGTCGGCGTCTTCTTTGTCGCCCTGGTCCTCGCCGACCTCCTCGAGTTCCTGCGGGCCACGCGCGGCTTCGGTCCAGCGGCCTTCTCCGTCGAGCGGGCCCAGTGCACCTCCTTCGTCCGGGCGGGCGCCCCGGCGCTGGTCACGGCCCGTCTCACCTCCGCGTTGCCGGGCAGCTTCTACGCGGAGCTGTTCGACGCCCATCCGGACTCCCTGCCCGTCGTCGAGGGCTCCCCGCGCCTCCTGACGTGGTGGGCCGCCGGCGAACCCCTCACGCTGGGGTACGTCGTGGTGCCGCGCAAGCGCGGCCGCTACGAGGTCGGCCCCACGCTCGTCCTCGCGCACGACTCGCTCGGGCTCGCGTTCCGTTCCGTCTCGCTGTCCGACCCCTGGGAGATCGAAGCGATCCCGGAGCCGCTCAGCGTCCCGATCCCCCATCCGCGACGGCTGCCGAGCCTCGTCGTGGGGCAGACCTGGGTCGCGACCCCGGGGGCAGGCTCGGACTTCCGCGGACTTCGGGAGTACGAGCCGACCGATGAGCTCCGGTCGATCGCGTGGACGCGTTCCGGCCAGGGCACGCTGTACGTGCGCCAGAACGAGCGGGAGAGCCTCCAGGACCTGGTCGTACTGCTCGACATCGGCCGCACGATGGCGCTGGGTCCTCGACCCGGCGATGCGCTCGAACGCTCGATCGACGCCGCCGCGTCCGTGCTGCGGCTCGCGTTCGACGAGGGCGGGCGGGCCGGCATCGTCCTGTTCTCGGACCACACGGAGGCGTACATCCCGCCGGGTCGAGGCGCGACGCACGAGTTTCGCGTGCTTCGCGCGCTCTCCGGCGCGCGGGTCGAGCGCCCGGCGGGCCGGCTCGGGGCGGCGGTGGACTACGTCGTCCCCCGGCTCGATCGGTCCGCAAGCCTCGTCGCCCTCTCCGCGGTCGACGGGGACCCGGATGCGCTCGCGGCCTCGGTCGGGGAGGCGCGCCACCGGGGGCACCTCGTGTACATCCTGGTGCCGGACGCGGACTCGCTCTACCCTCCGCTCCGGGACCCGGGCCAGCAGGCGGCGATCGGCTTCCTGCTCGCCCCGGAGGTCCGCCGGTCCCACACGGCCGCGGCGTGCCTCCGGCGACAGGGGGCCTCGGTGGCGCTGTTCGGCCACGACGGGCCGCTCGCCGCCTTGGGCACGCTCTACCGTCAGACGTCGGTGGCGCCGGGGGCGGCATGAACGCCCGACCCCTCGCGGCCCTCTTCCTCGCGCTGCCGGTCCTCTATGCCCTCGCGCGGTTGCTCGCGGTCCTGCCGGCGGGCGACGCGGGGGCCTGGGTCGCGATCGTCCTGCTGGCGATCGTCGCGGCCATGCTGGCCCGCCCGGAGAAGCGCTCCCGGATCGCCGGATACGCCCTCCTCGCGTTCCTCCTCCTGGGGACCGCGCTCGCCGGCGCCTTCGCCGGCGATCCGGGGCTGGCCCTCGGGGCCGGGGTCGTGGTCGGTCTCCCGCTCTTGACGGTCGCCGTGGCCGCCCGGTCGGGCGAGCCCGCAGGCGTCCGCGTGCTCGCGTTCGGCGCGGCGCTCACCTGGGAGCTCCTGCTGCTCCCGGCCCTGCCCTCGGGACCTTGGGGATCCGAGCACGCGGCCCCGTTCCTGTCGAACCTCGGGACCGACCTGGCCGACCAGTTCTCCGGGCTCGTCGGCCTGCTGACGCGGACGAGCGTCCTCTCGCTGCCGGCGCACGCCACCTTCGACCCGGTGTTCGTCGGGTTCGTCGGGCTGGCGATCCTCGGGCTGCTCCTGATCGCGTTCCAACCCGAGTCCGGGCAGGGCGAGCCGTTGCCGACCGCGACCCGCCGCGCCCGGGAGGACGAGGGCGCGCGGGACCTGCCGACGCAGTACGCGTTCGGCGACGCCCAGCGCGCCGCCTTCCGCGAGCGGTCCCTGGTGGAACCGGCGCTGTCCGCCTGGCCACCGGGGCTGGTGCCGATCGGCGCGGGCGCGCTCGGGGCGGCCGTATTCGCGGTCGCCGCGGCGGTCGAGCCGGCGTGGTCGTTGCTCGGGGTGGCGGTCGGCGTGCTCGTCACCGTCCTGGTCCTCTTCGCGGCGGCGGGGCCCGGGCCCCGGTCGAGCCCCGGGGCGCCCGAGCCGCTCCCGGCCCCCTCGCCGACCCCGGAGTCTCCCGGAACGGACGAACCGGCCGCGACGGGAGCCGCCGGGCCGCCCGTCGACCGGGCGTGACCCGCGGCTCGGGTCAGCCCTCGGCCTTGGGCGGGGGCGGGCGCGGCGGCCGGTCGGCGGAGGGGCCCCGGAGCGCGGTGAGATACACGACCGCGCCGACGAGCAGCAGGATCGGGACGAGCAGGAGCTCGCCGACGGCCGCGGGGGTGCCGGCGTAGAACGTGAGCGGCGGGGGCTTGCCGGACGGGATCGGCGAGAGGGCGATCACGAGCCGGGCGATCGTCTCGTTGTAGGAGAGCGCCACCAGCGTCGCGTTCGGGTAGTATCCCGGCGCGGACGCCGCCACGACCATGAACGCGCCCGGCAGCTGAGAGAAGTTCGCCCAGCCCGGCCCGTTCGTCAACTGGAGGTCGACCACGGGCGCGGTGACGCCCGTCGTGGGATCGCGGCCGGTGTAGTTCAGCTGGACGGTCGCCCCGCCGATCGGCGGGTGCGACGCGAGCGTGCTCCGGACGTACACGTGGATGCTCGAGAGCGGGAGCGCCGTCAGGTAGAGGGCGACGGCGTAGTGGAGGCCCGGGATCGCGTCGATCGGGGCTTCCGAGTCGTTCGTCGCGAAGCCGGGCGCCCACGCGGTCACGCTGTAGTTCGCGGCCGGCGGATTGAACGTGGTCGCGCCGTTCGCATTGGTCGAACCGCTCGCGCTGAACGATCCCTCCGGAGGGGGCGAGCCGACGCTCGAGACGTTCACGGTCGCCGCCGCGATCGGCGCCTCCCCGCCGAGTGCACCGGTCTCCAGCACCTCGACCGTGATCGAGGGGAACGCCTCCGCGACGAGCGAGAAGTTCGCGGGGAACGTCCCGGTCGAGGGGAGCGTCACGTTGGACGCCGCGTCCACGAATCCGTACGCGTACGCCTCGAGGGTCACGTTCCCGCCCCGCGTCGTCGAGAAGTTGGACCATCCGCGGCTGTTGGTGACCCCCTGCGGCGCGAGGTCGAGCGCGACCCGAGCGCCCCGCAACGAGACCGCCCCGCCCCCGGGCAGCTGGCCGACCACGTGGGCGGCGATCGTGAGCAGGGGGCTCAGCACCACCTCCACGTCCGTGGTGTTGCCCGGCGAGAGCTGCACGGTGAGATTGGAGGCGTGGAAGCCGGGCGCCGTCGTCTCGATCTGGGCGGAGGCGGTCGGCACGTTGGAGAAGAGATAGGTGTCGGGCCCCACCGGCTGCGCGGTCAGGTTGGTGTACGCGAGGCCGTCGAGGAAGAGCTGGATCGTCACGTTCGCGATCGGCAGTTGGTTGGGGGCGGTCACCTGGACCCGCAGCCCGGAGAACGGCAGCGGGGTGAGGTTGAACTCCACGACGGAGAGCGCCCCGGGGGCGAGCCACAGGGACTCGTTCCCGACGGCGAACCCCGGCGAGGTCGCGTTCACCGTCGTCTCCGCCGACGGGAGGCCGGTGACCGTGACCGAGCCGGTGGGACCCGTGCGGGGCACGGTCGTGGTGCCCACGTGGACGATCGCCTCGGGGATCGGGGCGCCCGTCGCCCCGTCGTTCACTTCGACCGTCAGGTTCGCGGTCGCCGAGAGCCGCCAGGTATCGGGCAGGATGTCCGGCCCGAAGCGTCCGCCGGTGAGAACGAGCGTCGCGTTGCCCGGCGTGGGCAGGAAGGCCGCGGCCGTGAAGTCGCGGGGCGGCGGGAACGGCACCGCGGGCACGACCGACCAGTCGTCCGTGACCTCGGAGAAGACGTAGGTGTCGGAGTAGATCGTCGTGCCGTTCGTGCCCCCGTAGAGGAGGTCGACGTCCTGCGCGGAGTCGAAGCCGAACGCGGCATCCATCCGGCCGGGCGGGTTGTCCCCGCCCGCGGGCGCCGGGAACCAGTTCCCGGACGCGGGGTAGAACAGCCACAGCTCGGAGGTGCACGGATAGCACCCCCCGTAGAGCACGAACGCGTGGATCGGCGGCTGCCAGACGAGCGACGAGCCCTCGAGCGCCCCGGGGGCCGTCGTCGAGAGGAGCCCGGCGCGCGACCAGACGTGCGTCGTGAGGTTGAACTCCCACGAGTCGTTGAAGATCGTCACTCCGGGCAGCCCGACCGCGGGAGTCCAGCCCCCGAACAGCAGCACGAGCCCGTCGCCGGCGGCCATCGCCGCGTCCTCCCGCGCGGGCGGCGCGACCGGTCCGGAGACGTTGACCCAAGTGTTGTTGGCCATCGAGAACATCCAGGTGTAGTTCTCGGGCAGCCCGGAGGTCACGTTCTCGATCCCCCCGAAGACGACCGCGTCGTCCGTCCCCGGCGGCACCGCGAAGCCGAAGTCCGTGACCGGGGGCGGGGAGACGAGCGGGCGGAGGTAGCTCCAGTTGTCGAGGGTCTCGTTGTAGAGGATCGTCGAGTTGAGGAGCCCATCCGCTCCCGTTCCGCCGAAGAGGAGCATCTCGCCCGCGGAGGCGATCGCTCCGAGGCCGTCGCCCGCCCGCTGTCCGGGCGTGAGGGAAGGGGGCAGCTGCACCCAAGCGAGCGAGTCGCCGATCGAGTAGGCATCCGGTGCCGGAACGGCCGGGCCGCTCGACAGCGACGGGCCCGGCGCTGCGGACCCCGACGCGAGCGCGGCGCCGGTGGGCGCGAGGGCGGCCGGGCCCGGGAGCGCGACGCCCGCCAAAGTCACCCCGGTGAGCGACGAGAGGACCAGCAGCCCCACGATGCCGACCGGTGCGACCAAGAGGAGAGGAGCCCGGGAGGCCCGTGCCCGGCCCGGGCGGGTGTGACGAGGGCGGGCGACCGACGAGCCGCGTGGACCCGGTTCGGCGCGCGACGGGGGCCTGGGCGCCGTCCCCGTCCCACGACCGTCTTTTCTGGCACTTCGCACGGGCCCGGCCGGTCCCCCGTCCGAGCTCCGGCAAGGTGCCGCATCCACAAAAACTGTTTGGCTCTTTAGGAGGCCCGCTCCCGGCCCCCGAGGCGTGGGGCGGAGTCCGCGGCGGGGTGCACCGCGGCGGCCACGGAGCAGGCTGGCCGGTTGTCGCAGCCGCACGGGGCCCCGTGGCCGCCGGGCCGTTTATCGGTGATGGTGCGCGGCGCTCGCGCCGCCCTTCGCCATCGGGAGGAGGACGGCCCCCTCCGTGGGAGCGAACGGGGTCACGCCGAGGCCCCCGACGGACCCTGGCGCGTGGGCCGCGGCGAGCGGCACGCGCCGGGGCCGGGTCTCGGGCCGACCCAGCGCGCGGCGGATGGTGTGGCGGATGTCGGAGATGTAGAGGTTGTCGTGCGGGCAGACCTCGACGCAGTCGCCGACCCCGCAGCACTTGGTGCTCCGGAACTCGCCCTTCTGGCGGAAGTGGCCGACCATGTCCGTGAGTCCCACGGGGCACCCCTTCGCGCAGTCGAGCGTCTTGCAGTCCTTGCAGACCTGCTTGTCGCGCACCTTGAGCTTGAAGACGCCGATCTTCTGGATCGCCTGGGCGATCGTGCCCGTGTAGCACCAGCCCATCGTGACGCAGTTGTAGTTGCCGGCGTAGGGGATCGCGACGAACAGCACGTACCAGGCGATCGAGAACGACGCGACGAAGAAGAAGACGGACGGGTCCGTCCCCTGGATGTAGACGTTCAAGGTGCCGACCGAGTCGAGGTACGAGAGCAGGGACGTGCCGACCAGGGCGGCCATCACGAGCCCCAGCGTGACCGAGTACGCGGCGGAGAACCGGCTCGAGAGGTACTTCCGCGCGATCGGGCTCGATCGATTGAACGTCTTCATCGCGTCGATCGCGGTGCCCTGGTACATGAGGGGCGCCGTGCAGAACACCGAGCAGACGACGCGTCGACCGAACAGCGCCACCAGCACCCCCGTGATGAGATAGGTGGCCAGGACCGCCCCGAACACCCCGGCGGCGAGCGGGTACGACCCGATCCCCATCGGCCAGCCGAGGACGGCGACCGTGCTGGGATCGGGAGCGTTCGGGAAGACGAGCGCGAAGTAGATGCTCGGATAGAACACCGCGAAGGCGGCATAGCAGCCCATCATGAGGCCGAGACGGACCCGGTTCTCCGGGTTCTTGGTCTCCCGGAACTTGAACACGACGAGGGCGCCCATCTCGAGGCCCATCATGATCAGGAACCAGGACGAGGCGGCGGCCGTGGCGAAGAACCAGAACCCGTTCGACAGGGCGTTGAGCACCACCGTGGCGGGCGCGCCGGCGAGCGGCAGGAACGGGAACGTCCCGAGATAGTCGGCGGGATCGAGCTGGACGCTGAGGACCGCCCCCATGCAGACCTCGGCGAGGAACACGCCGGACAGGAGCGCAAACGTCCAGGCGGGCCGCAGTTGCCAGGGGGTCGCGGGGCCCCGGGCGAAGACGTGCGGCCGGGCGACGGCGACGTACACGACGACCATCTCGAGGACGAGCGCGACGGCGAAGGTCGTCGCGTCGCCGAAGTACTGCCAGACGAAGAGACCGGCCATCATGAGGCCGTAGACTGAGACGAGCTCGACGAGGTACGAGCCGAGGGCCGACGAGAACTGCCGGTATCGGTAGAGGTACTCGAAGACGAAGACGAACAGGCCGATCATCAGGGCGCTCGAGACGTAGATCGCGAGCGACGGCCAGGTCGAGCCCCCGAGGGCCGTCGGCGTGAACAGCATGATCCCGGCCTGAACGAGCAGGAGCGTCAGGAAGGCCCGAGGCAGGCGGTGGCGCAGCAGGTACGCCGTGAGGAACATCTCCCCGGCCATCGAGAAGAGGAACCACGGCGAGTTGACCGCGCCCACGAAGACCGCGAGGCCGCCCCCGGAGAGCGCGGTGGAGCCTTCGGCGAGGAGGAGCCCCCAGCTCATCAGGAGCTCGTTCGCGAGGACCAGGAAGGCGACCAGGGCCCCCGTGCCGAGGCCGAGGGCGACCGGCTGGGAGCCGAGCGCCGTGGCCGATCCCGAGGTGCGACGGTCGCGGAGCAGGGCCACCATGAGCGGCGCGACGGACGCGACCATCAGCACGCCGCTCACGGCGATCCCGGCGAGGAGGCTCGACCAGGAAGGGGCGGTCAAGTAGACGACCGCGGCGAGCCACATCTCGCCCATCATCGCGAGCAGGTAGAGCGCGATCCAGCTCCGGGCGTGGCTCCGCGCCTCCACGACCCCCCGGATGAGGAAGGCGGTGGCCAGTGCCATCACGGCGGCGATCGTCACCAGGATGACGGTCAGGTCCGACATGCCGACGCGAGCTCGACCGGGCAGGCCCTTCGGCCGCTAAAAGCCATCCGTACTTACTACGGGGCCCGTAGCCCGCCCGAGGCGTCGGCGGCTCACGAGCCGTCGACCCCGGCGCCCACGGGACGGGGCGCGGGCCGGTCCCGGTCCTGGAGCTCCGGGGCCGCAAAGTGCGTCGGATCGGTGACCGCCCAGAGGAAGACCGTCATCTGGACGACGAGCGAGAGCGCGAACAGCTCCGGGACGGCGTACGCCACCCAGGCGACCAGTCCGGCCGCCATGAGCCCGAGGGACCCGAAGAAGGCGAGCAGGTACCGCGCGACGTTCGGGGCAAGCGGCTCGCCCCGGAAGAGCCCGATCAGCAGCCAGGCGATCGCGAGCCCCATCAGGGCGCTGGCGCCGACGGTCGTGGAGACGAGCCAGGGGAATCCCGCGATCGTCGGCGGAGAGCAGATCATGATCGCCGGCTGCACGAGGAGGAACGGCCGCATCGACCGCGGGAAGCCGACCCCGAGAAACCGGAGCGTGAGGACCATCTCGAGGGCCATCGGGAAGACGAACCAAGGCGAAGTGACCGCGCCGGCGAGCACCCCGAGGAGCTCGCGGCCGCCCGGCCCGAATCCGACCGGCAACGTGCCCGCGAGCAGGCTGAACGACCAGCCCATCAGGAACTCGTTCGCGATGACCAGACCGATCACGGCGGCGACGAACCCGAGCCTCGAGCCCGGCGAGGGGCGGGCGTCCCGCGGCCCCTGACGGAGCCGTACCTCGCGCGCGAACCCGACGAACACGATGAACGCGCTCGCCGACATGAGGGCGGCCGCGGCCCAGAGTCCGGCGATGAGACCGGCCGCCCCACCGAGGGCGAAGTAGACCAGCACTCCCGCGAACATCGCGGCCATCATGGCCAGCACGAACAGGACGACGCTCGCCCGCAGCGGGCCGCGGGCGAACGCGGCCCACTTGACCGCGATGGCGCTCGTCGCGGCCATGCCGGTCGCGAAGCCGGCCAAGATCGCCAGGTCCGCTGCCGAGGTCATCCTGCGCTCGTGGACTTCTCCGAAGCCCGAGGACGCCCCAGCCGGCGGGGGTATCTCTTGTTGTCGAGGCGCCCGAGGTTGCCGGAGTCGGCTGACGCGGCTCGGGCCCCCGCTGGTTTGGTGTCCACCGCCGGACGGGGCCGATGCGCGGAGCGAACCCCCCGGCGGGACGCCCGGAACGACGGTACACACTCGGGCGAACTGCCCCGATCGCCCGGCTCACGACCCAGCCAGCCCTGGCTCAGCCGCGGGGGCTTCGTTCGTCGGCTGGTCAGCCCGAAAGAGGGACTGCCTTTCACGGAGGACGAACGGCGGGACCTCGGTCTCGTGGACCATCTCTATAGGACTGTCGATCCGCTAACTACCGGAGCGCCTCCGAGCCAAAGCGAGGCGGTCGCCGACAGAGTGTCGCCGGTGAGATTCCAAGTGCTCGGAGCCACCAGGATCAAAATCTGGTTGCTCACCAGCGAGGTGGTCGAACTCGTCCAGAGCGTCCCGTTCGACGCGGCTGGAAAGCTGTCCAGCCAGCCTCCGCTTGGGGAGAGGAGGACGGCGTACCACCCGCTCTCGTTGGAGCCACAGTCCGCCAGGGACGGCACCCAGGACGGACAGCCGGAAGAGACCGAGCTCAGTCTTTCGCCCGAGTTGGTCGTGAGGTTGAGCCCCAGCATCCAGCTTACGAGCCCACCCGCGTCGGAGTCCACCGGCGGACTCCCGATAGCAACCTGGAAGCTCTGGTTCCAGAGCGTTTGGCCAGAACCCTCTAGGGAGGACGTATTGGAGAAGTCCATCACATACTGGACGTACACCGGGGGTGGGCCGAGGGACATCACGTTGCCACATCCCTGGCTGCCGTTGAACACGCTGAACACCGTGCCACCGCTCGTGAGAAGGAAGTCCGTGACGGGCTGGATGCCCGTGAATCCGACTTCTCCGCATCGCGCGAACTTCACGATCAGCCCCTCCGGGTTGGCCGAGCCCCATTCGTTCCAGCCAAGCACAAAGAGCTCGTAGCCCGGCCGGTTGGAGCTCTCCCAACTCTGCCCGGTAGAGCTCCAGGCCGACTCGGCCATTATGGAAGAATCGGCCGGAAAAGGCGACAAGATCTTCGCCCACGCCCAGGGCGAGCCGCCCAGACCCGTCGCCTTGGCACACACGCTCGTCATCGCCATCGGCGTGAAGACGTGACTCACGCCTACTAGGTCGGTGGCGATGAGTATACTCTGGCTCGCGTTGGAGAAGAAGGCAAACTGCCAGAAGGGCGCTGTGCCCGAGTCGAAGGTTCCGTTGAAGAGCGGGATCGTGCCATTCCAGAGGGTGACGCCATTAAACGCCTCGCCGCAGCTGTTCACGGTGAGATTCTGACTCAACCAACCGAGCGCATTGGGGTCGAAGGGAACCGGCGAGGCCACTCCCCACACCGCGAAGATCGTCCAGGGTCCCCCCGGACTCGATGCTACGGACCCGTTCACCGCTCCCAGTGCTTGATAAAAAGTGGGACCATCAGCGACGATACTGGTGGGCTTCGACGTTCCGGACCTCGTGAGATACCAAAGGGATAGGCCGGCGCCCGCGCCAACGACCAGGACTGCGGCCACCACCGCGAAGAGCCGGACTCGCAGAAGCTTGGAGCCCTTCGAACGGTCGTTCTCCATCGGGGTCTATCACGGTGGTGGACGGTAAAGTACTTGCGCTAGAGGTCGGAAACTTCGAGCTCTTCCACTCGACGCGGCACGAGCCCCCCATGCGGAAGCCGGTATCCCACCGCTGGGCCGAGGCGGCGCGCGCCCGCCGGAACCTTCGGGGTTCGTTGGACCAAAGTTCCGGTACCGTGGGCGGAGAACGCTCGAACAGCAGGGGCCCGCGGGGGTGCGTCTTCCCGGGGTGCTCGGCCCACCGGGCACTGAGGTACCGCGTCCACCGATCGAGGAATCGCCGGGCATGTTCGTGCCGGGACTCGCATTCGCGCTCCCCGCACTATCGACGGCGCCGCTCCTCTCGTTCACCGATTGGCTGACGGTCACGCTCGCCCTGACCTGGACGTTCGCCGGCCTCATCCTGTTGTTCTTCGGGTGGATCTTGCTGCCCCGGGGCCTCGACGAGTGTGCCGGCGCGCAGCCGTCGACGAAGACCACCACGAGCCTCCGAGCGGGCCCGGGGAACCACCCCGGAAGGACGGTGGAACCAAACCTCAAGTAGCATCGGCGGAAACGGGTGCTTGAAGCAGGATGTCGTCTCCTGCGATCGTCTCCACACTCGCTCCCAGCCCCCGGGCCCGGCCGGGCCGCCCGCGCGATCCGGCGACCCAACCGGACCCCGCCGCTGCGCTCCGGAACCCCCGCGCCCCGGCGGCCTCCTGTGGAGGACGCTCGTGAGGGAGAATCCGGACGAGGCCCCGGCCCCCTCGCCGGCTCGATGGTCCACGCTGGTCGCGACGGTTCTCGTGGTCGCGCTCGCCGTCGTGGGGGCCCTGCTCTACACGCTCGTCGGCCAGTACAAGCTCCTCCCCCTCTCGGACTTCGGATACCTTCGCATCGTGCTCATCGTCGGGCTCGGGCTCGTCGCCGTGATCGTGGTGGGCCGGATCCTTCACGCCATCACGTCGCGGTTCCGCGGGCGGCGGCATGCGGGACTGATCCTCGACGTCTACCGGATCCTGGCGTACACGCTGCTCGTGCTGGTCGCGTTGTACGCCCTCGGCGTCAACGGCTACGCGTTGCTCGCCGGGGGGACGTTCGCGGGGCTCGTGATCGGGCTCGCGAGTCAGACGGCGCTCTCGAACTTCGTCGCGGGGATCGTGCTCCTCCTGGCCCGGCCGTTCGAGCCGGGGGACCGACTCACGTTCACGACCTGGCAGTACGGTCTGCTCATGCCGTCGTACCCGCCCCGGTTCTTCTCCGACGACATGCTGATCCCCGGGTTCACGGGCACGGTGCACGATATCGGGCTCATGTACACGGAGCTGTGGCTCGATCAGGGACCGAGGGTGGTGTTCCCCAACAGCATCGTGATCCAAGGAGCGGTCGTCTCGCACGAGTCGAGCCAGCGCTGGGTGCGCGTGAAATACGAAGTGCCACCGGCCGTCGACCCTCGGGAGCTACTGCCGCAGGTCCGCAACGCGGTCGCGAAGGACGACTGGGTCGTCGGCAAGAACTCCGTCAAGGTCTACGTCAACGCCGCGACGATGGCGTCGTACGTCATTTCGGTGGATGCCCTGTGCGCCGGCAACATGGAGGATCCGCCCCGGAGCGCGCTCTACCTCAGGATCCGGGACGTCGTGGGCTCACTGAGCTCGCCGGCTCCACCGACCAACCCCCACGGCTCCAGCGGAAACTCCCCCCGTCCATCCGGACTCCCGCTCGCGCCCGCCACCCCACCGGCCGCGGTCGGCGGCGGAGGGTCGTCGAACGGGCTCTCCCTCTCCGGCACGTAGGCGTCCGAGCGGCGCTCGTGGACCCCCGGACCCCGCGGTGGCGGTGGGCCGCCCCGGGGCGCCCCGGCACGACCTCTCGAAGACCTGCCTCGCCGGACCCCCCCGGGAGCGATCGGGGCCCGGTAGCCACCAGGGCGGGCCGAGCGCGAGACCCGAGGCCGACCGCTCATCCGAGACTGCGGCTACCCGGGCCGTCCGGCTTCCGACCACTGGGCTTCGTAGACCCGGATCGGGCCCACGACACGAAACCCGTGCCGCTTGAGGATGGGGCCGGAGGTCCCGGTCCGCGCCATCGTGAGGGCGATCTCCGCGCCGCGATCGACCGCCGAACGGCATCGGGCCTCCACGAGTTCTCCGTAGATTCCCCGTCCGCGAAACTCGGGCAGCACACCGGAACCCCACAGGAGCCCGACGGCCCCTTGCACGGTTAGACCGGCGCTACCGACCGCTCGCGACCCTACCCGCGCCAGGAATCGGCCGGAATGTCCGGTCTCGCGAACCTGACGTTCGAACAGTTCGATGAACCTCGCACGGACTTCGGGGGAGGGCTCGGGGAGGTCGAAGACCTCCGTGCTCAGACGGTCCACGGCGTCGTAATCCTCCCGACGGCTGATCTCGCTGACGACGACTCCCTCGGCCCGTCGGAACTGGGGCAGCGGCGTCCTCCCGATCGCGTCGCGAAGGTCGAACACCAGCACCTCGGCCTCCTCCTTCGGCTCGAACCGGAAGCGCAACAAGAGGTCGACCAGTCCCGGTGGCTGGGCGTGCGGAGTGACCCAGATCCGGGCCCCCGTTCCGCCGAGCGACCGGACCGTCCCCTGGATCTCCTCGAGCAGCCGTTCCGCCTCCCGGGTGTCTTGCGCGTGGAATCCGTAGATCCACGTGAGACCGGTCGACCCCGGAGTGACCGCGAGCTCGTAGTGCTCCGAGTTCACGCGCTGACACGCCGGGGGATACCAGCGGTGAGACTCGGTCGCTGCCCACACCCGGGCGTCCGACCACGGGGTCACGAGGGCCGCAGGACGCCCGAGACGATAGGTTTGCGCTCGGTGACGGGAGGCGATACCCGAGCGTCGATCGTGGGGCCAGCCCGACCGTCGGGTTTACCAGGTCGGGCGGTCCGGGACCGGGGTCGGAGGTCCTCTCGGGCCCCCGCGAGCCCGGCACCGGCCCCGGGGACCTCGTAGAGCTGCCTGTAAAAAAGTAGCTACACAATAACTAAATAGCCGTTTAATTCTGTTAAACGCGTGCGGACCGCCCGAGCCTCAGCTCCCGCGACCCACTTTCTCGGCGTGCGGCTCACGCCCGAGGAGGTGGCGCTCCTCGATCGGTTCCAGCACGACCGCGAGCTTCCGAACCGTTCCGAAGCGGTCCGGTCGCTCGTGCGCACGGCGGCCGAAGGGTCGACCGACGCGGTCGAGCTCCCCGCGACCTTGCGGGCCGAGCTCGAGGAGATCGTCGAGGACGGCTACGCCCGGGACCTGGACAGCGCGCTCGCGCTCGTCGTCCACCTCGGGTTCGGGGAGCTGGTGCGGACCCACGCCGAGCGCCTACCGACCTTGCGGAACCACGCACGGTCGACGGTCGACCGGCGCGAGGCCCGTCGTCGAGCGGACCGGGAGGGCCGGGGACTCCTCCGCCGCTAGGTCCCCGCGGGTTGGTTGCTACATGGAGCCGATGGGGATCGCGTGGAGCGAGCGGAGCGGATTCATCTGCCGACTGTGCCGTCAGGACGCCAAGCATAATGAGGTGCTGCACATCTCATACTGCCCCGTCCACGGCCTGAGTTCTCCCCTGGACCAGCTCCCGTGGAGGCCGGAGGCGAGAGTATCCCGCGTCTCTACACCCGTACCGGTGACCGCGGGACGACCGCTCTCGCCGGTGGGACGCGCGTAGAGAAGGACTCCCCGCGCATCCGCGCCTACGGGGCGTACGACGAGGTCGGCGCCCAGCTGGCGCTCGCGGAGGCGACGCTCCCCGTCGAGCTCGCGGACATCCGAGGCCTGCTCCGCCGGCTCGCGCACGAGCTGTTCCTCGCCCAGACCGAGCTCGCGGCCGAATCCGGCCGAGCGACCCGGGGACCGCACATCGAGCGCCGCCACGTCGTCCGCCTCGAGGAGGACATCGACCGCTTCGACGCCGCCCATCCTCCGCTCAAGTCGTTCGTCCTGCCGGGTGGATCCCGCGCGGCCGCGCACCTCCACGTCGGCCGGACGGTCGCGCGCCGGGCCGAACGGGAACTCTGGACCCTAAACCGCTCCGAGCCGCAACGGGCCGAGCTCCTCGAGTGGGCGAACCGGCTCAGCGATCTGCTCTTCGCGGTCGCGCTCGCCGCGAACCACGCGCTCCACGTGCCCGAGACGGCGCCCGATTACACGGTCTAGGCCCTCGGGAGCGGACGCATGGAGATCGGGATCGTCGGGAAGCCCAACGTCGGGAAGTCGACGTACTTCAACGCGCTCACGCTGCTCGACGCGCCGATGGCCCCGTACCCGTTCACGACGATCACCCCGAATCGAGGGGTCGCCGCGGTTCGCGCCCCGTGCCCGCACCCCGAGAAGGGGACGCCGTGCACGCCCGGCAACGCGAAGTGTGTGGACGGCACCCGATGGATCCCGATCAGCCTCGTCGACGTGCCCGGACTCGTCCCCGGCGCGCACGAGGGCAAGGGCCTCGGCCACAAGTTCCTCGACGACCTGCGTCCGGCGGACGGGTTCGTGCAGGTGGTCGACCTCTCGGGCGCGACCGACGCGGAGGGCCGGGTGGTCGCGCCGGGCAGCCACGACCCGGCCTCAGAGGTGACCTGGCTCGAGGACGAGCTCGTGGCCTGGCTCGCCGAGATCCTGGGCCGGGACTTCCACCGGCTCGCGCGCACGGTCGATCTCGAGGGGACCAAGATCGAGGAGTTCCTCGCGGACCGGTTGACGGGACTCTCGATCGCCATGCCGGCGATCACCGCCGCGCTGCGGGCCGTCCCGGTCGACCGGGCGCACCCGGGTCGGTGGACCGACGCCGAGCGAGCCGAGGTCGCGCGCGCGCTGCTGAGGGCCTCCAAGCCGCGCCTCGTGGCGGCCAACAAGTGCGACCGGGCGACGCGCGACCGCGCCGAGGCCCTCGGGCAGGCGGTCGCGCCGACGCCCGTGGTCCCCACCGCCTCCGATGCGGAGCTCACGCTTCGCCGTGCGACGCGCGCGGGCCTCGTCGGCTACCGCCCCGGGGATTCCGAGTTCACCGTGACGGACCCCGGCCGGCTCTCGGCGGGGCAGTCGAAGGCGCTCGACGAGATCCGCCACGTGCTGACCCACTGGGGCTCGACCGGCGTCCAGCAGTCGCTCGAGTCGATCGTGTTCGGCCGGTTGGGGCTCATCGTCGTCTACCCGGTCGAGGACGAGACCCACTGGACGGACAGCCGGGGGCGAGTGCTGCCGGACGCGTTCCTCGTCCCGGCGGACACGCCGGCGCGCGCGGTCGCCTACCGGGTCCACACGGACCTGGGGAAGCACTTCGTCCGCGCGATCGACGGGCGCACCCATCGGGCGATCGCGGCCGACCAGCCGCTCGCGCCGAACTCGGTCGTGCGGATCGTGGCGAAGAAGTAGGGCGGCCTCACGCCCCGGGCGGCGTCTCCACGAGCGTCGCCCCGTCGGCCACCGGCCGCACCACGAACGGGAGCCCACCGGCCCGGGCGAGGCGGCGCACGAGCTCGGTCTCGCGGCCGGGCTGGGGCAGCACGACGATCGACCCACCCGCTCCCGCGCCGGTGAGCTTCGCGCCCTCCGCGGCGGGCCGCGCGGCCTCGAGCAGCGCCTCGAGCCGGGGGTGCGACACCCCGACCTCGCGCAGGAGCTCCTGGTTGCGGCCCAGCAGCTCCGCCACGGTCCGCCGGTCCTCGCGCCGCACGGCCCGCATACCCTCCTCCGCGACGGCCCGGAACTGGTCGAGGAGACCGGGCCCGTCCGGGCGCGCGAGGCGCTCCGTGACGGCGCGCACGGCGGGCCCCGTGGCCCGGGGGATCCCGCTGTGGCAGACGACCCAGACCCACCCCGGATCCGGCATCCGTCGGACCTCCCAGCGCCGCCCACCTCCCTCGACGGTCCAGAGGAGGTCGCCCGTGCCGCCGTTGATCGCGAGGTACCCTCCGGCCACGACGGCCGCCGTATCCCCGGCCGAACCGACGCCCTGGGCGCCCCGCTCGATCTCGAACGCCCGCTGCGCGAGGCGCGGCCGATCGATCCCACCGCTTGCCGCGCCCAGGGCGGCCCCGAACGCCGCCGCGAAGGCCGCCGAGGAACCGAGGCCCGCCGAGCGGGGGATCCGGGAGACGGCCCGGACCTGGAGCGGGGGCTGCCCGGCCCACAGCTGGTCGAGCGCGGTCCGGTAGTACGCGTTGCGCTCCCGAGCGCGCCGATCGCCGTTGAGGCTCGGCTCGGTCGCGGCCTCGACGAACACTTGCGTGTGCAGATCGATCGCGAACAGGAGCTCGGGCGCCCCGTGCACGACGGCGTGCTCGCCAAAGACGATGCACTTGCCCGGCGCCCGCGCGGAGAGCGGCAGGGGACGGGACGGCACCGCGTCGTCGGGGCCGCTCATGGACGCTTCCGGGCCGGGCGCACGCGCTTGCCGCGCGCCCGGGGGACGATCTCGTGCGTCGCCCCGGGCCAGGCCCCCGGGCCGGGCACCCCGCCCAGGCGGGCGAGCACGACCGCGACGGCGGCGACCTCGCTGTGCGGCTGGTGGCCGACGGCGACGTTGTGGGTCGCGAGACGGTAGAGGTCGGGCGGGACCTTCGCCCCTCCGACCACGAGCAGGACGTGCCGGGCCTCCCGCAGCCGGGGCAGCACCGCCTCGAGCGGTCGGCCGTACATGGTCAGATGCACGACGGGCCCGTCGAACGACCGGACCACCTCCTTCCAGTGCTCGGCCCCGACGACCCGGAACCCGCCGCCCCAGCGCCCCGAGACCGCCGCCACCCGGGCGGCCAGGTCGGGATCCGGCGGATGGAGGTACATCCGCTCCGCGCCGAAGGCGCGGGCGGCGAGCGCGAGGTGGGTCGAGAGCCGGGGGTCGCGTCCCGCGCGATGGCCGATCCGCAGCACCGCGACGGCGGGCGGGCTAGTCGCCGCTCTCCGCCTGGAACCGCTCGATGCGGTGCCCACGGTACTCCAGCTTCTCCGACCGCTTGACGAGCCCCTTCAGCCGCGTCGGCGACATCCCGAGCTCCTCCGCGACGTCCGAGAAGAACCGTCCCTCGGTCCCGACCGCCTCGTAGATCCGGGACTCGAGCTTCGCGTACTCCTTGGGGTTCATCATCGCGATCGCGAGCACCTCGGAGATCTCCGCGAGCGGCGAGGTGGTGTTGATGTTGATCGTGGAATAGTAGAAGTGGTAGCTCTTGTCGGGCTGCTTGCGCCCCTCGCGCGCGACCCAGCGCGTGTCGATGAGCCGGAGCTTGTCGAAGAAGGCGAGCGCCTTCGCGCCCTCCTTGCCGAACTCGGTCTCGATGTCGTCCATCGTGAGCCACGCCTCACCGAGCCGCTGGACGAGCTTCAGCTTCACCGGGGAGTCGACCGCCCGGAGGATCGGGACGAGGTCGCTCACGTCGTTGACGACCTTGATGCGGTGGATCTGCGCGGCCATCGGCTCCGGTCTACCGGCCTCCGTCCGGGGTCGTCGCCAGCAAGAGGCGGCGGTACTTCCCGTACCGGTCGCTGGGATCGAAACGGGCCGGGTGCGGCGTGCGGGTCGCGGCGCTGCACGACGGGCACTTCGCCCGGAACGTGTAGCGGCCGCAGCCCGAGCAGACGCGGAGGATCGACTCGCTCATGGGCGTGAGAACGTCCCCTCGCCGCCGGCGGTCTTGATCGTCTTGAGGGCCGACTCGGTCGCCCGCTTCATCGTCTCCTCCGCCTGCTTGTACTGGCTCGCGGAGACCCGGATCCGGTAGCGCGGGGCGCCGACGTACTGGACCTCGACCGATTCGGGGTCCGCCTGCTCGGCGGCGAGGAGCGCCTCGCGGACGTGGTCGACCCCCTGCGGCGAGGGGTCGGTCAGCTCGAGGGTGCCCAGGATCGTGACGTGCGGGGGGACGATGTTCTCGCGCGCGACCTTGAGAAAGGCGTTGGCCCACGGGGCCTTCTCCGTCTCCTTCTGGAACCGCTTCGGGTCCGCGGAGGCGACCTCGAACGCCGCGAAGAGGGATCCGAACTTCTCGACGAGCGCGGGACCGAACTGCTCGGTCGCCTCGTCGCTGGTGAGCTTCAACGCCTGGGCGACCTGCTCGACGAGCCGCATCGCGCGGAGCTCGTTCTTCCACGCCTGGGTCTTCTCGCGGCGCTGGTGATCGTTGATCCGCTTGAGCGACAGGTCGATCTGGCTCTTCGCGGGGTCGACGCGCAGGACCCGCGCGACGATCTTCTGGCCCTCGCGGATGTGGTCCCGGATGTACTTGACCCACCCGGTCGCGACCTCGGAGAGGTGGATGAACGCCTCGCGCTTGTTGTACTCGTCGAGGGTGACGAACGCCCCGAAGTTGCGGATCGAGGTGACGGTCCCGATGACGAGCTCCCCTTCCTCCGGGAACTCGGCGCGCAGGGGCATCCGGGGTTCGCGCCTCCGCCCTACGCCGACACCGGGCGGACGAGCTCGCCGCGGAGCTTCGCCTGACCGCCGGTCGGCGTCGCGAGCGTCGCGCCGCAGACGGTGCAGTTCACGACCATCGCGGGGCGGCTGAACATCGTCTGCTCGGTCGAGCAGTCCGGGCACTTCACGATCCAGAACGGGGCGGGTCCGTGCATCGGGGCGACCTCCCTAGTGGTGCTCCACGAGCTCGAGCTGGCTCGCGCGCCAGCTCTTCGGGTGGACGGTGTACTGGCACTTCTTGCAGCGGAACTTGAGGTTCACCCGGCGCACGGCCTTCGCGCGGCCCTCGGGCTTCGGACGCGGGAATCCCCCGTAGCCCCGGGTGGCCCGCCGGAACCGGCGCTGCCCCCACTTGAGCTCGGAGGCGGTCCGCTTGCGGTCCTTCTCCACGTCGTGCTGCGTGTGCGTCTTGCACTTGGGGCAGTACGTGGACACGACCTTTGGATAGTGCATCGGGGGCCGCCGAGCCGCCCCTCCTATATAGGCTTGGGGGCGGCGCCGGACGCGGCCCGGGGCCGTCCCGGGCCCCTGCGCCACCGGCGGCCGGTCCCGGCGGTCCGAACGGCCGGGCCGCGAAGCCAACGCTTATGTAGGGAAGCCTTTTCGGCGCGGCCGCTCTCGGGAGGGAGCGCATCGATGCCGGACCGTCCGTCGCTCGACGTGGTCACCGAAGCCCTCGGGAAGTCTCCCGAGCGGAAGTTCTCGGAGACCGTCGAGGTGTCCGTGAATCTCAAGGATCTCGACCTCTCGGTGCCCAAGAACCGGCTCGAGGACGAGGTCCCGCTGCCGTTCGGTCGGGGGAAGCCGGTCCGGGTCGCCGTGTTCGGCTCGCCCGAACTGGGCCAGAAGATGAAGGGCGTCGCCGACCGGGTCGTCACGGCGGCGGAGCTCGACGAGTTCGCCACGAACAAGAAGGCGGCGAAGCGGCTCGTCTCCGAGGTCGACTTCTTCCTCGCCGAGGCCCCGATGATGCCGACGATCGGTAAGCGCCTCGGCGTGGTCCTGGGCCCGCGGGGCAAGATGCCCCGGCCGGTGCCGCCGGGCAGCGATCCCACGAACCTCGTCAACTCGTTGAAGCGCTCGGTCCGGATCCGTTCGAAGGGGAATCGGACGTTCCACGCCCCCGTGGGCACGCGGGCGATGAAGCCGGACGAGATCGCGAAGAACGTCGATGCGGTCCTCGCCCGCATCCTGGGGAAGCTCGAGCGCGGGCGGACGAACATCGAGTCGGTCTACGTCAAGACCACGATGGGCCCCGCCGTCCGGCTCTGGTAGGAGGGTCGATGCCGGGACGCGGATCGGTGCCCCCCGAACGCCTCGCGCACGTCGACCGCCTCGCCGCGCTCGTGCTCTCGAAGCCGCTGACCGCCGTCGTCGGCTTCCGCGGCGTGCCGGCCTCGGCGCTCCAATCGATGCGGCGGGAGTTCCGCGAGAAGGAGCACCCGATCCTCGTCGCGACGAACAGCTCGATCCGCCACGCGCTCGAGAAGGCCGCGAAGGAGCGGCCCGCGCTGGCTCCGCTGCTCGAGCAGGTCACCGACCAGACCGCGCTCCTCGCCGCCGAGGGGAACCCGTTCTCGCTCTACCAGGAGTTCTCGCGGACCCGGTCGCCGACGCCCGCGCGCGGCGGAGAGATCGCCCCGCAGGACATCTTCGTCGCCGCGACGACCACGAGCTTCAAGCCGGGCCCGATCGTCGGCGAGCTCCAGCACGCGGGGTTCCCCGCGGCGATCGAGAAGGGGAAGGTCGTCCTCAAGAAAGACACCACGATCGTGAAGGCCGGCCAGCCGATCTCGCGCGAGGTCGCGGGCCTGCTGACGCGCCTCGACATCCTGCCGCTCGAGGTCGGGCTCACCCTGCGCGCCGTGGTGGACGGCGAGACGTTCTACCCGCCGTCGGTGCTGTCGGTCGACCTCGACGCCCGGCGGGCGGAGATCGCCCGCGCGGCCCATCGGGCGCTGGGGCTCGCGCTCGAGCTCGGCTACGCGACGCCCGAGACGGTCCCGCTCCTCGTGGGGCGGGCCCACCGGCGGGCCCTCGGACTCGCCCTCGCGGCGGGCTTCGTCACGAAGGAGACGATCGAGCCGCTCTTTGCGAAGGCGATGCGCGAGGCCGCGCTCGTCGGAAAGCTTACAGGTACCTGAGGGTCCCCCCAAGAATCCCGGAAGTGAGAACGATGGAGTACGTGTATGGTGCGCTGCTGCTCAATGCCGCCGGAAAGCCGATCGATGAGAAGGCCCTCAGCGGGGTCCTCACGTCCGCGGGCGTCGCCCCGGACACCGCCCGCGTGAAGGCGCTCATCGCGTCGCTCGAGGGCGTCAACCTCGCCGAGGTCCTCGCGAAGGCCGAGACGTTCGCGGCGCCCGCCGCGCCGGCGCCGGCCGCCGAGAAGAAGGACGGCAAGGGCGAGAAGAAGGAAGAGGAAAAGAAGGAAGAGAAGGGCGTCTCCGAGGAAGAGGCGGCCGAGGGACTTTCCGCCCTCTTCGGGTAGCGCCCGCCGACCCGTTCCCGCGTCGGGCCGGGCTTCGCCCCGGCCCGACGCGCCCATCCCCCGCCCCCCCGGGGCCGTCCCGTCCCCGCCTCAGTGGTGGTGGTGGACCGCCGGTTCGAGAGGAAGGTAGTCCCCGCCGACCGTGATCAGCCCGCCGTTGTTGTACGGCAGGACGCCCGTCGGGTCCGACGGCGTCCCGTAGTTCCACCAGTAGTTCCCGCCCTCGTAGTTGAGGCCCAGGATGTTGCCCGAGAGGCCCCAGCCGTTCACGGAGAGGACGTCCCGCGCCGACCGGTAGGAGACGTTCCACGTGTCGACCGAGAGCTCGGGGGCGCCGTTGTAGATGTTGACCGTCGGCGTGTACGCCGTGATCGGGGTCAGGAACGCGTTGTTGTAGATGAGGTCCCCGGACTCCCACAGCTCGAAGGCGAACGTGCTCCCGTTGTAGGCGATGGCGTTCGAGTACGGGCTCGGGAGGGTGACCGGCGTGAACGTGTTGCCCCAGACGACGTTGTTCGTCCCGCCGAAGAGGATGAGCCCCTGGCTCATCACGCGGAACTCGTTGCCGGCGATCAGGTTGTCCGACGAGTTCCAGAAGACCACGCTCGCGAGCGTGAAGCCCGCGTCATCCGCGTAGAGCCACCCGGTCAGGTCCGAGGCGCCCACGATCGACACGTGGCTGACCCCGTAGAAGTTCTCCTCGAGGAAGTTCGTGCTCGGGACGCCCACGGCCGCGGCCTCGGACGCCTCGGGGGCGATCGCGTAGTGGATGAGGAACGACGGCGCGTCGACGACGGAGACGTACGCGGACGTGTCGACGAGGAAGATCCCGGCGAAGACCGGGAACTCGTAGTCGTTGAACTCCCCGAACAGCGGATCGATCGCGCCGTATTCGTTGTTGAACAGCACGTAGGGGCTGCGCTCGGAGCCTCGCCCGGAGAACGAGATCGCGGCGAGCTGCGCGTTGTCGAACGCCCACAACGGCGTGTAGACCCCCGCCCGCGGGTCGAATCGGAGGTCGACCGGCACCGGGCTAGCGTGGTGGCCGGTGCCCGAGGCGCCGTAGGTCGCGCCCTGCGGCGAGTAGTCCGACAGGAGGAACTGGAACGAGTACGTGCCGGGCGGCAGGTCGTACGTCGCCGTCCCGCTCGTCGGGACCGGAGCCCACGCCGCGAGGCTGTCGTTGAAGGAGCCCCCGGGAGCGGCGAAGACGAACGCGTTCGACGGCTTAACCGAGAACGAGTACGTCGCCGCTCCGGGTGCGACCGAGCCGGCGACCCCCCAGAGCGGGTAGAGCAGGGACGGGCCGGACGTCAGGACCGCGGTCGGGTTCGCGCCGCCCGTCGAGTACTCGGCGATCCCCGCCGAGGTCTCGCCCGTGTCGGTGCCGAAGTCGTAGGCGGAGGGGACCGACACGTACTGATCGGTCCCGTTGGGCTGGGTCCAGAGACCGACCGACCCCGAGATCCCGAGGAAGTTCGTGGTCGACCCGCCGCCCGGCCCGCCGATCATGATCTCGGCGTCGTTGAGCAGGAAGCCGGTCGGGTTCGCGGCCTGCCCGTTGATCTGATACGTCGGCGAGGCGGCCGGTCCGGTCGGGACGGCGCCGCCGGTCGAGTTGAACTCGGCGAAGTCGTACGATCCCGAGATCGAGACGCCGCCCTTCGAAACGGTGTAGTTGAAGAAGACGGCGGGGCGGTCGTTGAGGATCGTCGCGTTGTTGTAGGTCGTGACGGTGAACGGTGGCGCCAGCGTGTAGGCGACCGACCCCACGCCGATGTAGACCTCGTCGCCGATGAAGAACCCGCCCGGGCCGTGCGCGTAGATGCCGTTCGGCGGGAAGTAGAACGACGGGTTCGAGAAGTTCCAGATGTTGTCCTCGAAGACCAGCGTCTGGGAGTCCGCGTAGTAGACGGGAACGTTCTGGATCCAATACTGGTTCCCGGTCGTGTTGAGCACCGTGACGTCCGTGAGCACCGTGTTCGCCTGGATCGTGAACTGGTCCGGCCCGGCCGCTCCGACGTAGAGCGGCTCGAGCGAGCCGAACGTCACCGACGCCTTCACGCTGCTCGTGTAGGAGATGGTGCCGACGTTCTGGCCGTCCTGGTCCTGGATGCCGAAGTCGCCGAGGCCCATGGGGGCCGGCGCGGTCGTGTAGAGCGGAGCGACGACGCCGTTCGCGACGCGCTCGCGGGCGTTGAAGTTTGGAAGGAACACCTCGTTCATCGGGGCGTGGTCGGCGTGCAGGGTCGACAGCACGGCGCTGCCGGCCGCCGAACCGGACGCCGGGGAGCTGGCGCCGCCGGAGAGCGTCGCCGCCAACGCCGGGGTCGCCGAAGCCGGGGCCCCGGCCATCGAACCGGATGGGCCGAGGGCACTGGAGGCGGGCAGGACGAGGGCAAAGACGACCACTCCGATCAGAACCGCAGCCAGGCGCTTGCCGTGCGCTATCATGGCGCGCGGGCGAAGCTCCGGAACTTGATAAATCCGGCGCGCGCGTCGGCCGGCCGCATGGGCTCCGGTCCCGGATCGGCCGCCGGCGGCCGCGCCCGCCGAACCGCTTAAGTCCGCGGTCCGAGTGGCGAGGTAAGGAGGAGGTCGCCCACCCCCCCATCTCCGTTCATGCCGGCTCGGGACGGGTGTGGCGTCGTCGGGGTCTCGCTCCAGGGCAAGGGCGCCGCCCCGTACATCTTCCGAGGGCTCCGCGCCCTCCAGCACCGGGGGCAGGAGTCGGCCGGGATCGCGACGACGAGCCACGGGACGTTCCATCAGAAGAAGGGGATGGGGCTCGTCCACGAGATCTTCGGGCAGGAGCTCCTCGACGCCCTGCGTGGCTCGACGGGGATCGGCCACGTCCGCTATCCGACGACCGGCAGCACGGACCTCGAGAACGCCCAGCCGATCGTCTTCAAGCTCCGGGACCAGGACGCGGCGCTCGCCGCGAACGGGGACCTCGTCAACTTCGAGCGGATGCGTCGGCACCTCCAGAGCCAGGGCATCGAACTGCTCGGGAACGCCGACACCGAGACGATGGCCCAGGCGATCGCGCTCGAGTACTCCCAGACCCGGGACCTCGAGAGCGCGATCCGCCGCGCCTGCGCCGAGCTCGTCGGCGGCTACGCGGTCGTGCTGCTCACGCGCAACGCGGTGTTCGCGTTCCGGGACCCGCTCGGCATCCGGCCGCTCGTCTTCGGCACGGTCGAGGGCGGGGTCGCCGTCGCGAGCGAGTCGGTCGCCCTCGAGCTGATGGGCGGCAAGATCGTCCGGGACGTGCTGCCGGGCGAGGTGCTGGTCCTCGAGCGCGGGCAGCTCGCCCACACGTCGCGGGTCCCCAACTCGGGCGAGCGGGCCCACTGCATGTTCGAGTGGGTGTACTTCTCGCGACCGGACTCGATCCTCGAGAACCTCCCGATCTACGACGTCCGCCACCGCATCGGCGTCCGCCTCGCGAAGGAGAGCCCGACCGAGTCGGACCTCGTCGTCCCTGTACCGGATTCGGCGCGCCCGCAGGCGCTGGGCTTCGCCGAAGGCTCGGGGATCCCGTACGCGGAGGCGCTCATCAAGAACCGGTTCGTCGAGCGGACGTTCATCCTCCCGGACCAGCGCCGGCGCGAGCTCGAGGTCCGGGTGAAGCTCCACCCGGTCCCGGGCCTCCTCAAAGGGAAGCGGATCGTCCTGCTCGACGACTCCATCGTGCGGGGGACGACGCTGCGCGAGATCGTCCAGATGGTCCGGACCGCCGGGGCCACGCGCGTCGACGTGCGGATCGGCTGCCCGCCGATCCGCGCTCCCTGCTACTTCGGCGTCGACATGAAGGAGCGACGCGATCTCGTCGCCTACGAGCGGAGCGAGGAAGAGGTCGCGAAGGCGATCGGCGCCGAGAGCGTGAAGTACCTCTCGATGTCCGGGCTCGTCGAGTCGATCGGCTTGAAGGCGGACCAGCTCTGCCTCGGCTGCCTTACCGGGAAGTACCCGGTCGAGGTCCCCGAGGAGCGGCACCGGTTCCAGAAGTCGCTCGAGGAGTTCTAGCGGGTGGAGCCGGCCGTCGTGGTCGCTCGCGGCCCGCGGCTCTTCCTGCTGCGACCGGGCGCGGAGCGGCCGGTGGCGTTCGCCGCGCGCCCGTCCGAGGAGGACGGCGCGAGCTCCGATCTTGCGGTGCCGGAGGGGCTCGTCACGGCGCTGGCCGCGGTGCCCCCCGACACGCCCCTGCGGATCGTCGACCCGGCCGTGGCCCCGTCGCTCGTGGAGGCGCTCGAGCGGCCGGTCGCGCTCGCGACGGACTCCGAGGCCCATCGGGCCCGGGCCCGCGTCCCGGCGGAGGACCCGGCCGAGGAACGGACGTTCGTGCTCGCCGTGGGACGGGCGCGACTTCGTGCGGCGCTCCGCGCCCCGGAGGAAGTGCTGGTCACCCTCGCCCGCGAGGAGGAACGGGTCGAGCGGGCGCTCGGGCGCGAGGAACGGGCGGCGGAATCGTTCCTCGCCGGGCCCGTGCCGACCCTCGCACGCTACGCGACGCTCTGGGAGGAGCTGCGGGCCCACCTCACGGAGCACCACGACCGGCTCGTGGCGACGCTCGAGGAGGCGGCGCGCGCCGTCGCGCCCAATCTGTCGGCCGTCGTCGGGGAGCGGGTCGCCGCCCGGCTGATCGCCGCCGCGGGAAGCCTGGACACGCTCGCGCGCCTGCGGGCCCCGCGGCTCCAGCTGCTCGGCTCGCGTCGCCGCCCGTCGCCCGAGCGCGGTCCGCGCTTCGGCGTGATCTACCGGGCCGCGCGCATGGGCGACGTCCCGATCGACCGTCGGGCCGCCTACGCGCGCAGCCTCGCCGCGCTGGCGGCGATCGCGGTGCGGGCGGACGCCACGACCCACGCGGACCTCGCCCGCCTGCTCACGGCCCGGCGCGATCGGCGGATCGAGCAGCTCCGGAGGCGGGGTCGATGAGGGAGGCGCGCCCCTTCCGGCCGTGGAAGGAGTCCCCCCGTCTCGTGGAGCACCCCCGCCGGGACCGGACCGAACTGTGGACGCGTACGGCCGCCGCGCCGCCCGCCGTCTACGGGGAGCGCTGGTCGGACGCGCCCGGGGGGCCGTACCGTACGTTCGACCCGATGCGGGCCAAGCTCGCCGCGGCGATCGTGCGGGGCTGGGAGGGCGACCTGCCGGCCGAACGCGAACGCTGGCTCTACCTGGGGGCGGCGAGCGGCACGACCGCATCGCACGTCGCGGACCTCGTGGGGCCGGACGGGGCCGTCTATGCGGTGGAGCGGAGCCTGCGGCCGTTCGCGCGCCTGCTCGCGCTCGGGGAGCGATGGCCGGGGCTGCTCCCGGTCCTCGGGGACGCGCGGGAGCCGCGGAGCTACAGTGCCCTGGTCCCGCCGGCGGACGGCCTCTACGCGGACATCGCGCAGCCCGACCAGATCGCGATCGTGCTCTCCAACGCCCGGCTCCTCCTCCGGGGCGCGGGGGCCCCCGTCCTGATCGCGCTCAAGACGGCCAGCATGGGCCGGGACGCCTCGGCGCCCGAGCATCTCCGCCGGGCCGAGGGGGAGCTCGAGCCCGTGCTCGCCCTCGAACGATCGGTGAAACTCGACCCGTTCCACCGCGGCCACTACCTCGTGGGCGGACGGGCCCGGGCCGCGCTCTTCGATGACGGCCCTAGACCGCGCGCTCGGCGACCGCCCGAGCGCTCCCGCGGGCCACGACGATCGTGACGACGTCCTCGTCGCGCAGGACGTGGTCGCGCCCGACCGTTTGACCCGGGAATCGGGCGCTCGGCCCCCAGACCTGGGCGGACCGGAACGTGTGGTCGAGCTCCCCCGGCAGCCGGCGTAGGAGCTCTCCGATCGTGTCGTCCTGGCGGAGGATCAACGGCTCGTCCATGTCCGCGGGGCGGCCCGGAGGCTTGAGGAAGATGCGGATGAACCGCAACGCTTCGCCCACCCGATCGACCAGCTGCTCGACGCCCTCCCCCGTCCGGGCCGAGACGTAGAGCGGTTCGTAGGGCTTGAGGTCGGCGCGCATCCGCTCGCGCTCGGCCGGCGAGAGGAGTTCGGCCTTGTTGACCGCGATGAGCGCGCGAACGTACACCCGATTGCCGGCGAGCACGTCGATCAGCTGGTCCGCGGTCGCGTCCTCGCGGAAGACGATCGCCCCGTTGTGGAGGCCGAACTCCCGGGCGATCTGGGTCGCGAGCCCCCCGGCGAGGTGGGTGAGCTTCACCGTGCTCGAGATCGTGAGCCCGCCGCGCTCGCCGCGCTGCACGACGACCCGGGGTGGCCGCTGGTTGATGCGGACGCCCGCGCCCTCGAGCTCGTTGACGAGCGCCCGCAGGTCGGTGTGCTCCGGGTCGATGAGGAACAGGATGAGGTCGACCGACCGGACGACGGAGAGGACCTCCCGGCCGCGGCCCCGACCCCGGGCCGCTCCGGGCACGAGCCCCGGCATGTCGAGCACCTGGATCGACGCCCCGCCCCAGCGGAGCATGCCCGGGATGATCGTCAGCGTCGTGAAGTCGTAGGCCCCGGTCTCGCTCTCGGCCGCGGTGAGCCGGTTGAGCAAAGTCGACTTGCCGACCGACGGATAGCCGACCAACCCGACCGTGGCGTGGCCGCTCTTCCGGACCGCGTAGCCGGTCCCTCCGCCCTTCCCCTTCGCCCGGGTCTCGCGTTCGATCCGCAGGACGGCGAGCTTCGCCTTGAGCCGGCCGATGTGCCCCTGGGTCGCCTTGTTGTAGGCGGTGCGACGGATCTCGTCCTCGACCTCGGTGATCTGCTCTTCGAGCGACGACATCGACGCGGGGTCCTGCGGGAACCTCCCGGGGGCGTGGCGGCTACTTGAGCGTGGCGAACGGCAGCGTTCAGCCTCCGGTGCGGTCGATTCGGCTTGGGGAGGGTGGGGACACCGGGCGATGTGTCCGGGACGACCGCCGCCTCCACGTCGTGGTCGTTCCGTCCGCGCCCCGATCCCCCGGGCCCGCGCGCTCGCGCCGAGTCCGCCGAGGCCGAGGAGGCGGCGGCGCTGCGGGTCGCCCACGGTCTCGGGGTGTCGTGGGGCTTCGAGCTACGGTCCGGCGCGTCCGGGGGCGTCCGCCTCCGGGCCGAGGCGCCGGCGGCGGTCCGGTGGGTCGAGCGCGCGTTGATCCCCGCGTACCCTCCCGGGAGTTGGGCGCGACGCACCCCCGAATCATCGCGGACCGTTGCGGTCGCGCCTCGCGCGCTCGCGCTCGGTGTGCCGCGCCGAGGCTGGCCGGATCCGCTCGTGGAGGGGCCGAGTCGGGCGTCGCTCTTCGATCGCTGGGCGCTCGCGTTCGCGGCGCTGCCTCGAGGCGCGATGGGCAGCGTGTGGTTCGAGCCCCGGCGAAGCCCGGGTCGCTCCCGATGGGAGGTCGCCCCCGTTCCCCGGCCCATGAGCCCGCTCGGAAGCGGGCCCCTCCGCCGAGCGAACGGCGCGCTCCCCGCGCCGGGTCCTCCGCCGCCGGGGAACTACCGGCCCGCCCTCTGGTGGACGCGACTCGCCGTCGCGCTCGCGCCGGACTCCCCGGCGGCCCTCGACGAGCGCGCGGTGCTCTCGGCCGCCGAGGCGGCGTTCCGCTCGGAAGGGGGGAACGGCGTGCGGTTTCGTCGCCCCGGACCGTGGCGGGCGAATTCGGCCCACCGGTTCGTGGTCTCCGAGTCCGAGCTGTTGAACCTGTGGCCCGGCCGGACCGGCACCCGCGGGGCCGACTGGGAGCTCGTGCCGCTCCCGGCGATCCCGCTCGGGCGAACCCTGCACGGGTCCCCGGTGGGCCTACCGCTGGACCCGACGCAGGGGCGGCATCTGGCCGTGCTCGGCGAGACCGGGATGGGCAAGAGCTCGCTGCTGGTGGCTCTCGCGGTGCGCGCCGCGCGCGTCGGCGGCGTGATCGTCCTGGATCCGATCGGCGACACGGCGGAGGCGATCCGGGCCGCGCTGCCGACCTCCGCGCGGGAGCGCGTTGAATGGATCGCCGCCTCGGAGGAGGGGCCGGGGTTCAACGCGCTCGAAGGGATCGGGGCGTCCCCGGACCGGATCCGGTCGGAGCGTCGGCTCAACGACCTCGTCCACGCGCTCCGCCGGGTGCGCGCGAGCCGGTACGCGGACTCCGCCTTCTGGGGACCGCGACTCGAGGAGGTCATCGTCCGCGCGCTCCGCGCCGCCGCCGAGCTCCCGGACGGCACGCTCCGCGAGGCGCATCAGTTGCTGGCCACCGGAGCTCGGGCGCCGCGGCCCGAGACCCCCGTCGCGCAGCAGGCGGTCCGGGAGCTCGCCGACCAGATCCGGGTCCGGCCCGACGACGCGGAGGGAGCGCGGCGACTGCTCCACGAGGTCGTGCGGAGCGCCGTGCTCGAGCGGTGGGTGTGCGCCACCCGCGGGGCCCGGCGTACCTCCGAACTGCTCGCGCCCGGCCGGATCGTGCTCGTCTCGGGTGAGGCGGACGGGGTCGGGGAATCGGTCGCGCGGTACCTGCTCGCGATCCTGCTCGGTCTCGTCTGGTCCGAGCTGCTCGCCCGGACGGAGCCGTCCAAGACGTTCGTCGTGCTGGACGAGGCGCAGTGGTTCGCCCACGAGAGCCTCGCCGAGATGTTGCGCCTCGCCCGGCGCCGGAACGCCCACGTGGTGGTCGCCACGCAGGCGATCGGTTCGCTGCCGGAGGAGGTCCGCGAGGCCACATGGACGAACGTCGCCGACTTCGTGACGTTCCGGGGGTCACCCGAAGAGGCGCGGGAGTTCGCGCGCCTCGCGCCGGGCATCCCGCCGGAGGCGGTGCTCGCCCTCCCGCGCGGCCACGCGGTGTTGCTCGAGGGCAAGGGGGGCGCGGTCCGGTGGATCCGCACGGCGCACCGGCCCGGTACCGCGCGGCCGCCATCCGCGCCGAGGGCCGAGCGGGACCCCGCGGCCGCGATCCCCGAGGGTGTGACCAACCTCTCCGGGGTCCCGGATCCGCTCGCCGTGGTCGAGTGGCTGGCGTCGTCCCCCGCGGCGGGCTCCGCCGAGACGCTCACCGTCTCCGTCGAGGAACTCCGAACGGCGGTCGGCGCGAGTGCCGAGTCGGTTCGCGCGGCCGGGGCCTGGCTCGGCCGGGCCGGGGCGCTCCGCACGCTGCGTCCCCGCGGGCAGGGCACGGTCTGGACGATCGACCTCGCGCGGCTCCGCGACCTGCGGGACACGCCGTCCGCCGGGACCGAAGGGGCCGCGTCCCGAGAACCCTGAGCCGTCGGCCGGGCCTCGGCCCGCCGGGCGCTCGCGCCGACCGACCGGCAGGGCGGCGCGCGGCGGCTTCACCCAAACCCTCATACGGGCGGAACGGCTCGTTTCGCCGATGGACGAGCCGTCGGGGGCATTGCCTCCCGCGGAGGTGCCCCGTACCGGCGGTCTGATGGCGCCGGCCACGGTCCTCGAGCGGTGCGCGACGGGCATCGAGGGCCTCGACAACATCCTCGGCGGCGGCATCCCGCGGGGCAACATGGTCCTCGTCGCGGGGAGCGTCGGGACCGGGAAGACCACGCTCTCGCTCGAGTTCCTCGTCCGGGGCGCCGAGCGCGGCGAGCGCTCCTTGTTCATCTCCGTGACCGAGGCCTCGGACAAGCTGATGCAGAACCTGTCCACCTTCGAGTTCTTCCGCTCGGACCTCGTCCTCGACGGCTCGCTCGTGTTCGTCGACCTGCCGGTAGTCTACGATCGGCTGGGTCTGGAGCACGAGGAGCTGCTGCCGGACGAGATCGACATCCTCATCCGGACGATCCGCGACCTCGTTCGCTCGATGGGCGTGAAGCGGCTCGTCCTCGACTCCCTGACGAGCGTCGGGTACCGGATCCGGCGCGACGAACGGATCCGCGACTTCATGCTCCGCCTGGGGCAGGCCCTCGCCGACGAGGGATGCACTTCCCTGCTCGTCTCCGAAGTGAGCCCGACGCCGGGGCGCTACTCGCTCCACGGCGTCGAGGAGGCGATCGTGGACGGCGTGGTGCTGCTGTGGAACACCCGGCGGCAGGGCGACATCCTGCGCGTCCTCCAGATCGTGAAGATGCGGGGCACCGCCCACTCCCGGGCCCAGTACGTGATGGAGCTGACGCCGATCGGCATCCTCCTCGCGCCCCACCTGAAGGGCGGTCGCCCGGAGGGCGCGTAGGGCCGTGCCCGTCGACATCAGCGAGCGCCTCCGCGCCCTCCCCCCGGGCAGCGCGGTGGCGCTCAAGCTCGACCCGCGCGAGTACGCCGATCACTACTTCGCCGTGCTGAACGCGACCCTGCGGGACGTCGGCAGCGAGACGGGCGCGCACACGATCTACGCGACGATCACCAACCCCGCGTCGTTCGTCTGGACCCTCGCGCAGGCGCTCGACGTGCCCGCGGACCGGATCTCGTTCGTCGACGCGATCAGCCACATCATGATGAACTACGCCAACCCGCTCCCGAACGCGACGTACATCGACAGTCCGCGCGCGCTCGAGGAGATCATGCTCCGGATCGAGTACCTGATCCGGAAGTACCCGCACCCGCGCACCCTCGTCGTGATCGACTCCGTGAACTCGCTCGCCATCCACAACCCCCCCGAGCTCCTCTCCGAGTTCTTCCACATCCTGCTCAACAATCTCAAGTCGAAGCAGGTGGTGACGCTCGTGCTCGAGACCAACGACGAGGAGGCGACCCCCGTCGAGCAGATGCTCAACCTCGTCGTCGACGAGACGATCGACATCGCCCGGGGAGGCCGTTAGGCGTGGCGGAGCCGAGCCAGCTCCTCGGCATCCCCGAGGTCGACCAGCCGATCCACACGGCGTTGCCGCCGGGATGGCTCGCGATCCTGCACGGCCACTCCGGGTCCGGCGCGCCGCTCCTCGCGAAGCAGTTCGCCCACGCGGGGGCCGGCTCGACGCCGGTGCTGTTCTACACGACGTACGAGCGGAGCGAGGACGTCCAGAAGGCGTTCGACGACTTCGGCTGGGACCCGGCCGAGATCAAGATCGTCAACCTCGCCGACGAGTACTACGACCGGGTCCTCGTCCGGGGGCTCGACGTGGCGCGCGCCCGGGAACGCGGGCTCACCCTCGATCGCCTCCGCGAGGAGCCGCCCCGCGACCGGTTCGAGGGGTCGTTCAGCCTCACGAACCGGATGCTGTCGGACCTCGCCGAGATCGACACGCCGTTCCGGCTCGTCGTCGACTCGGTCGACTTCTTTTTCGAGGTCCTCGAGCCGCACGACGTGACGACGGTCGCCCGCCAGATCCGGCACCGATGCCAGACGATCGGGGGCCAGGCGCTCCTCACCGCCCACTCGCTGGGCCACGAGCGCGCGGTCTTCGGGCTCCTCCAGGACCTCGCGGACCTCTCCTTCGAGCTCCGGGCCGAGCCGCACGGGGACCGCTACGAGCACACGCTCTATGTCGAGAAGGTCGGGAACCACCCGGACCTCGCCCGCATCGTGCGGCTCGAGGTCGGCGAGTCCGGCTGGCATACGGCGTGAGCGGCTCCCGCCGGGCTATCGGCTGAACCGCCCGTTACCGAAACCTTATCGCCCGACCCTCGCTCTCGCGTCCGAGGGGAACCGTGGAGGACGTCGTCATCCGCCCCATCGAGAAGGTCTCGCTCAAGGACCCGATCCTGATCGAGGGCCTTCCGGGCGTCGGGAACGTCGGCAAGCTCGCCGCGGACTACCTCAAGGACCAGCTGCCGGCGAAGCCGCTGGCCACGATCTTCTCGAAGTTCTTCCCGCCCCAGGTCTACGTGAGCGAGGAAGGGATCATCCGCCTCGTCTCGAACGACCTCCACTACTGGAAGGCGTCCGGCGCCGGCGGCCGGGACATCCTCGTGCTCGGTGGCGACTACCAGGGGATCTCGCCCGAGGGACAGTACGAGATCACGGAGCGCGTGCTCGACTACTGCCAGGGACTCGGGGTCCGCGAGGTGTTCACGCTCGCCGGGTTCGCCCAGGGCCGCGTGGTCGAGGAGCCGCGCGTCCTCGGGGCGGCCACGAACCCCGAACGGGTCGCCGCGATGAAGAAGTTCGGCGTGACGTTCTCCCGGAACGACCCCGGGGGCGGCCTCATCGGCGCCAGCGGTCTCTTCCTCGGTCTCGGCCGGCTCTACGGCATGGAGGGGGTCTGCCTCATGGGGGAGACGAGCGGCTACTTCGTCGACCCGCGCAGCGCGGAGGCGGTGCTGCACGTGCTGTGCAACGCGCTCGGCCTCTCGATCGACTTCGCGGCCCTCAAGGCGAAGGCCCAGGAGATCGACAAGATCGCCCAGAAGATCCACGAGGCCGAGGCCCGCGGGTCCGAGACGACCCCCGCGAGCGCCGAGCGCGCCCGCGACGACCTCGGCTACATCGGCTGAGCCCGGCCCGTCGGCGATGCCCGACGACGGAGCGGACGGGGCGCGGGCCGCCCGGGTCGACGCCGCGCTCCGCGCCGCCGCGCGGGACGATGGGTTCGTCCCCTACGACCGGTTCTCCGAGATCGCCCTCTACCAGCCCGGGGCGGGCTTCTACGAACGGCCCGACCCCCCGCTCGGGACCGCCGGGGAGTTCTACACGGCCGCCCACGTGAGCCCGCTGTTCGGGCGGACCATCGCCCGACGCATCCTCGCGGTCCGGCGGGCGCTCGGTGGGCCGGGACCGTTCGCGGTCGTGGAGGTCGGCCCCGGGGACGGCACCCTCGCCGCGACGCTCCTCGAAGAGCTCGCGCGGGCCCCTCCCGTCGATCGGCCGACCGACTACCGGCTCGTCGAACGTTCCGGGCCGCTCGGCGAGCGGGCCGCGCGGCGCGCCGGTCCCGCCGCGGAGGCGGCGGGGGTCCGCCTCAGCTCCCGGCCCTCCGTCGGGGCCGACGGTCCGATCACCGGCGTGGTCCTCGCGAACGAGTTCCTCGACGCCCAGCCGTTCCGTCGGATCCGGCGCACCGAGCGCGGGTGGGTCGAGCTCGGCGTCCGTCGCGCGGGCGACCGATGGATCGAGACGGAGGACGGACCCCCCGGCGCGGTCCCGGGAGCTCCGCTGCCGGCACGGGCCGAGCCGGGGACCGTGTTCGAGTTCTCGCCGGCGGCCGAGGGGTTCGTCCGCGAGGTCGCCGACCACCTCGCCGGCGGGGTCGCCCTGCTCCTCGACTACGGGCTCGGGGAGTCGGAGCTGCTCGCCGGACACCCGGACGGCACCCTCGCGGCGGTCCGCCAGCACCGCGTCGTGCCCGATCCCCGGGCGGAGCCGGGGACGGCGGACCTCTCGGTGTTCGTCGATCTCGACCGGATCCGGGCGGTCGCCCGGGCGTCCGGCCTCGTGGCGCTCGGCGACCGCTCCCAGGCCGAGGCGCTGGGCGCGTGGGGGTTCTCCGCGCTCTTCGAGGAGGCGCAGCGCGAGGCGGGCTCGGCGGAAGCGGAGGTCCGGCTGCGGCTCGCCGCCAAGAACCTCCTGTTCGGGTTCGACCGGTTCCGCGCGCTCGAGTTCGCCGCGCCCGCGTCGGCCCCGGCGCTCGCCGCGCTCAGGTGACGTGCGCCTGCGGACCCGGGTGGATCGGCTCGGCGACCTTCGCGTCGACGAGCAGCTTCGCCGTGTCGGCCGGCAGCGAGAGCACGTCGTCCGCGCGGAGGTCGATCGTCTCCGACCCGACCTCGATCGGGCGGCCGTCCTTCACGATCCGCACCCACGCGACCGCCGCCGGCCCGGGCGCCGGGCTTGGCTGCGGCGTCGCCGGGCGCTCCGGCATCGGTTCGGGAGCGCGCAGGGGGGCGTGCCCCGACGGCGAGGCGGGTCCGCCGCCGGGCTCGAGGTACGGGGTCGCGGTCCGGCGGTGCTGGAGCAGTGCGTTGAGCAGGTGGTCGAACAGCTCGCGCTCCTCGGCGAGCGCGTTGGGGAGGTCCCGGGCGCCGCCCACGCTCGCCTGGAACGCGGCGACGAGGACCTTCTGGGCCCGGCCCTCGACGATGTCCCGCGCGAGCGAGCTCGCGCGCTGGTAGGTCTGCCGCGCGATGTCGCCCTTCCTTCCGGACGGGTTCTCGCGCAGCTCGGCCTCGTAGGACCGGCGCGTCTCGGCGAGGTAGAGCGCGGTCGCCGGGTAGAAGTCGTGGGGCAGCTTCGCCAACCCGCGGGCGGCGGCCTCGCCGCGTCGCCATTCGAGCAGGAGCGTGAACTGGTCGGGCACGAGCAGCGGCCTCGGGGGCGTGCCTCAGGAACGAAGGACTATAGGAGTACTGCGGTCTCGTCCTCGGTGTCGGCCCCTCCCCCGACCCGTCGGACCAGGCGGATGCGCGGCTCCGTGACCCCGGACGACCCGTTCGAGGCGTTCGTCGACCTCTGGCGGGAGCTCCGCGCCGACAGTGCCGAGCCCGGGACCGTGATCCTCGTCGAGGGCGAGCGCGATCGACGGGCCCTGCGCCGGCTGGGGATCCCGGGGCCGGTCGTGGCGGTGCATCGGGGCCAGTCGCTCGCCGGGAGCGCGCAGGCGCTCGTCGGGTCCAGTCGCCGGGTGATCCTGTTGACGGACTGGGACACGGAGGGCGGCCACTTCGCCCAGCGGTTCCGGGACCTGCTGAGCGCCGAGCCCGCGCGGCTCGACCTTGAGTACCGCCGTCGGCTCGCGCGGATCCTCCGGGGCGAGCTCGTCCACGTGGAGGGGCTCCACGGGTGGGCCCGCCGCCAGGCCGAGCGGCGTCGCCGCTCGCTGGAGACGCTCGTCGACGGCGACGAACCGCGCGCTACGGGATGACCTTCGACTGGGTGCGCCGGGTGTTGCGGCGGTTGCGCTGGTAGGACGGGCGGAACCGCTCCGTGCCCTTCCCCTTCCAGCGGAGGCCCCGTCCCTCGGTGCCGGCGCTGGTGAGCCCGCGGTAGACGCGGCCCTTCTGGCTGGGCGCGGCGATCCAGTTGATCTTGGGGTCGGCGAGGATCTCGGGGTGCACGGGGTCGACGAGGACGACCTCGAAGAACTTCTGCTTGCCGTCCTCCCCGAGCCAGTAGGAGTTGAGGACCTCCAAGTTGGGGTAGTGCTTCTGCGCCCGCTCCTCGGCGATCCGGCGGAGGCTCTTCTTGAGCGTCATCTGGAGAATGCCCTTGTGCTTCGGGCGACGACCGGCGATGATCGCGCGCTTGTTCTGACCGCCGCGCCGCACGCGGACGCGCACGACGAGGTAGCCGCCCTTCGCGCGGTAGCCGATCGCGCGGGCGCGGTCGAGGCGGGTCGGATACTCGAGCCGCGTCACGGTCGCCTCGCGGCGCCAGGTCAAGAGGCGCTCGTGGCGCAGCGCGGCCCCCTCGTCGCCCTGGGTCTGGCGGAACGAGCGGGCGATGTGACGGTAAACGGAGGTCGCCATGAGCGCGCGCGGGGGACCCGGGTTCGGATTATAAAGCTACGCTTGCGAGGGCCCGGGGCGGGCGCCGTTCTCCCACGGGAGACGGAAATCCGTCGGGCGGGTGACCTTCGCCGTGGCGTGGCTCTCGGTCGCGACCGCGCGCTCGAGGTGGAGGGTCATCTCGCGGACGAACCGGTCCATGCGGCCGCGCTCCTCCGCGGGGATCGCGGTCGGGGTCTCCCAGACGAGCGCCGCGCCGCCGCTGGTCGGATAGAAGCGGAACGTGACGTCGGCCGCCGACGGCGGGACCGCCGGGTTCATCCGGCCCAGGTGGGCCGCGACCCGGCTCTCCGACGGCTCCGCGGTCTCCGACCGCTCGACGGTGTACCCGAGCGTCGCCAGGTAGTCGGCGACGTACCCCGCGAACCGCTCACGGCCGATCCCTCGCACGCGCAGCCAGTCGCCGTTGCCTTCCGCCATGGGAGCTTCCCCGTTCCAACTCGCGCCCGACGCTCTTGAGGAGGCCGAGCATCATCCGGTACTCCGCCTCAGTGGGCGTAGACCGGCCGAACACACGACGAAACAGGAGGATTAAACCCCGTCGTTTGTGCGCGGGGTAGCCGGTGCGGGCCAGGATCGCCCCCACGCGGGCGAGGAACAGCTCCTTTTCCTGCCCGTTCAGGAGGAGCTCCTCGGGGGCCGGGGTCGACTCCGGATCGGCCGGCCCCTGGGCCCGGTGGAGCGCGTAGAGCACGATCGCGGCCGCGTGCGAGAGATTGAGGGTCGGGAACTCGCGCCGGGCGGGGATGTGCACCAGCACGTCGCACCGGTGGAGCTCGTCCCGTCCGAGCCCGTTGTCTTCCGGCCCGAAGACGACCGCCACCCGGCCGACGAGCGGCCGCGCGATCTCGCCGAACCGTTCCGGGCTCACCGACCGGCGCAGGTAGGCGGTCGAGCGGCCGGTCGAGAGGTCGGTCGTGCCCACGACCAGGTCCGCTTCCGCGACCGCCCGCTCGAGGGACGGGAACCGCGTCGCGTGCGTGAGCAAGGCGAGGCCGCCCATCGCCCGGCGTCGCGCCTCGGGCCCGACCGGCGCCCGCGGGGCGACGAGGACCAGCCGATCGGCCCCGAAGTTGCGGGCGATGCGCGCGACGGCGCCGACGTTCCCGTCCTCCTTCGGCCGCACGAGGACGACGTCGATCCGGGCGGTCACCCGGCGGTCCCCTCCGCGAACAGGCGCTGGACCATCCAGTCCGGATCGAACGGTCGCAGGTCCGCGTACCCCTGGCCCAGCCCGACGAACAGGATCGGCTTCTTCGTGACGAGGGTCGTGCCGAGCGCGGCGCCGCCCTTCACGTCGGCGTCGAGCTTGGTCAGGATGAGCCCGTCGATCCCGATGGCCTCGTTGAACTGACGGGCCTGTTCGACCACGTCGTTCCCGCTCAGCGCGTCGCCGACGAAGATCGTCAACTGGGGCTTCACGACGCGGCGGATCTTCTTCGCCTCCTCGATGAGGTTCTCGTTGGTGTGCTGACGGCCGGCGGTGTCGATCAGCACGACGTCGACGCCCTTGGCGCGCGCGTGCTCCACGGCGTCGTACGCGACGGCCGCGGGATCGCTGCCTTCCTGCTGCCGGATCACGCGGATCCCGAGCCGTTCGCCGTGGACCAGGAGCTGCTCGATCGCCCCGGCCCGGAAGGTGTCGCCGGCCGCGATCACGCTCGAGAGGCCCTGCCCGCGGAACCAGCCGGCGAGCTTGGCGATCGTCGTCGTCTTGCCCGTGCCGTTGACGCCCACGAAGAGGATGACGTACGGTTTCGGCGCGTGGCCCCGGACCGTCGCCGCGAGGTCGATCGGGGGTCGCGCGAGGATCGCGCGGGCCGACCGTTCGAGGCAGGTCTTGATCGCGGCCTCGGCCTCGACCCCGAACTTGAGCTTCTTCCCCCCCAGCTCCTTGCGAAGGTCGCGGCGCAGCCGCTCCACGACCGGGAACGCCACGTCCGATTGGAGCATCACGATCTCGAGCTCGTCGAGGACGTCGTCGATGGTGCCCTCCTTGAGCCGATGGCCGAGGAACCCCTCGGTGAACAGCTCGTCCTCTCCCCCCGGGTTCGACGGGGCGGGCGGGGCCGACGGCCGCGGGGCGGGCGGGGGGCCCCCGCCCGAAGGAGCGGGCGCGGCGGTCTTCGTCGGCGGCGCGGCGGGCTCGGCGTCGGCGCCCCGCAGGCGCGCCTTAATTGCGGCCCACATCGGACGGGCCCGCCGCGGAACGGGCGATCGCGTCGAGCCGCCGGGAGAGCATCTGGATCCGGTCGTTGAGGGCGTTCATCTGCCCCTCCATCTCCCGGGTCGCCTCGTCGATCTTCACGAGGCGCTGGGCGAGGAGCTCGAGGACCTTCGGTCGCTCCATCTCGGCGACGATCCCCGAGCCGACCCCGATCAGGACCGGGGCGGCGCGATCGATCGCGCCCCGGACGTACGCCTCGCCCCCGAGCGGGAGGAGGAACTCCGTGCCGGGCGAGGCCCGGTCGATCCCCTCGAGGCTCTCTCGGGCCCGGAGGTGGTCCGCCCGCGACGCCTCGAGGATCTGGTGCTGTTGCAGCATGGCGTTGAGCTGGTCGCGGTACGCATCGAGCCGGATCAGGTCCTCCTGGACCTGCTGCTCGCTGACCTCGCCGGGGGCCCCGCTCATGGCGCGGCCGGGCCGACGTTCACGATCCGGATCTGGTGTCGCTTCACGTGGTGACAGCCCCCGATCTCCGAGAGCGTCCACTCGGCCGCCGCCTCCTTCGTGGGGGCCTCGTGCGTCTTCGAGAACGGCTGCCAATAGCCCCGGCGAGCGTAGAACGAACCCTCGACCGTCCACTGCGGCATCGTGTCCTTCCCGTGCGGCGGCGCCCACCCAGGAGGGCCACTTAACCCTAGCCAGCCGCCGGGGACGGAGCGGCCGCCCCGAGAGAGGCGACGAGCGCCTCCCCGACCATCGCCGCGACGGCGAGGATCGAGAGCATCGGGTTGGCCCCGGGGGCCGACGGCAACAGGCTCCCGTCGCCGATCCACAGCCCGTCGACCCCGTGGACCTCGCCCGAAGGGCGCGCGGCGCTCGTCCGCGGGTCCCGTCCGGACCTGGCCGAGCCCAGGGGGTGGGCGGAGAACAGCGCGATCGACTGCTCGCGGACCCCCGCGCGACGAATGCCGTCCACGAACCGCTCGAGCTCGCCCGGGCGCACGACCGACTTGCCGTCCCCGGCCTCGAGCGAGCGGGCGTGGACCGAGAGGAGCCGGGTCGCGCCGGCTGCGACCAGGATGCGGGCGGTCTCCTCGAGGCCGCGCGCCAGGTTCCGTCGGTCACGCGCGGTGAGATGGTAGTCGGCGATCGATCGCCCGTCGCGGTCGATCGTGACCCGACCCTCGCCCACATCCCGCACGAGCACGATCGGGGTGGAGACGTGTTCCAACCGCTCGAGTAGCCGTCGGTAGTCGGCCCACCCGTGCCACGGGGTCGCGAGCGCCGCGAGCCCCGGGTGCGTCGGGGCGACCTCGATCCACGGGCCGTGCGCCCCCGCATCGGTACTTCGGAAGCGGTGCACCGCGATCGTCTGCGGCGGGCCCTCCCAGGTGCGGACGGGCTCGGCGAACTCGCCGACGAGCGCGGTCGTCGGATCGAGGCGCAGTCCTCGGCCGACCCCCGGGTGCCGGACCTCCGAGCGCAGGAGCAGCGCCGGCGTCTCGAGCGCGCCGGCGGCCACCACGATCGCCCGGGCCCGGACGGTGATGCGACGCGCCCGACCTTCCTCCATGAGCTGGCCGACCACGCCCCGGGCGCGGCCACCGGCGACCTCGATCGACTGGGCCCGGGCGCTGGTGTAGAGGCGCGCCCCGAGACGCATCGCCTCCGCGAGGTACGTGGTCAGGCTCGAGCGCCGCGCCCCGTACGGGCACCCGAACGCGCACGAGCCGCACCGGCGGGCACAGCCGACCGCATTGCGCGGGATGAGGTCCCAGTCCGTTCCTTCGACGTACCCCAGCGCGAGCGAGCCTCGCCGGAGCGCTTCGTTGGAGGCGTTCACGTCGCTCGCCACCGTGGAGACGTCCAGGCGCTCGACGACCTCGCGGAGCGCGCGATCGAAACCGGACCCGGGACGGGCGTCCAGCCCGCCGTCCCGGACCCACTCGGCCCGCGCCTCCGCCACGGGAGGCAGGCAGGTCATCCAGTTGATCGTCGTGCCCCCGCCCGGCGTCGCCCCCGCGAGGATCGCGAACGCGGAGTCGCGGGTGGGGACGATGCCGCCGCCGAGGTACATCCGGTCGAAGGCCTCCCGCTCGACCCGAGGATACTCCCGCGGAGGGATCCAGGCCCCCGCCTCCAGGACCACGACCCGGTACCCCGCGCGCGCCGCGCGCTCCGCGATGACGCTTCCGCCCGCCCCGCTGCCCACGACGCAGACGTCGGCGATCTCCTCGACGTCGCCGGCCGGTCGGATCGGCGAGAGCCCGCCCATCGGGTCCGGTAGGTCCGCCGCGAGCCCCGCCGGCGCATAGTGCAGGCGGGTCCAGAGCGGATGCCCGCCCGCGGCGATCGGTCGGGAAAAGTAGCTCCAGGCGGCGAGCCGCTTGGCGGCGGCGAACCCCTTCCGCTTGACGGAAAGCCGGCTCGTGGACCATCCGGCGAGGACGCGGGCCCGTCCGGCCGAGTCCAGCCGGGTGAACCGGGTCCACCGTCCGTCCAGGAGGAGGCTCGTCCCGTGCCCCTCGAGGGCGCGGAGGAGCGAGCGGAACTCGCTCCGCAACGCGGCCGGCAGGCGTTCGACCTGGTCGGCCACGTCGCGGTCGACCCCCACGGCCGTTCCGCGGGGGTAGGGTGACGGCGCGTCCTCGCCCGGGGCGCTGCCCGGCAGCAACGTCTCGACGATCGCGGCCAGGACCTCGAGCTCCGACGGGGGGATCGAGGGCTCGGGCACGGGACCGGCTACGGCTCCTTCTCCGTCTCCGCGCCGGCCGGAGACCGTGCCAGGAAGCGATCCCGCTCGCGGAGCCAGCGCATCTGCCGTTCCCGGAGTTCGAGGTCCGAGGGCTCGCGGGAGATCTCCGAAGCGGACGAGGCCGGCAGCGGAGGCGCTCGTTGGCTCGGGGACGCCGGCGCCGGGGGTGCGCCGTCCGATCCGGGCTCCTCGCCGAACCGGCGCTGGGTCACGCTGCGAGCGCGGCCACGCTCTTCCACCACTCCTCCACTTCGTCGTCGCTCAGACCGACCGTCGGCGAGAACAGCACCCGGGCGCCCCACACGGCCCGTGCCTCCGGGAACTCCTCGACCGGGATCGGAAGGACCACGCCGTCCGCGTGCCAGTCGTCGGCGAGCCGCTGAACGGTGCTCGACCACTCGGCCGGTTCCGCGGCGGCGCTCGCGAGCCGCGTGCCAGGATCGAAGCGCGCGAGGATCCCGCGAGCGAGCGACTCGCCCGACGGCACGGCCACGAGCCCGACGCGGCAGCCCCGCTTCATCATGAGGAACGCCCCCAACGCGCCGCGCGGCCCGTCGACGAGAGCGACGAGGTGTCCGGCGACCCCGAGCGGGAGGCCGCCCGGGCCCTCGTCCCGGTCGAAGTACAGGTACGTGATCGGCCCGCGTACCTCCACGAACAGCTCCACGTCGGGGTGCTCCAGGTCCACGTGCAGCCCCCGATCGGCGAACCGATCGAGCACGTCGCCCCCGAGGTCGCGGGCGAGCTCCTGGCTGGTGAACGGGTGCTGGCCCGTCCGGCGCGCGCGGACCGCAAAGGACGACCCGGGGGAGAGCCGGGGGGCGGAAAGCTGGAGCAGCCGGTCCCGGATCGCGGTCCGGTCGGTCGGGACCTCCTGGACCCGGCTCACCGAGGTGACCCCGAACACCCGGCACAGGGCCCGGACCGCCCGGTCCCCGTCGTCCACCTCGACGTAGAGATGCCCCCGATCCGATCGCAACCGCCCCGTGATCCCGTCGGCGACGAACTGGTCGAGGATGTTCCGCCGCAGGAGCCGCTCGAACTCCCGCCGCACCGGCGGCGACTTGAGCGCGAGCTCGCCGTATCGGACCAGCACGAGCTCCGCCATCGGGAACCGTTAAGACGGACGCCCCCGTAAAGCGCTTCCCGAGCGGAGAGGGTGAAGGCAACGCCGGCCGACCGTCCGCTCCCGTCGGCCGATCCGTGGGACGACCTGCTCCCTCCGGTGGTCGTGGGGCTCGGGGTCGCCCTGGCCGCTCAGTCGCTCCCGACGGATGCCCCGGCGCTCCGAGGGCTGCTGTCGACCGAGGGGGGACCGGACGGGGAGATCGCGCTCCCCGTCTTCCGGCTCGCAGGCCGGGCGAAGGTCGCCCCGGACGTGCTCGCCGCGCGCCTCGCGGGGGCGTTCCCGGCGACCCCGGGCGTGCGGGCCGTCTCGGCCAAGGGTGGCTACGTCAATGTCGCGTTCGAGCCGACCCATCTCGTGACCGCCACCCTCGACCGGGTGTTCGCGCGTGGCGAGCGGTACGGGCACGCCGAGCCGGACGGACGGTCCGCCTGCGTCGAACACACCAGTGCGAACCCGACGGGCCCGTTCCACATCGGCCGCGTGCGCAACGCGATCATCGGCGACACGCTCGCCCGCGTCCGCCGGGCGGCGGGCGAGGCGGTCACGACCCAGTACTACGTCGACGACATGGGACGCCAGGCCGCCATGATCTCCTGGATCTGGTCGAAGCCGCTCGCCGACTGGCCCGCCCCGATCCGGGCCGCGGTCGAAGGCGAGGAGCGGCCCGACGACAAGCCGGACCGTCGCTGGGGCCGGCCGTACCCCGCGGTGAGCGCGTACGTGAAGGAGCACGCGGAAGCCCGCGACGAGGTGGCCCAGGTCGTCCAGCGGGTCGAGAGCCTGGAACCCCCGCCCCGCCATCACGAGCTGGCCCAGCAGATCCTCGACGGGATGCTCCAGTCGCTCGCGCGGCTCGGGATCGGGTTCGATGAGTTCGTCTGGGAATCGAGCTTCGTCGCCGACGGATCGGTCGATCGGGTCCTCGAACGGCTGCGGCACGCTCCCCACGCGGTCGAGCAGGCGAACGGGGCCTGGGCGATCGACACCTCGAGCTACCGGCTCCCGAAGGAGTCGGCGCTCGTCGTCTTTCAGCGAGGGGACGGGACGAGCCTCTACGTGACGCGCGACGTCGCCTACCATCTCGCGAAGTTCGCCCGATTCCCCGAGACGGTCGACGTCCTGGGCCAGGACCACCAGCTCCATGCCCGGACGCTGGAGGCGCTGCTCGCAGAGCTCGGCGAGGCGCATCGGCCGACGTTCGTGATCTACCAGGACATCACCGTGCCCGAGGGCGGTCGGATGTCGACGCGCGGCGGGTCGGCGGTGTGGCTCGACCACCTGCTCGACGAGGCGTTCGAGCGCGCGCGCAAGGAGGTCCTCGCCCGACGCGAAGACCTCGCCGACGCGGACGTCGACCGCATCGCCGAGGCGGTCGCCGCGGGCGCGGTCCGGTACCACATCGTCCGGGTCGCCCCGGAAAAGCCCGTGGTCTTCCGGTGGGAGGATGCGCTCTCCTTCGAGGGGCGCAGCGGGCCGTTCGTGCAGTATGCCTACGCCCGGGCCTCGAGCGTGCTGCGCCGGTCGGACTCCGCCGGGGGGCCGTTCCCGTTCGAGGCCGGCCGACTGGGGCTCGCCGAGGAGGTCGACCTCGTCCGCACGCTCTCCCGGCTCCCGGGCGTCGTCGCCTACGCCGCGCGCACCGCCCACCCGCACTCGGTCGCGGGCTACGCGCACGACCTCGCGGACGCGTTCAACCGCTTCTACCAGTCCGTGCCGGTGCTGCGGTCGGGCGACGAGCGGGCGAGCCGCCTCGCGCTGGTCGCCGCCGCCCGGCAGGCGCTCGGGAACACGCTCGACCTGCTCGGGGTCCCCCGCCTCGAGTCGATGTAGCGCGCGCCGGAACCATCAAGTAGCCGGCGTCTCGTTCCCGCCGAGGGTGCGACCATGGCGTCGATCCGAGAAGACTTCAAGACGTTCATCTCGCGGGGCAACCTCGTCCAGCTCGCCATCGCTTTCGTCATGGGCGCCGCCTTCTCGGCGCTCGTGACCGCGCTGGTCGCGGACGTGTTCACCCCGCTCATCGGCGTCGCGGGCCACTTCGATTTCTCGACGTGGATCTACACCGTGAACGGCAGCACGTTCATGCAGGGCGCCTTCCTGAACGCCCTGATCGCCTTCACGACGATCGTCCTCGTCATCTTCTTCGCGGTCGCGCTCCCGTACCAGCGTTACATGGACCGCCAGGCCGCGAAGAAGGCGGCCGCCGCGCCGACGACCCGGGCCTGCCCCGAGTGCCTCTCCCAGATCCCGCTCGCCGCGCACCGGTGCTCGTTCTGCACCTCGGTGGTGCCCCCCGCGGACCCGCCCGCGGCTAAGCCCGCGTCGGCCTAGGCCGCGACCGTCGGGTCGACGACCCCGGCCTCGCGAAAGCCGCGCGCCCGCAGCCGGCACGCGTCGCACCGCCCGCACGGCCGTCGCCCGCCGGCGTAGCAGCTCCAGGTCAGGGCCCACGGAACCCCGAGGCGCTCCCCCAACTCCACGATCTCGCGCTTCGAGCGCCGCAGGAGCGGGGCGAGGACGCGCGGACGCAGCCGCCCTTCCACGCCCGCCTTCGTCGCGAGGCGCGCGAGCCGTTCGAACGCGCGCAGGAACTCCGGCCGGCAGTCGGGGTAGCCCGAATAGTCGATCGCGTTGGCCCCCAGGTAGATCCGATCGAGCCCGTGGCTCTCGGCGTAGCCCAGCGCGATCGCGAGCAGGATGGTGTTCCGGGCGGGAACGTACGTCGCGGGGATCGCCCCGGACCGGCCCGGACGCTTCGGGAGCGACCGCCCCCGGCGCGTGAGCGCCGAGTCGAGGAGCGGCCCGAGCGGCAGCGTGAGGACCACGTGCTCCGTCGCTCGGAACCGCCGGGCGAGCGCGCGCGCGGCCCCGACCTCCCGCGCGTGGCGCTGCCCGTAGAGGACCGTGAGGGCGTGGACCGGCGCCGCATCCCGCGCGGCGAGCGCCAGGCAGGTCGCGGAATCCATGCCGCCCGACAGCAGGACCACGCTGCCCCGCGACCGCGAGCGGCTCATCCCGCGCCCCCGACCAGGACGAGCACGGCCCCGGCGATCGCCACCGCGGAGAGCATGCCCAGGAAGTTCGTCGAGCCCTTCGTGAGATACCCGCGGTTCTCGAGGGTCTCCCCCAGGACCGAGTCCACCTGGCAGCCCAGGAACCCGGCGGTGGCGGCGACCGCGACCAGGAGCAGCGGCGTCGGCCGCGGGGCCGCGAACAGCACGAACAGGCCGAGGCCGACGAGCGCGGTGGTCACGGCGCCGACGAAGGCCCACGCCTCCCCGCGCCCCGAGACCCCGCCGTTGGTGCCCGAGGGGACCGGCCGGAGCGTCAGGATGCTGCGGGCCCGGCCCGCGAGCACGCCGAACTCGCTGCCGAACGTGTCCGAAGCGCCGAACGCGAGGGCGGCCGTGTAAAGGACGGCGAGGGTCGGGCCCGAGAGGAGCGGCGGGGAGATCCCGCCCGAGATCGCCAGCCCCGTCGGGATGAGGATGTGGGCGACGACGTTCGAGACCCCCCGTTCGCCGTGGACCCCTTCCTGGACCTGGCGGGCCTGCTTGGCCGCGAACCGGTACCGGGTCGCGAGCGTGCTCGCCGCCAAGAACAGGATCAGCAGCGCCAGGTAGGGGAAGCCGGCCAGCACCACGATCGCGATGCCGAAGACGGCCGCGACGAGGCCGCCTGGCGGCGTGAGGGCCCGGGCATAGACGGCCGCGCCGGCCAGAACGGCCGTCGCGGCGCTGCCGATGAGCGCGGGAAGAAGGCCGAGCACGGGGGGTCGCCGCCGGCCCCACCCGGACGGAGCCTTAACGATTCCGAAGCGGCGTCAGCCGCGGGCGAGCACGCGGAGCACCGCGGGCTCGAACGCGAGCGATCGGATCTCGGGTACGATGCGGTCGGAGGCCAGCTCGCGATCGATCTCGGCTTCGTGGCCGGACCGCGCGACGAGCACGGTCAGGAGCCCGAGCCGGCGTCCCGCTTCCACATCGACCCCGCGGTCGCCCACGATCGCGCTCCCCGCGAAGTCGATGTTCCAGTCGCGCTGGGCGTTCTCGAACAGGAGGGTCCCCGGCTTGCGGCACGCGCACTGGTCCTCCGGCGCGTGCGGGCAGTAGTAGAACGCGTCGATCCGCGCGCGGTGCGGGGCGAGCCGCTCGTTGAGGCGGGCGTGGATCCGCTCGACGTCGTCGGGCGTGTAGAGGCCGCGCGCGATCCCGGACTGGTTCGTGACGCAGACCACGAGGTAGCCGTGATCGTGCGCGAGCGCCAGGGCCCGCCCCACGCCCCGGAACAGTTCGAGCCGGTCGGCCTCCTTCAAGTACTTGAGGTCCGGGTTGAGCGTCCCGTCCCGGTCGACGAACAGCGCGCGACGCACGGGCCGCTTCGCCGGCGCGCTCAGCATGGCGGGAGGCACGGCGTTGTCCAGCGCGCCCACAGATAAGCCTTCAACCTCTCCGTCGCCCTGCCCCCGTGTGTCCCCTGGCGCCCGGCTGGCCCCCTCGGAACTCGAGTCTCTCGACCGGGCGCTCGACTCCTCCCTCCGGCCGCTCCGCGGGGGGGACGCGCCCGTCGACGTGCTGTTCTCGGGAGGGGTGGACTCGTCCCTGCTGGTCTGGGAATTGCGGAATCTCCCGTCGCTGGGGCTGATCACGGTCGGTCTCGAAGGGAGCGCGGACCTCGACGCGGCCCGGTCGGCCGCCGGGCGGCTTGGGCGACCGTGGGAGCCGTCGGTCCTCACGCCCGCGGAGCTCGACCGGCTCGTGCCGACGATCTCCGACGAGCTCGACGGCGTTTCGCCGACCGGCCGCGCGGTCCTGGTCTCGCTCGCGGCCGGGCTGGCGCGATCGAAGGCGGCCAGGGTGCTGTGCGGCCAGGGAGTGGACGAACTGTTCCTCGGCTACGCCCACTTCCGGGGACTCTCGCCTCGGGAGGCCGAGACGCGGGCGCGGCTCGACCTCCGCCGGGCGCTCGACGAGGACGGACCGCGCGCCGAGCGCGTCGCGCGACGGTTCGGACGGACGCTCCGGGCCCCGTTCCTCGAACCGGAGTTCGTGGCGGCCGCGGGGTCGATCCCGATCGAACGGCGGCTGCCCGGCGCCCTCACGAAGGAGTGCTTCCGCGCGTTCGCCCAGCACCGGGGCCTGCCGGCCGCGATCGCCGAACGCCCGAAGCGCGCGATCCAGTTCGGGAGCGGCGTCGACCGATGGCTCCGGTCGACCTGAAAAAGGACGGTCCGACCCCGCCCCGCCACCGCGCGCGCGCGGTCACGGCTATATAGCCGGCCCCGAGTCTCCGGGCCGTGGCGGGAGATCCCACCGCGTTGTTCTGCCCGCTCGAGTTCCGATACGGGCGCGAATCGGTCCGGGCGCTGTTCTCGCGAGCGGACCGTCTCGCGCGGGCCCTGAAGGTCGAAGCCGCGCTGGCCGCCACCGAGGCGGAGCTCGGGATGATCCCCCGGGAGGCCGCCGTCGGGATCGAGAAGGCGGCGACGCTCGACCACGTGTCGCTCGCCCGGGTCGACGAGCTCGAGCGATCGCTGCGGCACGATGTGATGGCGATCGTCCGCGCGCTGGCCGAGGCCGCCGGCCCCTCCGGACGCTGGGTGCACTACGGGGCGACGAGCGCCGACATCACGGACACGGCCCTCGCGCTCGAGCTTCAGGAGTCGGTGAGGGTCCTTCGCGGGGACCTCACGGAGCTCGCGAAGGACCTCACCGCCCAGGCGCGCCACCACCGCGGCACGCCCGAGATCGGTCGGACGCACGGCCAGCACGGGGCCCCGATGAGCTTCGGCTACAAGATGGCGGTCTCGGCCGCGGAGATCCTGCGCCACCGCCGCCGGCTCGACGAGCTCGCCCCGCGCCTCCTGGTCGGCAAGATGGCCGGCGCGCTGGGGACCGGCGCCGGGTTCGGGCCGCACGCCGTCGCGGTCGAGGCCGGGGTCATGAAGCGACTCGGGATCGGGGCCGACGAGGCCCCGACCCAGATCGTCGGGCGGGACCGGATCGCCGAGTTCACCAATTTCCTCGCCCTCGTCGCCTCCTCCGCCGAGCGGATCGCGACCGAGATCCGGAACCTCCAGCGGACCGAGATCGCGGAGGTCGCGGAGCCGTTCGACGAGGAGCGCCAGGTCGGGAGCTCGACGATGGCCCAGAAGCGCAACCCGACCGTGTCGGAGAACGTCACCAGCCTCGCCCGCCTGGTGCGCGCGTTCGCGCTCCCGCCGATGGAGAACATGGTCCAATGGCATGAGCGCGACCTCGCGAACTCGGCGAACGAACGGATCGTCCTGCCGCACGCGATCCTCCTCACCGACGACCTCTTGACGAAGCTCTCGGACGTCGTGCGCGGCCTCAAGGTCGATCCCGCCCGGATGGCGGCCGAGATCGAGCGGACCGGGGGGGCGGCGATGACGGAGAATCTCATGCTCGCGCTGACGGTGAAGGGACTCGCTCGCGCCGAGGCGCACGAGATCCTGCGGAACCTTACGCGGGCCGCGGGGGACGGCGCCCCGCTCGCCGCGCGGGCGAAGGCGTCGCCCGCCGTCTCCGCCCACCTGTCCTCCGCCGAGATCGATCGGCTCCTCGATCCGGCCGAGTACGTGCGGGCCGCGGCCGAGAAGACGGACCGGATCGTGGCCGCGATCGATCGCGAGCTCGCCCCGTGAGCGACGACGGCTGGCACGCGACGATCTCGGTCCGCACCCCCCACGCCTCCTGGAGCGCCTGGCTCGAGGCGGCCCTCGCGCCGGAGGCGACGCGGGAGGTGCCGAGAGCCCGGGCCCGGGTCGAGCGCCGGGGTCCCGATACGCTCGAGATCGTCATCGAGGCGAACGACTCCGGCGCCGTGCGGGCCGCGGTCAACACCTACCTGGGATGGATCGATCTGAGCCTCGCCACGGCGCGCGCCGCGGCCGCGGCGCCCCCCCGTCCGCCTGCGTGAGGGAAGCGCTTATCTCTCGGGCCGGGTCACCCGGCCCGTGGCGCTCCCGGCCAAGCTCCAGAACGACATCAAGCAGTTCCAGCGGCTCCAGCAGGAGCTCGGGGCCGTCCAGCAGCAGCGCCTCCAGCTCGACCTCAAACTGCGCGAGATCACCCACACCCTAGAGGATCTCAAGACGATTCCCGAGGACGCGGTCGTCTACCGTCCGATCGGTGGCCTCCTCGTGAAGGCGAAGGGCAAGAAGGAGGTCGAGGACCTTCTCACCGAGGAGAAGGAGACGCTCGAGGTGCGCGTGAAGGCGATCGAGCGGCAGGAGAACCACCTGAAGGAGCGGTACACCTCGATGCAGCAGGAGCTCACCACCGCCCTCCAGGCCGCCGGGGTCCAGGCCTCGGGCTCGCCCGAGCCCGAGCCGTAACGGCCGATCGTCACGCCCGACGGCGGACCAGTCGGTCGGCCACTTCGCGGACCAGCGGCTTTCCGGCGGCGCGGATCGCGCGGCTCCGGTCGAGCCGGCCCAGCGCGCGTCGGGTGAGCGCCTCGATCCGCCGCTCCGAGTACGCCAGGCTCCCGGTCGACCGGATCACCTCCCGGGCCCGCTCGACGTCCTCGGGGGTGGCGTTCGCGTTGCCCAGCACCCGCGCGAGCCGGCCCCGATCGGCCTCCGAGCCGGCGGCCCACGCCTTCACGACGAGGAGCGTCCGCTTGCCTTCGATGAGGTCGTTCGAGCTCTTGCCTGACTCGTCGGCGTCGAACCCGGCGCCGAGCACGTCGTCCCGCAGCTGAAAGGCGATCCCGAGGTCGGTGCCGATCGACTCGAGGTCGGCGAGCCGTGCGGGCGCCTCGCCGGCGAGCAGCGCGCCGATCTTGATCGGAGCGACGACCGTGTAGATCGCGGACTTTAAGCGGTGGACGTTCAGCACGTCGGCCTCGGTCACCCCACTCGGGTCGAGGGTGCCGTTGCGGATGTCGAGCAGCTGGCCGTACGCCGTGAGCCGGGTCATGCGCACGTACTCCGCGAGCGCCTGGAGCCGGGAGGCGGGTGGCGCTTTCACCGACAGGATCGCCTCGACCGTGAACGGCTCCTCGAGATCGCCGAGGGTGATGCCGATCCCGACCCCGTAGTCGTCCGAGGAGCCGAGCCGACCCTCGGCCCGGTGGGCCCGAGCCTCCTTCAGATGGACGGTCGGGCCGCCGCGTCGCTGCTCGGCGTGGTCGATGATGTCGTCGTGGATCAGCATCCAGCTCTGGAAGTGCTCGAGCCCGGCCGCCGCGGGGAGCGCGGCATCGGGCCGTCGGCCCGTCGCGAGGTGGTAGCCGGCCAGCACGAGGACCGCGCGAAAGCGCTTCCCTCCCCGGAGGGTGAACTCCTCGTTGACGGCGAGATAGGGACGCACGGTCCCGGGCGCGGTGCGCCGCTCGCGTCGGTACGAGGCCCGGATCTCTCGCTCGAGGCGCGGAAGATACGCGAACAGGCCCGAGAGGTCCACGGTGGCTTCCGCTCGCGCCCATCCTATTTAATGGGGCGGTCCCTGCCCATCCCAATGGCATCGGCGCCGTTCGTCGATCTGTCCGGCGCCATCGTACAGGCGATGGGTCAGCGGCTCGACGCCGCGAAGCCGACGCCCGAGGGCCTGCTGCTCCGTACCGGCGACGGCTTCCTCTACGCGTTTCTGGAGGACCCCTCGCAGATCTCCCTCGCCGACATCGGCCGGCTGCTCGGGGGCGAGAAGCAACTGCCCCAGCACCTCGTCGTGCTGAGCCCGGGCCACCTGCCGCTCGCGCTCGCCGAGGAGGTCGTGAAAGGCGGCGGCACGCTCGTCGAAGGCGCGCGGTTCGCGGAGCTCGCCCGGCAGCTCGGGCTCGAGACCCTGCTCGGCGAGGGCCCGCGGCCCGCCGGCGCGGAAACGAAGCGCCTCCTGCCGAGCGCCCAGCACCTCGACGCGATCATGCACCGGGCCCGGACCTGGCTCGACTGGGGCGTGCCGGCGCTCGCGCTCCGGTTCTACCGGCAGGCGTCCGACCTCAAGCCCGGGTTCCTTCCCGCCCGCATCGGCATCGGCCGGTCGCTCCTCGCCCTCGGGCTCACCGAGGACGCCGAGCGGACGTTCAACGACGTGCTCGTCCTTCGCCCGTCGGACGTCGACGCGCGGCTCGGCAAGGCCTCGGTGCTGGGGGCCCGCGCAAAGTCGAAGGAGGAGGTCGAGATCTATCGCACGCTCCTCGCCGAGGACGAGGCCCGAACGGAGGTCCGCGCGCACCTCGTCGCCGCGCTCATCGATCTCGGGGACTGGGCGAGCGCCCGGGTCGAGATCGAAGCGATGCTCGCCCGGACCCCCGAGGACCCCTCGCTCCGGTTCCTGCGCTCGGTCGCCCTCGAGCGGACGGGCCACGTGCCCGAGGCACGGCGCGAGCGTCGTGAGGCGCGGTCGCTCGGCCTCTCCTACGAGCGCGAGGTCGCCCTCTGCCAGCATCTCGGGATCGCCCCGCCCCCGCCGCCCGAGCCGGCCGAGGCGCCTCCCCCTCCACCGCGCGCGCGGACGAAGCCGGTGAAGGCCGCCCGCAAGCCGTCGCCCGCCCGGGCGCCCCAAAAGCCCTCACGTTCCACCCGGCCTCGCCCTCCGGTCCGCAAACGTAAGTAGCCCCGTCCCGACTGCGCACGACCAAGGTCGCGATGCGCGTCGTCTCCGTCCTCCCCAGTGCGACCGAGATCGTATGCGCGCTCGGTCACCGGCCGGAGCTCGTGGCCCGGAGCGCGGAGTGCGACTTCCCCCTCGACGTCGCGACGTTGCCCGCGGTGATGCGTCCGCGGACCCGCGACTTCGATCGCCCGTCGGGCGCGATCGACGCCCGCGTGCGGGCCGCTCGCGGACGTCAGGAGAGCCTCTACGAGCTCGACATCCCGCTGCTGCGCGCCCTGCGTCCCGATCTGCTGATCACCCAGGACCTGTGCGGCGTCTGCTCCGTGACCGAGGCCGAGGTCGCCGAGGCGTGCGCGAACGCGGGGGTGGCGCCCCATGTCCTCTCGTTGTCCCCGCGCACGCTTCCCGAGGTCTGGCGCTCGGTCGAGGAGGTCGGGGCGGCGCTGGGCGACGCCCGCGAGGGTGTGCGGCTCGCGGCGGCGCTCCGCGAGCGGGCCTCGCCCGACCCCGCCCGGTCCGACGGCCCCCGGGTCGCGGTCGTGGAGTGGCTGGACCCTCCGATCCTTGCGGGGCTCTGGGCTCCGGACATCGTGCGCGCCGCCGGAGGCACCCCCGCGGCCGGCCGGTCGGGCGAGCCGGGGACCCGGACCTCCTGGCGAGAGGTCCGATCGCTGCGGCCCGATCTCCTGGTCCTCAGCCCCTGCAGCTTTTCGGTCGAGCGGTCCCGGCAGGAGATGGCCGACGCCCGGATCCGGACGGGCATCGCCTCCGTGGAGGCACCGCTCGGCACCTTCGTCGCCGACGAAGCGTACTTTAGTCGCCCCGGACCCCGACTCGCGGACGGGGTGGAGCTCGTCCGTCACCTCCTCGCGCGCACGCCGTGGCGGGCGCCGATGCCGTACGACCGGGTCATCGGGGGAGGCCCCGAGGCGACGGCATGAGCTCGAACCCCTCGTATCAGTGGACCTCCGCGCGCCCCCCGGTGGCGCGGCAAAAGACCTCCCGAGCGGAGCTCTCGCAGATCGTGATCGCGTTCGTCGTGCTCACGTTCGACATGTTCCTGCTCCTGATCGGGTTCGGCCTCATCTACGGCGACTCGCTGCGCACGGTCGTCGGGTCCGCCTCGATCGGGATCGTCCTGCTCGCGCTCGCCGCCGCCTTCACCGGGTTCCTCGCCCACGAGCTCGCCCACAAGGTCGTCGCCCAGCGACTCGGCTTCTGGGCCGAGTTCCGCCTCTCTCCGGTCGGTCTGGTCCTCTCCGTGTTCATCGCGGCGGCCGCCGGCATCCTGCTCGCCGCCCCCGGCGCCACGCTGGTCGGTGGGATGGACTACTCGGAGCGCCAGGGCTGGGGCCGGACGGCGCTCGCCGGCCCGGCCACGAACGCCGGGTTCTCGGTCCTCTTCTACGGCGCGGCGCTCGCGACGTTCTCGGCCGGCTCGTTCCTCTCGGCGAGCCTCCTCTTCCTCGCGTACATCAACGCCTGGTTCGGTGCGTTCAACCTCGTGCCGGTCGGCCCGCTCGACGGGGCCAAGGTGCTCCGATGGGGCGTGGGACGTTGGGCCGCTTCCTTCGCCGTGCTCGCCGTGCTCACGGGACTCTCGCTCGCGGCAGTCTCGTACGGGACCCCGTTCCTGTTCGGTCGCTGAGGCCCCATGCCGGCTCCCCGCGTCGTGGACCTCGGGCAGGACCGGCAGCTGCTCGACCTCGACTTCCGGGACACGGAGGGGCTCGTCGCGTCGTACCTCCTTCCGCTCGAAGAGGGCTGGGCGTTGATCGAGACCGGGCCGTCCACCTGCCGCGACGCCCTGCTCGGGGGGCTGGAGCGCGCCGGCGTGGCCCCCGGGGAGGTCCGACAGGTGTTCGTGACCCACATCCACCTCGACCATGCGGGCGGCATGGGTGCCGTCGTGGAAGCGTTCCCCCGCGCGACGTTCTACGCGCACGAGGTGGGGGTCCCCCACCTCGTGGACCCGACCCGGCTGATCGCGAGTGCGCGCCGGGCCTGGGGCGCGGCCGCCGACCCCCTCTGGGGCGCCATCGTGCCGGTCCCGGCGCCCCGGGTGGTGGGGCTTCACGGCGGAGAGACGTTCCCGCTCCGTCGCGGCACACTCTCGGTGCTGGCGACCCCGGGTCACGCGAAGCACCACCTCGCCTTCTTCGATTCCGCGATCCAGGGGGTCTTCACCGGCGATGGGGCCGGCGTGCGCCTCGAGCACAGCGCCCACCTGCGCCCGGCGGTCCCGCCGCCCGACCTCGACCTCGACCAGCTGTTCCAGAGCCTCGCCGCGATGCGGGCCACCGATCCGAAGCTGGTCCTGTTCAGCCACTTCGGTCCGAGCCCCGACGGCGCCAGCGACCTGACCCGGTACCGGACGATCGTCGAGCAGTGGCGTGACGAGGCCCTCGCGGCGGCCCGCGAGCGCCCGGACGCGGAGCACATCGCCGCCCGCCTGAAGGCGTACGACGCGTCGACCTTCGAAGGGGTCGCGGAATCGGACCGGGAATCGCTCGTCTCGGGCTACGAGCTCGCCGCGCTCGGGTTCCTGCGCTACTTCGAGACGCACGGCCTCATCGGCCGACCGTCGCCCTGACCCGGCCCCGGGCGCGTCGCGCGCGCGAGGGCCCTTTCGTGGCCCGGGGGAACTCCCGGGGATCGACGACCGTGACGAGGTTGGTCGGGCGGCCCTCGACCGGGTAGCCGGCGGTGAGCACCAGGGGCCCCTCCTGGCCGAACGGTTCGCGTCGGGTGACCTCGACCGCGAGGCCCCGGAGCTCGTCGAGCCGCCGGTGCGGCGGGTTCTCTCGGGCGACGACGCCGTTCACGAGGGCGAGGCGGCGCCGGGTCTCCGCCAGGCTCGAGAGCGCGAGGACCGGGCAGGCCGGTCGGAAGGCGGCGACGAGCCGGGCGGTCCGGCCGGAGTGCGTGGGGGTGACGATGGCGTCCGCGCCGGAGCGTTCGGCGAGCTCCACCGCCGCGGCCGCGACCGATCGCTCGCCGGACGTCCCGGCCGGTCCGCTGGCAACCCGCGCCCGGAGGGCGGTGGGATCGAGCGCCGGTTCGGTGGCGAGCGCGATCCGGTCGAGCCAGCGCACGGACTCGACGGGATACTGTCCGACCGCGCTCTCCTCGCTCAGCATGACCGCGTCGGCGCCGTCGAGGACCGCGTTGGCGACGTCCGTCGCTTCCGCGCGTGTGGGGCGCGGTGACGAGAGCATGCTGAGGAGCATCTGGGTCGCGACGATCACGAACCGTCCGGCCACGTTGGCGCGTCGCACGAGCGACTTCTGCTCGAGCGCGAGCCGTTCCAGCGGCACCTCGATCCCGAGGTCCCCTCGAGCGACCATGATGCCGTCGGCGACCGCGAGGATCCCCTCGATCTGCTCCAGTGCCTCGGCGCGCTCGATCTTGGCGATGAGGCCGACCCGCTTCCCGTCCGGCAGCGCGTCGAGCCACCGACGCGCACCCTCCACGTCGCGCGCGTCCCGAACGAACGACAGGGCGAGAAAGTCCGCCCCTTCTTCGACGCCGATCTGGGCGTCCCGCCGGTCCTTGGGGCCGAGGACCGACGTGCTGAGGTGGGCGCGGGGCAGGAACAGTCCCGCGTGCGAACGCAGGGTCCCCCCACTCGTGACCTCGGTCGAGATCGCCGTCGACGAGGCCGACCGGACGACGAGCTCGACGTTCCCGTCGCCCAGGAGGACCGGGTCGCCGGGCCGGGCGGCCGTCGCGAACGACGGCAGCTCCACGCCGACCCGGTCGACGTCGCCGGGGGCCCGCGATCGGTCGAGCGTCCATCGGTGCCCCCGGGCCAGCGTGACCGATCCCCCGAGGAGGTCGCCGATGCGCAGCTTCGGGCCTTGCACGTCGGCGACGATGGCGACCTCGCGGCCCGACTGCCGCTCCGCGGCCCGCAGGCGCCGAAGCGTCGTCCGATGCTCTTCGTCCGTGCCGTGCGAGAAATTGAGCCGGAAGGCGTCCGCGCCGGCGCGGATCAGCTCGACCTGGAGCGCGACGGTCGAGGTCGCCGGGCCCACGGTCGCGAGGATCTTCGTCCGGCGCATGGGGCCGAAAGGGAGGCCCGGTATAAGACGCGAGAGCGGGCGAGGGGATTTTAGTCTCGTACCGGGCTGGGCCGTCCAGCCCCGTGGTGTAGTGGCCAAGCATGCTGGCCTTTGGAGCCGGCGACAGCGGTTCGAATCCGCTCGGGGCTATGGTTCGAATCCGACCGGGGCTATCCCTTGATTGACCCGAGACCGTCGAGGTCGATGGTCCTCTGTCCACAGTTTCGGACCGACGGAGTCACGACGGGCTCCTCGATTTATATAGTATGTTGTAT
>DATJUJ010000022.1:0-4667 GCA_035502475.1 Thermoplasmata archaeon
CGGACCTTCGTCTCCACCGACCCCTTGAGCGGGACGTACTCGACGTTCGGGTGGTCCGCCTTCGCCTGGCGGATCGCCTCGGTGCCCTGCTCCACGTGGTCGGGCGCCGCCATGTCGAAGGCCATCACGAACCGCTCGTTCGGGAAGTCCCGGGCCAGCTCGAGGAACTCGAAGATGCCCTTGTCCTTGACCGGGCGCGAGAGGTAGAGGAAGTAGTCGCGCGTCGGGTTCGCCGCCGGGTGGTACGTCTCCGTGTCGATGCCGTACGGCAGGACGTGGACCCGCTCCCGACGCGGCGGGGTGGTGTTGAAGATCCAGTGCGCGAACGCGTGCTCCTTCTGCGCCTCGCTGACGACGGTGCCGTGGAAGTAGTTGATCGCGGGCGGTCGCGGCGAGGTGAAGGTGTTGCCCTGGTGGCTCCAGACGAGCACGCCCTTGAATCGGTCGCGCTCCCAGAAGTACATCTCCTCGGCGACCCGGTGGGTGCCGCTCCAGTCGACGATGAAGTCCATCTCGCGGAGCTCCCCCTTGTACCAGTCGTAGCCCTTCGTCTCCTCGTTCGGGTAGATGATCCCGTACATGCACGGGACCGGTAGGAACCGCCCGACCGGGTCGCTCCCGGCCGCGGCGATGAACGTCACGGCGTGGCCGGCGCGCTCGAACCCGCGGGCGAGCACCGCGGCCTGCGACTCGGAGCCGTAGACCCCCTGCCGGGCGCGGTGGAACGCCCCGGCGACGACCGCGACCTTCATCTCAGATGTGCTTGGCCCACCAGCGGACGGTCTCGTGGAGGCCTTCCTCGAGCGTGAGGAGCGGCGTGTAGCCGAGGAGGTCCCGCGCCTTGTCGATCGACACCGACAGCTGGACGCCCTGCTCCCCCGGACGCCACGGACCGAAGACCACCTTCGACTCGGTCTCGACGCCCAGGCCGCGGACCGTCTCGATGACCTTCTCGGCGAGCTCCTTGATCGAGACCTCGCGCCCGCTCCCGATGTTGAACGTGCCCGGGATGTCGCGCTCGAGCGCGAGGTAGATGCCGCGGATCATGTTGCCCACGTAGTTGAAGTCCCGCGACTGAGAGCCGTCCCCCTCGACCGTGATGTCCTTCCCCTGGAGCGCTTGGCGGATGAAGATGGGGACCACCTGCTTCGTCCTCGAGTTCGGTCCGAAGAGCGTGGTCGACCGCAGGACCGTCGCGTTCAGGTTGAACTGCGCCGCGTACGCCCGGACCACCGCCTCCGCGCACATCTTCGACACCGCGTACGCGTTCGTCGGGTTGAGCGGTGCGTCCTCCCGGATGGGCTGAAACTCCTTCGGGACCACGCCGTAGACCGACTCGGAGCTCATGTAGATCGTGCGCGGCGGCTCGATGCCCGGCCGGGTCAGGAGGTCCATGTAGTGCACCACCGACATCACGTTCTGCTGGAAGGTGAACGTGGGACTCGAGATCCCGAGCGGGACGTCCGCCTGCGCGGCGAGGTAGATCACCACGTCGACGTCGTCGATGTCGTCCTCGGCCAGGTCCAGCGCGCTCTTCCACACGTACTCAAACTCGAGGTCGCGCTTCTTGTCCATCACCGGCGCGAGGCGCGTCGCGCCGTCCGGCGGGACGAGGTCGATTCCCTTGACTCGGTGCCCGTCACTCACGAGGGCCTTGACGAGATTCCCACCAACGAACCCGGCCGCTCCGACTACGGCAATCGCTGCCACTTTTCCACCGTTCCTTTCAGTTTCTCATGGAGCTCGGGATCCCGCCGCGCGTACTCGAGGTTCGTCCGCAGCCAGCCGAGCGGGTCCCCGATGTCGTACCGGACCCCCTCGAACTGGACCGCGTAGACCGCTTGCTCGCGCGCGAGGACGCCCAGGGCGTCCGTGAGTTGGATCTCCCCCCGCGCACCCGGCGGGAGGTAGCGGAGCGCGTCGTAGATGTCGTGGTTCAGGAGATACGCGCCCGTGAGGGCGAGCCGGCTCGCCGTCTCGGTGAGGCTCGGCTTCTCGATGATCTTCGTCGCGTGCCACACGTTCGGCGCGACCTCCCGGCCCTCGACGATGCCGTAGTCGCCCACCTTCGCGTCCGTCACGGGCTCGACCGCGACCATCGTGCCCCGCAGGTTCGCGTGCAGCCTCCACAGCTGGGAGAGCACCGGGACCTGCGACTCGTGGATCGTGTCCCCGAGCAGGACGCCGAACGGCCCGCCGCCCGTGAACCCCTCCGCGAGCGCGATCGCGGCGCCGAGTCCCTTCGCCTCCTTCTGGCGGATGTAGTGGATGCGCGCGCCCCACGCGGTGTCGGTGTCGAAGTGGTCCTCGATCGCCCGCTTCGCGTAGCCCGTCACGATGAGGATGTCCGTCGCGCCCGCGGCGACCGCCTCCTCCACGACGTACTCGATGACCGGCTTCGACACCACCGGGAGCATCTCCTTCGGCATCGCGCGCGTCGCGGGCAGGAAGCGCGTGCCGCGACCCGCCGCCGGGATCACGACGCGCATCAGGGCCTCAAGTGGTCCTCGGCGTCCCCGCCCCAGACGTGGAAGACCCGGCCCTCGTGCTTCGCGACGAGGTCGCCGACGGCGAGGATGGGGTAGCCCGCCGCGCGCGCCTTCCGGCAGAAGTAGAAGTCCTCGGAGAGCTCGTCCCACTTGCCCTCGGCGTTCCGCTCCTTCGACCGATAGTAGTGGAACCACGGGTACGGGATGTGCTCGAAGACCCGGTTGTCGATGAGGCAGCAGCCGATCGCCGCCGCGTCGACATAGATCCGCCGGCCGACCATGTCCTCGAGCTTGAACGTCAGGCCCCGCATCCGGTAGAGCTCGTCGTCGTTGAAGACCCCGAGGTTCGACCGCCCGTGGCTCTTCATCCAGTAGAGCCCGGTGACGATCGGATACTCCAGCGTCAGGAAGTACGGGATGGTCCCCGCGAAGGCGCGGCCCGCGACCTTCCCGTTGACGATCCGCCACTCGTACGGGAGCAGGTCCGAGTCGAGGAAGAACGTGTGCGTACAGTGCTGCCCGAGCGACAGGTCGACCAGGTCGTTGCGCGCGTAGTCGATCTCGTAGTGGCCGAGGTGGAAGAGCGCGACCTGGACGCCGGCGTTGTGGAGCGTGTCCGCGAACGAGCACGCCCACTCGATCGAGACCTTGTCGCGGACCGGGATGCACACTCCGACCTTCGGGACCCCCCCGGCGGCCGGGCTCCACGCCATCCGCGCGTCCGACAGGTCCGACCGTACTTAACGCGGGCGGGTCAGGACCCGCCGATGTCGCAGCAGGTCACGATGCGCCGAGGGTTCGACAGCCGGGGGATCGGCTCGCGCCCGATGTGCAGGTTGTTGATGCTCCCCGTCTGGCTCGGCTTGGTGCACGGACAGGGAGGCACGCAGCACGTGACCGTGATCTGCGGGACCGCCGGCTGCGCCTCGTAGCAGCACGAGCAGTAGACCTTGAGCGTGGGCGAATACGTGCCGTTGGCCGGGTAGGTGTGGGACGGGTTCTGCGCGGTCGATTGCGCGTGGCATCCGCAGGCGAAGCACCACAGGTAGTCGTACGGCGTCTCGCCCCCCGTGGGGCACGACTTGAACGCGACGGCGAGCGGGTGCTTGCCCCGCGTCGGCTTCGCGCTCGCCGTGACGGAGAGCGGGGGACAGGGGGCGCAGGGATAGCACCACTTGAGGACGACCCGGCCGTGGGCCCCGCTGCTGGCGGCCGAGAAGCGGCCCTCGCCGCTGTAGACTCCTCCCGCACCGCCGCCGCCGGGCGGGCTCCCGGGAGTCGCCGGCACGTTCTTCGCCAGAGCGCCGCAGTAGTACCCCGGGGTGCCTCCCGCTCCTCCGCAGGGCCCTCCGCCGCAGGCCCCGGCGCCCACGCCCGCGCCCTCTCCGCAATCCGTGACCAGGCAGCAGGCGGTCCCGTATCCCGAGCCGCCGGTACCCCCCACTCCCGCCCCGGGCGAGTTCTGTCCCGGGTGGGCGCCGACCTCCTTCGAGCAGTTGCCCGTGAAGTGCGAGCAGCCGCCGACCGTCACGTGGTACGTCGCGCACGCGGTGACGGGGACGTAGCCGGCGGCGTAGCCTCCGCCTCCACCCCCGCCCCCCTGCGTGATGACGACATCGCAAGGGCACGACGACCAGCACGCGCCCGCGCCCCCGCCGCCCCACACCTGGACCTTCGCGCGCGAGACGCCCGCCGGGACCTTGACGCATCCCGACGCGCAGAACCGGCAGCACGCGGGGGGCGGCGTCACCGTGATCTGCGGCACGGTCGGCGTCTTGTGGTGGCCCGCCGAGTCGCTGACGGTGACGGTCGGGCAGTACGTCCCCTTGTGGAGATACTCGTGATGGGGCGCCTTCGCCGTCGACGTGCCGCCGCAGGAGCCGAAGTTCCACGCGTACGAGTAGGGCGTGCAGCCGCCGGTCGGGCACGCCGAGAACGCGACGCACAGCGGCTTGCGGCCCGAGGTCGGCGTCGCAGAGGCCGTCGCGTTGAAGCAGGGGCAGGTCCAGGAGATCTTGACGCGACCGTGCGCGCCGGCACCGCCCGCCCCGCTCGGACCGTAGCCGCCCCCGCCGCCGCCCCCCGGAACCGAGCCCACCCCGCCCGAGCCGCCACCGGCGCCGCCGCAGGGACACGCACCCTTGCCGCCCGTCGGGGTGCTGCCCGTGTGCCCGGTGG
>DATJUJ010000023.1:0-37685 GCA_035502475.1 Thermoplasmata archaeon
CCGGGCGAGATGCTCCGGCGGCAACCACTCTTCGAGGTTCGGAGGAAGGAGGAGTGTCTGGTGCGGGTCGTATCGGCGGAAGTTCGGGGTCGGCGGGCTCGACATGCGAGCCCATAGGCGTACGCGACGAAAGTACTTTCGCCGGTGCTCACTTCAGCAGCTCTGACGAGTTGCGCAACACGCTCCTAGGCTGCGTCGTTGCTCGACTCTTCCGGACCGGTGTTCTCCGGGGCGTGTCGGACAATTCCAATCGCGCCCAGCCACGTGACGAACCCGAAGAAGTAGGCGGTCGCGCAGACGATGCAGAGCGCCCCGATGAGGGCGAGCTCCACGTAGAGGAGATAGAGCGCGAGCGCGACCCCGGCGGTCGTGACCGCGAGCAGCAGGAGGCTCCACGCCCGGACCCGGGGGCGCGACTCGGCGAGGCCGGCGAACCCGAGGATCGCGACGAACCCGCCCACGCCCCAGACGTAGTCCGGGATCCCGAGGGTCGTCGTCTTGCCGCTCTGGTCGACCGTGGAGCACGAGAAGAACGTGTTGAGGGAGCAGAGGCTCCGGAGCGACGCCTCGAAGAACTCCGCGGCGGCGAAGAGCGCGACGATGAGCCCAAGGCCGGCCGACAGGTAGACGACCGTGCGGATCGTCCGGACCTGCATCGGCGGGGGCCTACAGCTGCGCCAGGTCGCTGTTCACGACGTTCGTCATGGCCGAGGTCCACTGGTACTTCGACGGCTGATTGAGCCCCGGGTTCGCGGCTAAGAACGACGCGACCGTCGAGAACCCGTTGGCCTTCAGGATGTAGGCGCAGATCCAGCCGGCCTGCGTCTGGAGGCTCGAGACGGTCGTCCACGGCGACCCGCTCTCCGTGAGCACGGAGGTCGCAACGGTCTGAACGCCGCTCGAGGCCCAGGGGCTGAGGTCGCCGGGGCTCACCAGCGAGCTCCCCGCGTGGACGTACTGCCCGTTCAGCACGACGAACGGGATCGAGCTCCCCGAGTAGGCGGTGACATACGCCTGCTGGTAGCAGTTCGACGTCCCGGGAAAGGTCCCCTCGGTACCCGAGGTCGGAGTCCAAAAGTACTCGGACACCTGAAAGGAGAGCGCCGGGGAGTTCACGCTCGCGACCGCCAGCACGACTTCGGGCGTATACGGCCCCGCTGGGTCGTCGCTCGAATACTGGAAGCTCGTTCCTGGTATCCCGGAGGTGGTTCCGCTGAAACTGGCTTCGAATTCGGTGAGGGCCTTCCACATCGCCCAGCTGCTCGCCGAGCAGTACGGGCACCATGTGGCGCCGTAGAAGTAGAACACCGGGAGCCCGTTGTCGTGCCAGGCGGACGTGGAGACCGACCCCCATCCGGGCGCGGGCTGGTTGCCCAGCGACGGTGGGAGGTACGGGCAACCGAAGAGCACGGTGCCGGCGATGCCGATCACGCCCGCGACGACCAGTCCGAGCACGATCCCGTAGACGACCGTCGAGCGGAACAGCTTCGACCAGCGGGCGCCCGACGAACGCCAGAGCCCGAAGAGGAGCACGAAGGCGGCGACCGCGAGCCCGAGCAGGAGCCACGGGATCGCCGGCAGCACGAGACCGACCGGCGATGGGGCCACGTAGGCGAGGGCGGCCCAGACCGCGAGCGTCGGCGTCGCCAGGTAGCCGACCCGCGCGAGGGTCCACTGGCGCTCCTTGAGCTCCCGGTCCTGCTTCGAGACCTTGGCGGGCTCCTCCCCGCCTCGACGGTCCTGCCGGGACTTCCGGCGGTGGTAGAGCGCCCGGAGGGCCCGGCCCTCCTCCGAGACGGAGGCGTCCGGGTGGAACGCGACCTTCGGGTCCGCGGCGATCCGGTCCCAGTCCCAGCCTTTGGACCGGAGCTCCTCGACGCGGTCCCAGTCGACCATCGCCCGACCAGCGCCCGCCCCCTTTTCCTCTTTGCTGCGCGTCGGCAGCCCCGCCGTCGGGGGCCGGCGACGGGCGAACGACCTTGTAGCCGCGCCCCTTGGGCGGCCCGATGCGGCTCACCTTCCTCGGGACCGCCGGCTCGTGGCCGACCAAGGAGCGGTCCGCGAGCGCGATCGCGCTCGACCTCGAGCGCGAGCTGGTGCTGCTCGACTGCGGCGAGGGGACCCAGCGGCAGTTCTTCCAGTCGAGCGCCTCGTTCATGCGCGTGCGGCGGATCTTCCTCACCCACTTCCACGGGGACCACTTCCTCGGGCTCCCGGGGCTCGTCCAGAGCATGAGCCTCAACCACCGGACCGACCCGCTCGACATCTACGGCCCGCCCGACGCCGAGGAGATGGTCGGCCGGGCCCTCCGCATGGGCTACTTCACCCTCCGGTTCCCCGTCAGCGTCCACGCCCTTTCGCCGGGCGCGTCGGTCGAGCTCGACGGCTACACGGTCCGGACGAGCGCCGCGGTCCACCCCGTCCCGTCGATCGCGTACCGGCTCGAGGAGGGGCCGAAACGCGGACGGTTCGACGGCGAGCGGGCGCGCGCGCTCGGGATCCGGGGCGCCGACTTCGCCCGGCTCGAGGCCGGGGAGCCGGTCCGGGTCGGCTCGACGGTCGTGCACCCCGCGGACGTGATGGGGCCGCCCCGTCCGGGCCGGTCGGTCGTCTACTCCGGCGACACCGCCCCGTCCGAGGACGTCCGGAAGCTCGCCGACCGGGCGACCGTGCTGATCCACGAGGCGACCGCGGCCCAGGAGATCGAGGCCGAGGCGAACCAGTGGGGCCACTCGTCGGCCCGGCAGGCCGCGGAGACCGCGAACGCGGCCCGGGTGGAGACGCTGTTCTTGACCCACTTCTCGGCGCGGTACAAGGAGCTGGAGCCGCTCGAGACCGAGGCCCGGATCGTCTTCCCCGGGTCGACCGCGGCCCGCGACCTCCTCGACCACCTCATCCTCCAGCCATGATCCCCGCCGACCTCGTGGTCACCGACCTCGCCGAGGCGGTGACGCTCGCCGACGGGCCGGTGCCGCGCCGGGGGGCGGAAATGTCCGAGCTCGGCCGCATCCCGGACGCCGCCCTCGCGGTCGCCGACGGCCGGTTCGCCTGGGTGGGGCCCGAGCGCGCGCTGGCCCGGTCGGTCCGGCTCCGCGCCGGCGGTCGGCGCCTCTCGGGGGCCGGGGGCACCCTCGTGCCGGGGTTCGTCGACCCCCACTCCCACGTCCTCTTCGCGGGCGACCGGTCGTTCGAGGTCCCGCTCAAGTGCCGGGGCGTGAGCTACCCCGAGATCGCGCGCCGCGGCGGGGGCCTCTTCGCGACCGTCCGCGCGACGCGGGCGGCGAGCGACCGGACCCTGCTCGCCGAGACGTCGGCCCGCCTGCGACGCATGGCGGCGACCGGGTCGACCGCGGTCGAGGTGAAGAGCGGCTACGCGCTCTCCCACGCCGGAGAGCTCCGTCTCCTCGGGCTCGTGCCCGCGCTCGCCCGCCGCACGGGGATGCGGCTCGTCCCCACGTTCCTGGGCGCGCACGCCGTCCCCCTCGAGTTCCGGGGCCGGGCCGATGCCTACGTGGACCTCCTCGTCCGCCGCACCCTGCCCGCGGTCGCCGCCCGCGGACTCGCCCGGTTCTGCGACGTCTTCTGCGAGCCCGGGTTCTTCAGCGTCCGGCAATCGGAGCGGATCCTCCGGACCGGCCTCGCGCTCGGCCTCGGCGCGAAGATCCACGCCGAGGAGTTCGTCCTCTCGGGCGGCGCGCGGCTGGCCGCCCGCCTCCGGGCGACCTCGGCGGACCACCTCCTCGCGGCGACGTCCGCCGACGCGGCCCGGCTCGCCGCCGCAAAGGTGACGGCAGTCCTCCTGCCGGCGACCGCGTTCTCCTCCTCGCCGAAGCGCCGCAGCCCGGGCCGCGAGATGGTCGACGCCGGCGTGCCCGTCGCGATCGGCTCCGACCTCTCGCCGAACGTCTGGATCGAGGCGATGCCGACCGTCGGCGCGCTCGCCGTCCACGGGGCGCGCCTCACGCCCGCCGAGGCGCTCACGGCGGCGACCGTCAACGCCGCCCACGCGGTCGGGCTCCGCGACCGGGGCACGATCGCGGTCGGCCGCCCGGCCGATTTCGCGATCCTGCCGCTCCGTTCGGCCGACCGGTTCGGGTACCGGTTCGACGCGTTTCCGACGGCCGTTTATCGTCAGGGAAAACCGGTTTCTCCGCCGTAACTCCGTCAGTACATCTAAATAGGACCCTCGACTAATCGCCGAGAGAGGTCGCCACATGGCGGAGAAGGTCGGCAAGGAGCAGATCAAGCGCGAGAAGGGCTACCTGTACTACCTCGGCAAGGACGGGTACCTGTGGAAGACTCCGACGAAGCTCAACAAGTCGGGGAAGAAGTCGAAGGTCGGGACCGAGAAGATCACCCGGCAGGACGGCTACATGTACTTCCTCGACAAGAAGGGGTTCGTCTCCCGCGCCAAGATGAAGAACGCCTGAACTCGGCCCACCTTTTCCAGCGGAACCTTCCCTGCGGGGAAGGTTCCCCTCTTCCCAGCCGGCGCCCGCGCCGGGCGGGCCCGGGCGCACGGCCCGATCACTTGGGATCGCGCCGGGCCCACCGCTGAAGGACCGCGGCGACCCCGATGCCCGCGCCGACCAGCGCGAGCGCCCCGACCACGATCTCCACGCCGAGCCAGGGGGCCGCCCCGGAGGTCGGCGGCGGCGCCGAAGTGCCGGAGACGACCGTCACCGAGACGTTCGCGAACGCCGACTCCCCGAAGCGGTCCGTGACCTCGGCGGTGACGGAGTACACGCCCGGGCTCCGCGGCGCGCACGTCAGCGCCGACGCCGGCTGCGAGAAGCAGCCGGGCGGTAGGCCGGCGTACGCGAACGAGTACGGGGACGACCCGCCCTCGACCGAGAAGTCGAGGCGGAGGGTGGTGTTGACGGACACCGGGTTCGGATCGATCGACGCCACGGCGAATCCGAGCGTCGGCTGGACGAGGAGCGTGGCCGAGGCCTCGGCCATCGCCCCGTTCGCGTCCCGGACGACGACCGAGATCGCATAGGACCCGACCGCCGAGGGCTGGCAGGTCACGGTCGCACCGGACGGGGCCGGGCAGCCGGGCGGGAGACCCGCGAAGGCGTAGCTCCAGCCGCCGGCTCCGGCGGAGGTCCGGGCCGTGATCGTGGTCGACCGGTTCACATCGACCTCGGGAGAGGAGAGGTAGAGCGCCGGCGCCACCTGGCTCCAGGTCGAGCCCGCGAGCGTCCAGGAGGCCGACAGGTTCGCGCTCCCGTTCTCCCCGCCGACCAGGACCGTCACGTTGTCGACGGGATCGAACGCGAGCCCGGGACCCCACATCGAGGGGACCGTCCCCTGGGTGGGCAGGAGGGCCCAGTTCCCGTCGAGGTACTCCCAGGTCGTGTTCGGCGCGAGCCCCCCGTTGATCGCGCCGCCGTAGAGCACCAGGGCACCGGATTCGCTGTCAAGCGTCAGGGCATCCCAGAACCGGCCGGGCGGGGCGAGGGCGGGGGCGAGCTCCGTCCAGTTCCCGTTCGCGTACGCCCAGGTCAGATTGCAGGCCCCGAACGTGGACGGGCAGCTGGAGTACGACCACTCCCCGAAGTCGAGGAGCGCGCCCGAGCTGGGGTCGAAGGCCATCGCGCCGCCGAAGCCCCGACCGGGGTGCGCGGTCGGCGTGCGCTCGGTCCAGGCGTCGGCGTGGTACGTCCACGTGTCGGAGAGGTTCCCGTAGTCCCACCCGCCGAAGAGGACGACGTCGCCCTCCGCCGGATCGTCGGCGAACGACGCCCCGTCCCGCCCGGGAGGCGCGGGGCCGACCGCCGCGGTGATGTTCGCCCACTGTCCGTCGGAGAACGTCCAGGTGTCCCCGAGGTAGAGGGGACCCGGTCCGAGACTCTCGCCTCCGAACAGCACGACGTAGCCGTCCTGCGCGTCGTAGGCCATTTGCTCGCCGACGCGGGACGGCGGCGCGACGGTCGGGTCGAGCTCGGTCCAGGAGCCGTTCTGGTAACTCCACGTCACCCCGCGGGTGGGGGTCGGTCCGGGTCCGAAGAGGAGCACGTAGCCGTCGGCGGCATCGTACACGATCGCCGACTGGGCCGGAAGCGCCGGCGGGGCGGTCGAGGGCCGAACGGCCGACGCCGACCCCGGAGGAGACCCAGCGGGCCCCGCGAGGTCCGCGACTCCGCCCGAGCGGGGGGCCGGCCCCGTACCGGTCGGCAGGATCGGGAGGGCGACCAAGACGGCGAACCCGACAGCGAGGGCGGCGACGAGCGCCCGCTCTCGCCGAGACGCTCCGGCGTGGGAGGAGCAGGCCGGAAGGACCGCACGGCGCCCCATGGGACGACGTCCGGGCCAGGGCGGGATGCCCGATATAGACGTCCGGACGAGGGACCTTATACTTCCGGACCGTCGCGACGGCGTCCGAGCATGGTCTGCCGCAACGACCCCGACGATCCGAGGAAGTGCGAGCGCTGCGGGGCGTTCCTCTGGGTCGCCGAGGAGGGCCTGTTCTGCGGCGACTGCGGCGTCGTCATGCCGTGCACGATGCGGATGCTGCCCGCGCCGCCTCCGGCCCCGGAACCCGCGCCCCGCTAGTCGCACCGGCCCTGCCGGGCCCGTCGGAGGGGAAGATGCGCAACGATTCTTCCGGAGGAACGGATTGAGCGCTTCGAGCGACGCGCGCGACGGGATTTGCGCGCGAATCCGACCGAGGCCACTTATACCGCGTCGCGTGTGGGGAGCACCCGGAGGATTTTTGACGGGTGTTCCGGGCGGCACCGGACGCGTCTCGTGCGGTCCTGCGACGGGTGGGAACGGCCTCGTTCCGAGGGCGTTCCGTCCCCTCTCGCGGGTCGGACGGGACCCAGCACGGTCATAAGCCCCGGCACGACAGCACCCGCCCCATCCTCCGCGGAGCAAACCTCAATGGCCGTCGCAAAGAAGCGCCCCCTCCCCTCGTCCGATGAGCCGGCCGCCCGGATCGGTCGGGAACCGATCCCCGTCCCGCGGCTGGTGCCCCGCGGCAAGACGGCGTTCGACACCGTCCAGTGGCGCAGCCACGACGCGGTGATCAAGAGCGCCGACGGCAAGGTGATCTTCGAGCAGAAGGGGATCCACGCCCCGACCTCCTGGTCCGAGACCAGCGTCAACATCGCCGCGTCGAAGTACTTCCGCATCCTCCAGGGCCGCCGCGAGAGCTCCGTCGACGGCATGATCCGACGGGTCTGCCACTGGATCGCCCAGCGCGGGGTCGAGCTCGGCTACCTCGACACGGCCGACGAGGCGACGACCTTCGAGGAGAGCCTGGCCTACCTCATGGTCCAGCAGATGGCGGCGTTCAACAGCCCCGTCTGGTTCAACGTCGGGGTCCGCGAGCCGCCGCAGTGCTCGGCGTGCTTCATCCAGTCGGTCTCCGACGACATGGACTCGATCCTCGGGCTCGCGACGAGCGAGGGCCGCCTCTTCAAGGGCGGCAGCGGCACGGGCACGAACCTCTCGCCGCTGCGCGGGAGCCGCGAGAAGCTCGCCGGTGGCGGGATCGCCTCCGGGCCGGTCTCGTTCATGCGCGCGTTCGACGCGATGGCCGGCGTGATCAAGTCGGGCGGGACGACCCGGCGCGCCGCGAAGATGGTGATCCTCAACATGGACCACCCGGACATCGTCGACTACATCGAGTGCAAGGTCCGCGAGGAGGACAAGGCGCTCGCGCTGATCCGGGAAGGGTACTCGTCCAACTTCGACGGGACCGATCCCGACTCCGCCTACGCGTCGATCGCCTACCAGAACGCGAACCACTCGGTCCGCATCCCCGACGCGTTCATGGACGCCGTCGTGCGCGACGGCGAGTGGAAGACGTACAACCGCACCGACCACGCGGTCGCCGGAACGTTCCGCGCCCGCGAGCTGTGGCGGAAGCTCGCCTACGCGGCGTGGCGCTGCGGGGACCCGGGCGTCCAGTTCGACGACGTCACGAACGACTGGCACACGAGCCCCAACACCGCGCGCATCAACGCGTCCAACCCCTGCTCCGAGTACCTGTTCCTCGACGACTCGGCGTGCAACCTCGCGTCGATCAACCTCATGAAGTTCCTCGACCCGAAGGGCGCCCTCGACGTCGAGTTCTTCCGGCAGGCGGTCCGCACGATGGTCCTCGCGATGGAGATCCTCGTCGACGCTTCGAGCTATCCGACCGCGCCGATCGCCCAGAACTCGCACGACTACCGGCCCCTGGGGCTCGGCTACGCGAACCTCGGGGCGCTCCTGATGCACTACGGGCTCGCCTACGACTCGGAGGCCGGCCGCACGCTCGCGGGCGCCGTCTCGGCGTTCCTGTCGGCGGAAGGCTACCACATGTCGAGCGAGATCGCGAAACGGATGGGCCCGTTCGCGGGGTTCGAGAAGAACCGCGCCCCGATGCTCCGCGTGATGGGCAAGCACGCGAAGGCGGCGGAGCGGATCCCGATCAACGACCCGCGCCTGACCGCGTTCGTCCAGGCCGCCGTCGACCGCTGGCACGACACGCAGCGGGCCGGCGAGCTGTGGGGCTACCGCAACGCGCAGATCTCCGTCATCGCGCCGACCGGGACGATCGGCCTCCTGATGGGCTGCGACACGCTCGGCCTTGAGCCCGAGCTCTCGCTCGTGAAGGTCAAGAACCTGGTCGGCGGCGGCGTGATGCGGATGGTGAACCGCACCGTCCCCGACGGCCTCGCCGCCCTCGGCTACGCGCCCGACGAGATCCGGGCCATCACCGAGCACGTCGAGAAGACCGGCTCGATCGAGGGCGCCCCCGGCCTCGAGGCCGGGGACCTCCCCGTCTTCGACTGCGCGCTCGCCCCCGCGGGCAGCTCGCGCACGATCGCGCCGATGGGCCACCTCCTGATGCTCGGCAGCGTCCAGCCGTTCCTCTCGGGCGGCGCGTCGAAGACGATCAACCTCCCCAACGAGGCGACCGTCGAGGACATCGAGAAGATCTACACCGAGGCCTGGCGCCTCGGCATCAAGTCGGTCGCGCTGTACCGGGACGGCTGCAAGGCGTCCCAGCCGTTCGAGACGGGGAAGGGCAAGGCGACCGCGCCCGTGGGCCCGCGCGGTCCCGCGCGCGAGCGGCTCCCCGACGAGCGCAAGGCGATCACCCACCACTTCTCGGTCGGCGGGCACGACGGCTACGTCACGGTCGGCCTCTACCCCGACGGACGGCCCGGCGAGGTGTTCTTCCGGGTCACGAAGGAGGGCTCGACGGTCAACGGCCTCATGGACTCGCTCGGGATCTCGATGTCGATGGCGCTCCAGCACGGGGTGCCGTTGAAGGACCTCGTGCGGAAGCTGGCGCACCTGCGTTTCGAGCCGGCGGGCGCGACGAACAACCCCAAGATCCGCTTCGCGAAGTCGATCCCCGACTACGTCGCGCGGTGGCTCGCCCTCGAGTTCCTGACCGAGGACGAGCGGCGCGCGATCGGGCTCGAGGGACCGGCGGAGGGGAACGGCAACGGGAACGGCCACGCCGGCTCGGCGCCGGCGAAGCCGGGGGCGGCGCCCCCGCCGGCCGGGAAGTTCGAGACCCGCTCCCTCGACACGTTCGCCCCGAGCGCCCCCGGCGGCGGCGCGTCGGAGGACGCGCCCTCCTGCGCGATCTGCGGCGGCATCATGGTCCGCTCGGGCACGTGCTACGCGTGCACGGTCTGCGGCTCCACGAGCGGCTGCTCGTAGGCGGTCGGGCGGCTCAGCGGGCCGAGCCCGCGGCGAGGGCCGGCTCCTCGGAGCGGGCCGCCCCGGCGTCGGGCGCCGCGGCGGCGGCGTCACTGCGGCTGCCGTCCGCGAGGAAGCGGTAGTTGCGCAGCAGCAGGGAGAGGCCGAAGCCCACCAGCGAGAGGATCGCGATGACGGCGAACACCAGCTGGAAGCCGAAGTTCGAGTAGATCTGGACCGTCACGGGCGGCGCCGGGGGCGGCAACGTGATCACGTACGGCGTCAGGAAGCTCGCGAGGATCGTCGCCGCGAGGACCGGACCGACCGCGCTCCCGAGGTTCCGGAACGTCTGGTTCATGCCGGTCTGGATGCCGAGCTCGTGGCGCCCGACCGACAGGACGATGATGTTGCTCATCGCGATCAGGATCGCGACGTTCCCGACGAGGGCGGGGATCGTGAACAGCGACACCTCGTAGACGTTCGCGTGGAAGATCACGAGGCCGAGCGCGCCGAGGCCCATGATCGCGAAGCCGGCGAGCGTGACCGGCTTCGGGCCGGCCTTCCCGATCCAGCGGCCCCACAGGGGCGCGAAGGCGAGCATGCCGAGCGCGGCCGGGAGGGCCGAGAGGCCCATGTCGAAGTCGTTGTAGCCGAAGCCGGGCGGATAGTTGTACTCGATGAGGATGACGAGCCCCACGAAGACGAGGAACATCCCGACGCCGACGAACACGCCGTTGACGTTCGAGACCCAGATGTTCCGCTGCTTGAGCGCGGAGAACGAGACGACGGGGTTCGGCGTCCGCAGCTCCCACCAGACGAAGAAGGCGGTCGCGACGAGCGCGAGGACGAAGAACTGCACGACGCCGACCGGGACCCCGCCCCAGTGCACGGCGGCGACGCTCCCCCAGCCCCAGTAGGCGCCTTCGGTGATCCCGAACAGCGCGGTCGCGAGCGCGATCCCGAGGCTCGCGATCCCGGGCACGTCGATCGCCGCGGGGTGGAGGTACGGCGACTCGCGCAGGATGAAGTAGGCGAGGATGACGAGGACCACCGCGACCGGGATCACGGTATGGTAGGTGAGCTGCCAGCCGAACTCGTAGGCGATGTAGCCGCCGCCCACGAGGCCGACGGCCGCCCCCGCCGCGAACATCCCCGAGACGATCCCCTGGGCGGTCCCGACGCGCGCGGCCGGGAACACCTCGGGGAGCATCGCGAAGGCGAGCGGGAACATGCCCATTCCGAGGCCCTGGAACGCCCGGATGCCGATCAGCACGTAGATCTGGTTCGCGCGGTCGAGGCCGAACGCCTGGCCGATGTTCGGGGAGAACCCGGCGAGGCTCACGGCGACCGCGTAGAGGCTCATCACGATGAGCATCATCCGCTTCTTGCCGTACTTGTCGCCCAGCTTCCCGAAGATCGGGGTCGCGACGGTGCCGACGAGCAGGTACGCCGAGATGATCCAGACGACCGTCGTCGCGGGCGGGTAGTTGAAGAACGTCTCGAACGCGCCGAACGACGGGATGACCATCGTCTCGACGTACGTGACCATGAGCGCCATCAGCGCGACGACGATCAGCACCGCGTTCGCGGCGCGGGCGTCGTACGGGGTGCCGGCCGCGGTCGTCGCGAAGTGGTCGTTCGACGCCGCGGCGGCGGCGGCCGGCGCCGGGGCGCTCACGCGCGGTCCCCCTCGGCCGGAGCGGGCCGTTCCGCCTGGAGACGCTGAGCGAGCGTGCGGAGCGTGCGCGCCGTCACCGCGACGTCCTCTTCCGGGATCCCGGTCAGGAGGTCCCGCAGCGAGGCGTCGAACTTCTTCCAGATCGCTTCGAGCGTCCGGTGCCCCTTCGGGGTCACGACGAGCAGGATCTGGCGGCGGTCGCGCTCGCTCGGCCGGCGGGCCACATACCCGCCCGCCACGAGCTGATCGACCGACGCGGAGCACGCCGCCGGCGTGATCCCCAGCCGACGGGCGAGCTCGCCCGGATGGCGTTCCGGTCCGCGGTCGAGGTGGTGCAAGGGCCAGAACGCCGACGGGGCGAGCCCCGTCGCGACGATCTCGGGCTTCAGCAGCTGGACGACCCCGTGCGAGAAGTCGCGGATCGGCTCCAACAGCTCGGTCTTCGCCGCCGAGCGCGGTGCGGCCAGGGACGGGAGGGCGGACATGGGGTGCTTTGGCCCCCAAACAGTTAGGCTACTTAACTGTGTTGCGCGTGTAAGGTTCAGGACCTGATGGATCGCCCGCGGGCGCCTCAGGCGAGGGCGTAGCGTGCGAGCTCCACGAGGTCCCGGAGGGTCGGGCGGCTGTCGTCGGGCACCGTCGTCCGTCCCCACGTCGCGACGAGCGCGCCCTGCGCGAAGCCGGCGACGCGGCCGGCGTTCGCGGCCCCGAGCCCCCGCGGTGGACCCCGCCGGTCGATCTCGAGCAGCAGCACGAGTGCCCCGACCGGCCCGGAATCCACGGTGAGGGTCGGCGCCCGGGCGCCCCCGCGGCGCTCGACGCGGCACTCCTCGTCGTGGAGGTGCGCGATGCGGGCCCCGACACGCGCGCGCGGCGCCGGCCCCGGGGGCGCCGACCGCCAGGCGATGCCGGCCCCGGCCCGGCGGAACCGTTCCATGAGGCCGGGATCGACCGGACCGGACGGTTCCGTCACGCGGCGCTCCGGACCCCCCGCCACAGCCGGCAGTCCGGCCGCACCGAGCACGGCCCGCACACGGCGAGGTCGCGCTCCTTCGGGCAGTCGCCCGAGATCCCCGTGTGGCACAGCACGAAGTCGTAGCGGGTCGGATCGATCGGGTCGATGCGCCGGAGCGCCTCCGAGACCTCCTCCACCGTCGACCAGGAGCGGGTCCGCCGCCCGGTGAGGCCGAGGTGGTAGGCGATCCAGTGCACGTGCTGGTCGAGCGGGATCATGAGGCTCCCGGTCGGCACGTCCTGCCAGTAGCCGAGGTCCGGGAAGCGGGGTCGGACCATCCACCGGACGAACAGGGTGAGGCGCTTGCACGGGCTCGCCGCCCCGTCGAGCGGGCTCGGGAACAGCCGTCGGTAGCCGGCGGGCGCCCGGCCGAGCGACGGACCGGAGCCGTCCCCGCGCAGCGTCGTGGCGAGGGCGTCGAGGCCGCCCGCGAAGCCCGTCGCACGGAAGCCGTCCAGGAACCGCGTTTCGAGGCTCGCGGACCGGTCGTAGTAGCGGGCCAGCACCCGGCCCAGGAAGGCGATCTGATCGCCGCGGATCCAGCGGTGCCGGAACGCCGCGAGCCGGCGGGCCGCCGCCGGGGCGAGGTCGGGCCCGACGAAGCGGGCCACGTCGCCGTCCGCGATCTCGGCGAGCCGTCGGATCGCGCCGCGGATCGCGGTCGTGTTGCCGACGGCGAGCGTCGCCGCGAGCAGCCCGGCGACCTCGGCCCGACGCGCGTCGCGGGCCAGCGGTCGGATCTCGGCGAGGGGGTCGTCGCCGACCGACCGCTCGAACGGGAACCGGCGGTAGAGCGCCTCGAGATGCCGCGGGAACTCCGGGGTCGGTCGGTGGTCCCGCACGGCGCGCCCGACCCCCCGGGCGGATTTACGGTTCGCCCGGCGCCCGCGGAGAGCCCTAACTAGCCCCGCGACCTCCCCGGACCGTGACCGCGGGGGGCCTCGAGTTCCGCCCGACGCTCGACCGGCGCTGGCTCGAGCACGACGCGCTCGCGCACCCGGTCCGGCATGCCTACGCGCTCTGGGACCTCGCGCACTCCCCCGAGCGGATCCGCTTCGTCTCGGCGGTCGACGGCGAGGAGACGGTCGGCTACCTGCTCGTCTGGCTCGGCCACCCGGCGGCGCCGGTCGTCCACTGGGTGGGGGACGATCTCCGCCTCGTGGGGCTCGCGGCGCATCTCCCGCCCCGCCCGCTGGTCGCGATCGTCCCCCCGGCGTTCGCCGAGGCCGCCGCGGCGGCCCGGGGGCCGGGGCGCGCCGTGGCGCTCCTCGGCCTGGTCGGTCGGGGTTCGGCGGACCCGGGGCCGGTATCGGAGACCGTCCGTCGGCTCGAGGCCGCCGACCGGGCGTCGCTGCGGGCGTGGGCCGCGCAGCAGGACGACCCGGTCGTCGCGGAGTACGCGGGCCTCGACCCGGCCCGGGAGCTCGTGTACGGTGCGTTCGAGGGGGACCGGCTCGAAGGGGTCGTGCGCGCCGCGGTCCGGCTGCCGGCGCTCTGGGTGCTCGGCGGCGTCTACGTGACCCCGGCGGCCCGTGGGGAGGGGTTCGGGCGGGCGCTGGTCGAGACCGTGCTGCGCGCGGCCGCGGCCGCCGGCGCGGACGTCGCGCTCTACGTGCGCGAGGACCGGACCCCCGCCCGGACGCTCTACGCCTCGCTCGGCTTCGCGCCGGCCGACCGGCGCGTCTGGCTCGACCTCGGCGCGGGCCTCGTTCCGTAGGACCGCACCAACGGCTTAACCGCGGCCTCCCGGTGGGGGGAGCGATGCCGACCAACGCCGAGGTCGCGGAGGTGTTCCGCGCGATCGCGAACCTTCTGGACGTGCTCGGTGAGCCGTTCAAACCGGAGGCGTACCGTCGCGCGGCGCGCTCGATCGAGTCGCTGACCGAGCCGATCGCACGGGTCGCCGCCCGCGGCGAGCTGCGGACGATCCCGGGGGTCGGGGAGGCGATCGCCGACAAGACGGACGAGCTGCTGCGGACGGGCCATCTCGAGTACTACGAGCGCCTCCTGAAGGAGGTCCCGCCGGGCGTCGTCGAGATCATGCGCCTCCCGTCGCTCGGTCCGAAGACCGCCCGCCGGTTCTGGACCGAGCTCGGGATCGAAGGCCCGCAGGAGCTCGCCGCGGCGATCGCCGCCGGGAAGCTCGACCGCGTGAAGGGGTTCGGACCGAAGAAGATCGAGCAGATCCGGGCCGCGATCGCGGCGGCCGCCGGGGGCCCGACGGGCGCCCGTCGCCCGATCGAGGACGTCTACGCGCTCGCGATGCGCCTGCTCGCCGCGCTTCGGGCGACCCCGGCGGTCGAGCGGGTCGAGATCGCGGGGAGCTTCCGGCGGCGCCAGGAGACGGTCGGGGACCTCGACGTCCTCGCCACGTCCACGGCGCCCGAGTCGGTCTTCGACCGGTTCTCCGGGCTGCCCGACGTCCGGGAGGTCCGGTTGCGCGGCGGCACGAAGGAGACGGTGATCCTCGCGAACGGGCTCCAGGTCGACCTGCGGGTCGTCGAACCGGACGCGTTCGGGGCGGCGCTCCAGTACTTCACCGGCTCGAAGGACCACAACGTCACCCTGCGCACCCTCGCCCGCGACCGCGGGCTCAAGATCAACGAGTACGGGGTGTTCCGGGGCGACGCGCGCGTCGCGGGCCGGACCGAGGAGGACGTCTACGCGACGCTCGGCCTCGCCTGGATCCCGCCCGAGCTTCGGGTCGATCGGGGGGAGATCGCCGCGGCGGCGAAGGGCCCGGCGCCGCCGCTCGTGACCGCCGAAGCGCTGCACGGCGAGCTCCACCTCCACCTTCCGCCGGGCGCCGACGCGGCGCTCGTCGACCGGGTGCTCGCGGACGCGCAGGCCCGTTCGGTCGACTACATCGCGCTGGTCGTCGCGGGGGTGGACGCGCACGGCGACCCGTTCCGCCTGCCCGCGGAGCTCCTCCGACGTGCGGGGCGCGAGCGGGCGGGGGGTCCGACGATCGTGCCGGTCGCGGAGGTCGGTCCCGGCCCCCTCCCGGCGACGCTCGAGGAGGGGACGGCCGAGGTCCGACTGCTCCGGCCGGTCGGGACGGAAGTGCCGACCGAGGTCCCAGCCGGGGTCCGCGGCGTCGTGCATCTGGGCGCCGGACTCGGCGACCCCGAGCGGCTCGCGCGGTGGATCGGCGTCGCCGGGGAGGCCGGTCTGTTCGTCGAGGTCGGGCCGGGCTCCGAGCGGCTCGACTCGAACGCCGCGCGCGCGGCGCTCGACGCCGGGGCGCGACTCGCCGTGCCCCGGGGCCTTGGAGGGGCGGAGTTCGACCCGACCGAGCCGATCGGGATCGGGTTCGCCCGGCGGGCGGGGGCTTCCCCCGAGCAGGTCGCGAACACGGCGAAGGCGGGGCCCCGAGGGCCGGTCCGCCGGGCTACGGCGCGGTGATCGGTACAGCGATCGTCTCGACCGAGACGGTCGCGCCGTGGGCGAGGCAGCTCGTGCACCGGTGCGTCGCCGGGTCCTGGCCGTGCCGCCAGAAGCAGTCCGCACACAGCGGGCGTCCGCAGCCCCAGCAGCGGGGCGTCGCGTAGCGGCTCCCCAGCGGGGACGCGCAGTCGGCGCAGGCCCGGGCCGGGGCGAGCGGGTGCGCCTGGTACGGGGGCGGCTCGGGGAAGCGGGCCCGTGGCCGCTCGAGCGGCGGGATCGGGCCCCGGGGTCGACCCGGGCGGACCGGCAGGGGCGTGGGGGCCTCGTTCACGGAGCCGGACCACGCCGGCCTCCCTTTTTATGCCTAGGTCCCACCCGCCGCGGATTCCACTGGACGCGGGAGTTCATGTACGGGAGCGCCCGGAGCGCCGCCCGTGTCCGACGCCTACCCGTACCGGCGGCGCCCGTCGCCCCCGAACCGGGCCGCCGAGGCGAGCCCGACCCGCTCCCACGCGGCGATCCCCGTCGCCGTCTTCGTGGTCGTCCTCGGGCTCTACCTCGGCCGGTACACGGTCGTCCTGCCGCTGCTGCTCGGGATCCTGCTGCTCACCGTGGGGGGCTCGTTCCTCTCGACCCGCCTGAACCCCTTGAGCCCGCACTTCTACCTCACCCGGAAGCCGTCGTGGAGCGCCGTCGGGGTGGTCTTCCTGGGCGCGCTCACGCTCGTCCTCGGGGCGTACGCGATGTGGCTCCACCACTGGGGTCCGGTCGTCCCCTCGCTCTAGGGCGGGAGAACGTCCTACGCCCGCCCGGGCGCCCCGGCGTCGGGGCGGAGCTCGATGGTCGGCACGTGCTCGACGGGGAAGTTGACCGAGTTCGCGATGAAGCAGCGCGCGTGCGCCTCCCCGTGAAGGCGCCGGGCGACCTCGGGGTCGCCGCGGACGATCGTCACGCGCGGCCGGAGCACGACCCGGGCGAACCGGCCCCCGCCGTCCCGGTCGGTGACCATCGTGCCCTCGGCGGCGTCCTCGTAGGCGCGCACGACCACGCCGTGCACGGCGCAGAGATGGAGGTACGAGAGCATGTGGCACGCCGCGAGCGCGGCGACCAGGAGCTCCTCGGGATTGTACCGGGCGCGGTCCCCCCGGAACGTCGGATCGGACGAGCCGGGGATCTCCGGCTTCCCGTCGACGACGACCGTGTGGCTGCGCGCGTAGTCCCCGTAGCCCGTGGTGCCGGTCTCGCCCGCACCGGTCCAGCGGACGAGGACCCGGTAGCCGTGCTCGGTCACGGCCGCTCCTCCGCGGCTTCATTCCTGGGTGGGGGGACGGCCGCCCCCTCCCGGGCGAGGAGACGGGCCTTCGTGGCCGCGCCGTTCCCCGCCGAATAGCGTCCCACCCCGCCCGCGGCCGGGACGACCCGGTGGCACGGCACGACGACCGGCACGGGGTTCCGGGCGACGGCGTTGCCGACCGCGCGGGCGGCGGTCGGACGCCCCAGGCGTCGCGCGATCTCCCCGTACGTCGCCGTCGCGCCGGTCGGCACGCGCCGGACCTCCTCGAGGACCCGGCGGTCGAACGCCGGGACGTCGAGCTCGACCGGCAGGTCGTCGAGGTCGCCCGACGCGCCGTCGAGGTACCGGACGATCCGGTCGAGGTACGGATGGCGGGCCCGGTCGCCCGGGGCGTCCGGCCGCAGGGCGAGCCCGGCGATCCGGTCGTCGTGGAGCGTCATCCAGACGAACAGGTCGAGCTCGGAAGAGAACCGGGCGTACGTCCGGTAGGCCGACGCGTTCGGCCCGGGATCGGCCCGGGGGCCGATCGCGAGCGGCGCGGCCGCCCGCACGACCGCCGACTCCGCGGCCCTCAGGTGCTCTTCGACGGTCGATCGGCCGAGCCCGAGCGACCGGGCGAGCGCCCCGACCGTCGTGCGGCGCGGGACCTCGTAGTAGCCGTCGCGCACGGCGCGGTCGAGCACTTCGCGCTGGCGCCGGGTGAGGCCCGGCCCCCACCGGGGAGCGGCGTGCGCCGCTCCCGGAAGGTCACCGGCCGCGACCGGGCGCTTCGCCACGAGCACGAGGCCCGGGTACCGTCGCCGCCACGCCGCGGGCGGCGCGGCCCGGACCGAGAGGAGCCGGGCGGTCACGCGGCCCGCGCGCCAGGCGAGCGGCGGCAGTACGGTCGCCTCCCAGCCGTCGAGCCCCCGCAGGAACGTCCGCTCGCTCCTCGACTGGGCGACGAGGATCGTCCGGAGACGCTCGGGCCGCCGGTCGTCGGGAGCTTCCGCGAGCCATCGGCCGGCGAACGGGCGGGCCGTCCAGGTCGTCTCGGGGCGCCCGGCCGAGAGCGTCCGCAGGGGTCCCGCGAGGTCGAGGCGCACTCCGAGCTCGAACAGCTGCACGACCGCCCGAGGGGCGCGCGCTAGTTACCGTTTGACCCGACAAGTGTCGGGTCGTCGGGCGCGGACCGGGTGGCGTCGGGGCCGTCCCCGTCGGCGAGGAGGTGGACGGGGAACCCGCCCCCCGCCCCCGGTCGTCGTCGCGGCACCACCCCCAACCCCCAACCCCCCTCCCCCCGCCGGTCGAGGACCGTCACGCGCTCGCCGCGCGCGGGTTCGAGGACGGCGGTGGCGTCGGCGGCGATGACGCGGCGGTGCGACCCGTCCCGCTCGAGGACCCGGCCCCTCACCCAGCCGCACCCCCCGTCCGCGGTGGTCACGAGGAGGAACGCCGGCCCCTCGGTCGACCGCTCGCCGATCGCGACCCGGTCCCCGGGCCGCACGACGACCGGGGGCCTGGGGATGCGCGTCGACGGCGGCCGCGCGCCGGTCCCCCGCGCGCGTGGTCCCGCCACCGCTCCCCGCCCGGGCCTCTCCTAGCTCGCGACCATCCGCTCGAGCGCGATCCGGGCCCTCGCGGCGACGTCGGGAGGCACGTCGATCTCGAACTGGCCGAGCGCGAGCGCGTCCCGGACGTCCCCGAGGTCGATCGCCTTCATGAACGGGCAGATCGCGCCCGCGTCGATCGGGGTGAAGACGGTCGTGGGATTGAGGGCCCGCATCCGGTGGAGGATCCCGACCTCCGTCGCGACGAGGACCTCGGGGGCGCGGGTCTCTTCCGCGAACCGGACCATCCCGTCGGTCGAGAGCACGCGGTCGACCTGCGGGAGCACCTGCGTGCCGCACCCGCACTCGGGATGCGCGACGACCGGGGCGCCCGGATGGGCGGCGCGCGCGGCGGTGAGCGTCTCGGGCCGCAGCTTCGCGTGGACCGGGCAGTCCCCGACCCACAGGTGCATCGCGCGGCCGGTCTTGCGGCGCACGTAGTCGCCCAGGAACATGTCGGGCAGGAACAGGATCTCCCGGTCCGCGGGGACCTGCGAGACGACCTTGAGCGCGTTCGAGCTCGTGCAGCAGTAGTCGGACTCCGCCTTCACCTCGGCGGAGGTGTTGATGTACGCGACGACGACCGCCCCGGGGTGCTCCCGCTTCCACGCCCGCAGCTCGTCGGCGGTGATCGCGTCCGCGAGCCCGCAGCCGGCGCTCAGGTCGGGCAGCAGCACGGTCCGCGTCGGGTTGAGGATCTTCGCGGTCTCGGCCATGAACCGGACCCCGGCGAAGACAATCACCGACCGGTCCGACTCCATCGCCTTCCGGGACAGGTAGAGCGAGTCGCCGACGAAGTCGGCGACGTCCTGGACCTCAGGCCGCTGGTAGTTGTGGGCGAGCAGGACGGCGTCCTTCTCGTCCTTCAGCCGGAGGATCTCCTCCGCGAGCGTCATCGGCGGGCTCCGGCCGTTCTAGGTTCGGCGGTGTCTTAAGCGGGCGCTCTCGATCCGGAGGTGGAACGGGAGGGCCGGGGCCGAGTGCGTGAGCGCGCCGAGGCTCACCGCGTCCGCGCCCACCCCGCGGTAGCAGACGACGTCGTCCGGCCCGATCCCGCCCGAGAGCTCGACCGCGACCCGGTCGCGGAGCCCGGCGGCGGTCAAGGCGCGGACGATCGCCCGGGCGCGCGCGGGGCCCTGGTTGTCGAGCAGCAGGGCGTCGGCGCCCGCGCGCGCCGCGGTCCGGGCCTCCGCCGCCGACCGGACCTCGACCTCCACGGTGCGCCGGCCCCCCGCGGCGGCCCGCGCCCGGCGCACCGCCTCGGCGAGCGGGACGAGCGCGAGGTGGTTGTTCTTCACCAGCATCCCCGCCGCGAGGTCCCGGCGGTGGGGGCGGCCTCCGCCGTCGACGACCGCGGCCTTCTCGAGGTCGCGGAGGCCCGGGAGCGTCTTGCGGGTCGCCAGCACGGCGAGGGGCGGCCGCGCTCCGCGCGCGCCGGCGACCGCCCGGTGCGTCGCCGTGGCGACCCCGCTCGCGTGCATCAGGAAGTTGAGGAGCGTCCGCTCGACGGCGAGGATCGTCCGGGCGTCGCCGGCTAGGCGGACCACGACCGTCCCGGGCGCGACCGGGCTCCCGTCGCGGCGGAGCGCGTGGACGACGAGCCCCGTCGCCTGCGCGATCGCCCGGACGGCGTCCGTGCCCGAGAGGATGCCCCGCGCCTGCGCGACGACCCGCGCGTGCGCGAGGGCCGCGTGCGGCAGGACGGCGCGCGTCGTCCGGTCCGCGCGGACGCGGTCCTCCCGGAGCGCGCGTCGGACGAGGGCGTCGATCCCGGCGGTCCGGGAGGCGGGGAGCCTACCGGCCCGGGGCATCCGGGCCTCCGTCCTTCTCGGCGAGCGCGCTCTTCAGGCGCTCGAAGTCCGCCGCGACGTCCGGCCGCAGCGTCGTCAGGTGCTGCCGCTCGAGCTCCGCGACGCGCCGTCGGGCGCTCGCCCGGTCGCCGCGCGCGTAGGAGAGCTGGGCCAGGCGCAGCACGACGTCGACCTCGTCCGCGGGCGCCTTGAGCTCGCGCACGATGCGGTACGCTTCCAGGAGGTCCGCCTCGGCCCGGTCGTACTCGCCGCGGTCGAGCGCGATCTTCCCGTTCACGATCATCGATTGCACGAGGCCGAACCGGTCCCCGATCCGCTCGAGCACCTCGCGCGAGCGCGCGTTGCGCTCGGTCGCCTCGTCGAGCCGCCCCGCCTCGCGGAGGATGTCGGCCGTGTTGAACAGCGCCCAGCCGACGCGCCGAAGGTCGTGCGACTTCTCGGCCAATCGGATCGCTTCCGCGAACTCGCTCAGCGCCTCGGCGGTCCGCGGGATCGGCGCGCGCAGCCCCGCGGTCACGACGCCGAGGAACAAATGGGCGTGCGCCGCCTCGCGGGCGTCCCCGAGGCGCTCCAGCGTGCGGGCCGCCTCGCGCGCCTCGGTGAGCGCGTTCTCGGACTGCCCCATCATCGCGAGCACGTTCGCGCGGCGGACCTGGCCGAGCGCGGTCGCCCGTTCGTTGCCGCTCTCCCGCGCGAGCCGAAGCTCCTCCGAGTGCTCGTCGAGCGCCTCGGCGTAGCGGCCCTCGTAGTAGAGCGTCTCGCCCCGCAGGTGGTGGAGCCGCGTGAGGACCTGGGGGTGCGCGCGGAGGTCGATCGACTCGAGGACCGCCCGCGTCGTCTTCTCCGCCTCGCGCCAGTCGCCGCGGTCGGTCTGGATGCGGGCGAGGTAGAGCTGGAGCAGCGCCAGGATGTGGGGGCTCAGCCGCTTGCGCATCCCGCGTCGGGCGAGGTGGGCGCGCAGCAGCGACTCGGCCTCCTTGAGCTCACCCACCTGGTCCGTCGCCTGGGCGAGCTCGAGGACGAGCTCCGTCTCGCCGTCCCAGTCGTCGGGGGCGAGGTGCCGGTAGCTCTCGAGCGCACGCTCCCAGTGCTCGCGGGCGACCTCCGGGGCGAACGCCCGGCCGGCGATCTCGGCCGCCGCCCGGTTGTACTGCACGGACTTCTCGTGGACCTTCCCGAGGTAGTAGTGCCGGGCGAGGGCGTAGATCGCCGAGATGTCGGCGCCGCCCGTCGCCTCGAGCGCCTCGCCGGCCCGCCGGTGGAGGAGCCGGCGGCGACTCTCCGTGAGCTTCTGGTAGACCTGCTCGCGGAACCGGTCGTCGGCGAACGCGAGCACCTCGCCCGGTCGCTCGAGCAGCAGCCCGCGGCCGACGAGCCGGTCGACCGCCTCGGCGAGCCGCTCCTCCTCCTCGCCGCTCGCCCGCAGCAGCAGGGCGAACGGCAGCTGGGGCCCGAGGACGGCCGCGACCGCGAGCGTGCGCTCCGCCTCCTCGTCGAGGGGCGGGACGCCCGCGGGGCCGCCGTTCGCGGCGTCCGGGGCGCCCGGCGCCCCGCGCTCTCCCGGACCCCGGAGCCGCCGGTCGAGCTGCTCCAGGAGGAGGGGGTTCCCGCCGGTCTCCGAGTAGCGGCGCGTGATCTCCTCGGAGGAGAACGAGCGGCCGGGCTCGCGGCGGCGGAGGTAGTCGGCGACCTCGCCGGAGGTGAACGGCCGCAGCACGATCCGGCGGGCGTTCGTCGTCGCCTCGAACGCCTCCAGGCGGACGCGGACCGCCGTGGGGAGCGCCGTCAGCGAGCGGAGGGTGGCGAGGATCCAGAGCGGGCGGTTCTGGAGCTGCCGGGCGAGGTACTCGAGGGCGCTCAGCGACGGCTCGTCGGCCCGGTGGAGGTCCTCGAGGATGAGGACCGTCGGGCCGTGCCGGGTGAACGCGAGGAACTGCTCGGCGATCCCCGCCCAGAGGGGGTCGCGCGCGGAGTCGGGGCGCTCGTCCGCCTCGCCGAGCGCGGCGAGGAGGCGCTCCTCGATCTGGATCGGCGCGTACGCCGTGTCGTCGAGCCGGGGAGCGAAGCCGATCAGCACGCGGTCGGTGCCGCCCCCGGACCAGCCGATCCCGCCGCCGGGGGTCGCGCCGGCGCCGGCCGAGTCCGCCTCGGTCCGGCCGCTCTCGATCGCCGAGCGGATCAGCGCGAAGGGCGGCGGCTCGTCGAGCGGAGGCGCCCGTCCCTCCAGGACGCGGACCCCGCGCCCCCGCATGTCGTCGACGAGGCTCTCGACGAGGGTCGACTTCCCGACGCCGGTCTCGCCGACCAAGAGGGTCACGCCCCCGTTGCCCGCCCGCGCGTCCTCGAACCGACGGTGGAGCGCCTCGACGGCCTCCACCCGGCCGACGAACGGTCGGCCGTTCCCGGCCTCGGCCGCCATCGCTGTCGCCGCACCAATGGGGGGCGGGGCCTATTTAGGGTCGCGTCGGGCGGGTCTTCACGAACGGAAGGGCGACGACCCGCCCCGGGACGGCCCGGCCCCGCAGGTCGAGCGACACCTCCGTCCCGGGCACCGCCAGGGCGCGGGGCAGGTAGGCGAGCGCGATCCCGTGCCCGAGGCCCGGCGAGGGCCCTCCGCTCGTCGCCTGGGTCACTACCCCGCCGGGCGCGTGGATCGGCGTGCCGTGGCGGGGGATCGCCCCGTCGGCCGTGACCTCGATGCCGACCAGGCGCTCGGCCGGTCCGTCGGCCCGCTCCTTCTCGAGCGCGGGCCGGCCCACGAAGACGTGATCGAACGAGACGAACCGGTCCTGGCCCGCCTCGATCGGGCTGCGGTCCCGATGGAAGTCCTGCCCGGAGAGCAGGAACCCCTTCTCGAGCCGAAGCGTGTCGCGGGCCCCGAGGCCCGTGGGGACCGCCCCCCGGGCGACGAGGCGCTCGGCGATCGCCTCCGCCCGGTCCGCGGGCACGAGGACCTCGAAGCCGAGCTCGCCGGTGTAGCCGGCGCGGCTCACGAGCAGATCGGTGGCCAGGCCGGCGGGGACGAGGGGGCCGAGCCGGCCCGGCGCCGGCGCGGGCCCGGGCGCCTGCGGGAACCAGGCCGCGTGGTGGAAGGCGAGGCCGGAGAGGTCCCAGCCGAACTCCGCCTCGAGGAGCGCCCGGGACCGGGGCCCCTGGACGGCGAGCAGCGCGGCCTTCCCGTTCCAGCGGTGGATCGTCGTGTCCGGGCCCCGGTGCTGGCGCAGGATCTCCTCGACCTCGTCGGCGCGCCCCGCGTTCGGCACGACGTAGTACGACCGGGTCAGGTCGGTCCCCTCGTCGATCCGGGTCACGAAGAGGTCGTCGACGATCTTGCCCGTCGCCTCGAGGAGGAACGCGTAGCGCGCCTCGCCGGGCGCGAGCGCGGGGACGTTCGCCGTGGTCCGGCGGCCGAGGAGGTCGGCCGCGTGGCCGCCGTCGACGGTGAAGAGGCCCATGTGGGAGACATCGAAGAGGCCGACCCCCTCGCGGACCGCGCGGTGCTCCGAAAGGATGCTGTCGTAGTAGAGCGGCATCTCCCAGCCCGAGAACGGCACCAGATGGGCCCCGTGCCGGCGGTGGAACTCGAAGAGCGGGGTGCGACGCAGCGGCGGCGTCGGTCCGTCCGCGGGGGGGGCGACCTCGGTCACGTCACGATCTCCGCGAGGCGCCCGGCCTCGCTCGCGCGGCGGATCTCGAGGGCGATGCGACGTCCGGTGCTCATCGGTCCCCGGTAGAGGGCGTTGCCGTACGGATGGCCGAGCCCGAGATGAACGTTCGTCCCCCCGCCGATGCGCGCCGCGACATCGAAGACGGTCGGGCGCCCGTCCGCGTCGAGGCACGTCTGGAGGCAGAACGGCCCGAGGATGCCCGGTGGGTGGGCCGCGCGGGCGGCGTCCACGAACCGTTCGCCGAGCCGGAACACCTCCTCGAGGATCGACTCGCGCACGGTGAGCGTGCCGTGGCCGACGACCGTGTAGATCGGGATCCGGTCCGCCTCGGGCAGCTCGAGCTGCTGGGCGGCGGGCAGGCGCACGAGCCCGTCGAGCGTGCTCTCGCGCCGCTCGTCGACGCCGAGCAGCTCGAGCCCGTCGGCGCGCGGCACGAGCGGCGAGAAGAAGAAATTGAAGTTGAAGACCGGTCCGAGCACGTACTCCTCGATCCGCGCGGCCGCGAGGTCGTCGGCGTGGATCGTGCCGCGCGCGAGCAGCGCCGCGCTCTTCTGCCGGAACTCCGCGGGGCTCGCCGCGGTGAAGAACCCGCGTTCGAGCCGGCGGGTCGCGTGGGGCAGCTTCACGATCGCCAGCCGGTCGATCGCGTCGGGCGAGGCGATCGCCTTCGGCGCCGGGATGCCCGCGCGGGCGAGGAGGGTGTAGTAGTTCTCCCGCTCGATCCGCTCCTCGATCCTCAGGAGGGCACGCGACCCCACGAGGGGAACCCGGAAGTCGTCCTCGATCGTCGCGAGCGGCACGTAGGAGCTGAACGCGCGGTTCGGCACGAGCACGGCCCCGGCGGCCCGGAGGCGTTCCTGGGCCGCGGGCTCCGCCAACGCCCGGAACCGCTCGAACGTCCAGACGTCGTCGACGCACCCGCGCCACCGGGCCCCGTCCGGGCCCCGGATCGTGCGGAAGTACTGGCGGTAGGTCCGGTCGCGCCCGGCCTCGCAGAGGACGAGCGAGGAGAGCCCCTCGGCGACCGCCCCGTCCGCGACGTCGAGCGCGGAGTGCGAGCCGACCGTGCTCACCACGGGGGGCCGCGGGTACCCCGCGACGAGCGCGCGGATCTCCTCGGCCGCGACCGGCATCGGGGGTGGGGACCGTCAGACCAGCTTAAGCGCTCGGGCCACCCGCTCGGCGGTGAGCGGGAGCTCGACCACGTGCGCGCCGCACGCCGCCCGGACCGCCGCCGCCACCGCCGCGGGCACCGGGATGATCGGCGGCTCGCCGAGCCCCTTCGCCCCGAACGGCCCCGCGCCGGCGTGGCCCTCCACGAACGTCACCGCGATCGGGGGCACCTCCCCGAGGGTCGGGATCCGGTAGTCGAGCAGGCCCGCGTTCTCGAGGCGTCCTTCGTCGGACCAGAGCGCCTCCTCGGTGAGCGCCGTGCCGAGGCCCATCGCGACGCCGCCCTCGATCTGGGCCCGGGCGCTCGGCGGGTCCACGACCGTCCCGGCGTCGTGGAACGCGGCGTACCGTACGACGCGGACGGTGCCGGTCTCGCGGTCGACGGCGACCTCCGCCACGTGCGCGGCCCCGGTGAAGTCCGTGTACGGGTAGAACGCGCCCTCCACGACCCGGGTCTCGTCGATCGAGCCCCCGGCGCCGAAGTGCCGGCCCGCGCCGACGATCCCGCCCGCGGCGCGCTCGGCGTCGGTGAGGAGCGCGCGGACGGGCCGACGGGCCGTCCCCGCGACGACGACGAGCTCGTCGCCTTCGACCGCGAGCCGGAGGGGGCCGTCGGTCCCGAGCCGGGCGCGGAGCGTCGCCTCGACCGCGTCGAGCGCGCCCTCCACCGCCCGTCCGAGGGCGGCGGTCGTGCGGCTGCCGAAGACGCCGGAGTCGAACGGGGCCGACTCCGTGTCCGCGTAGTCGATCCGGACCCGCTCCGCGGGCAGGCCGGTCCGCCGCTCCGCCACGGTCCGGACCCCGATGAGCACACTGCCGCTGCCGATCTCGCGCTCGCCCTGCACGACCGTGAGCTCGCGGGGGCCGAGGAGGACCCGGGCCTCGCCGCCCGCACCCGTGGACGTCGACCAGAAGCCGGCGCCGATCCCCACCCCGTGCCCCGCGGGCGCCTCGCGCCGCCAGGCCGCGGCCGTCGCCCGGGCGGCAGCGTAGGCGTCGCCGAGCCCGAACGGGCCGACCCGCTGGCCCAACGCGGTCGCGTCGCCCTCGTGCCACAGGTGAGCGGCCTTGAACGCCTCCGGGTCGAGGCCGGCGGCGCGGGCCGCGTGGTCGAGATGCGACTCGACGGCGAACGCGCACTGGGGGGCGAACGGGGCGCGATGCGGGCCGAACGGGGGCTTGTGGGTCCGCACCGCGTAGCCCTCGATCTCGAACGCGTCGGTCCGGTACGGTCCGAGCAGGAACCCGATCGAGTAGCCGGTCGCGAAGTCCCGGCCGGGCAGCGACGTGCCGACGTCGAGCAGCAGCCGGACCCGGCGGCCGGTGATCCGCCCCCGCGCGATCGCGGTCTCGAGGCGGATCACCGCCGGCAGGGTCGTGCGGCCGAGGCGGAACTCCTCGGCGTACCCGAGGGCGAGGCGGACGGGCCGCCCGCTCGCCCGCGCGAGCACCATCGCGAACGGCTCGAGCATCGAGGCGCCCTTCCCGCCGAACCCCCCGCCCACCCACGTCCCTTCGACGACGACGGAGCGCTCCGGGACCCCCAGGATCGAGGCCGCGTCCTCGCGGACGCCGAACGGGCTCTGCGTCGAGGTGCGGACGAACCAGCGGTCGTCCCTCCACTCGGCGAGGCAGGCGTGCGGCTCGAGCGCGACCTGGTGGACGCTCGCGGTCCGGTACGTCTCCTCGACGACGGTCTCCGCGTCGCGGAACGCCCGATCGACGTCGCCGTGTCGCGCCCGGACGTGCGCGGCGACGTGCGGCGAGCTCCCCGCGCCCGACCCCGGCCACTCCGGGAAGAGCGTCTCGAGGTCCGAGACGGCGGGTTCGGGGTCCACCTCGACCCGTACGGCCCGTGCCGCGCGGCGCGCCGCCCCCAGGGTCGGCGCGGCGACCGCGGCGAGCGGCTGGTGATGGTAGGTGATCTCGGTGGACGGGAACAGCGGGCGCTCGGCGTCCGGCTGGGCGCCGGGGAGGAGGGCCGCGAGCTCGGCGGGGCCCACGGCCACGACGCCGGGGATCGCCCGGGCCGGGGCGAGGTCGAGCGCGCGGATCCGCCCGCGCGGGACCGGGGCCGGCACGAGGACGCCCCAGCGCATGCCGGGGACGTCGAGGTCGGTGCCGTACTCGGCCGCGCCGGCGAGCTTCGCCGACCCGTCGGGCCGGGGGAAGGCCGCGGTCATGCGAGCTCCTCGCGGACGCGCGCGACGGCGCGCGCGATCGCCGCGTAGCCGGTGCACCGGCACAGGTTCCCCTGGAGCCCCTCGAGCAGTTCCTCGGTCGGCGCGTCGGTGCCACGCTCCTTGAGGAGGCCGGTGAGGGCGACGACGAACCCCGGAGTGCAGTAGCCGCACTGGAGGGCGCCCGCCTGCTGGAACGCGCGCACCACCCCGGCGCCGACGGGATCGTCGGCGACGTGCTCGACCGTCGTGACCGCCTGGTCCGCGACGTCGTGCGCGAGGGTGAGGCAGGAGAGGACGGTCACGCCGTCCACGAGGACGGTGCACGCCCCGCAATCGCCGGTCCGGCACCCTTCCTTCGTGCCCTTGAGCCCGAGCCGCCAGCGCAGCGTGTCGAGGAGTCGCTCGTCGCCGGGAACGTCCGCGAGCCGTTCGGTCCGCCCGTTGACGCGGACCGTGAGCTCGGCGTCGGTCATGCCGGCACCTCGGGCCGGGTCGCGAGGCGGCGGACCGCGCGGTCGAGGAGCGTCCCGACGAGGTGCCGACGGTACTCCTCGGACGCCCGGCGGTCGGCCGCGATTGGCACGGACCGGGCGGCCCCCGCGATCGCCCGCCGCACCGCCGCGTCGGTCGGCCGACCGGAGCCCAACGTCTCCGCGACCTCGGGGAGCAGGACCGGGCGGGGCGGCACGCCGCCCACCGCGACCGACCAGCGACGGCCGCTCGGCGAGAAGGCGACGGCGACCGCGATCTGCGAGATATCGTTCGACGGCCGGACCCGTTGCCAGAGGTACGCCGACGGCCGGGCCTCGGGGCAACGGACCGACCGGATGAGCTCGTGGGGGCCGAGCGCGGTGGCGCGCGACGCGCGGACGAACTGGTCGACGGGGACCGAGCGGGCGCCGAGCGGGCCCACGAGGTCGACCTCCGCGTCGAGCACGAGCAGGACCGGGACGAGATCGGACGCGGGCGCCGAGCGGCCGAGGTTGCCTCCGAGCGTCGCGCGGTGCCGGAGCGCGATCGAACCTACCGCGCGGACCGCGTCGTACAGCCCCGGCATCCGGGCCCGGACCTCCGGGTCGAGCTCGAGGGAGCGCAGCGGCAGCATGCTGCCGACCGTGAGCGTCGGGCCGTTCCAGTCGAGCGTGCGCCACGGGAGCCGACGCAGCGAGACGACCCGGGTCGGCGCGGTGCGCCCGCCCTCGACGTCGAGGAGCAGGTCGGTGCCCCCGGCGACGACCGCGGTCTCGCCCGGTGGGCCGGCCCGGAGGGCGGCGACCGCCTCCTCGGGGGTCGTCGGGGCGACGAGCTCGAACGGGCTCATGGGGGACGAGGACCGACCCTGCCGCGCATAGCGTTTCCCAACGCCGGAGCTTCGGATTTTTATCCCACCAGCGGCTTCGGCACCCCGTCGGCATGCCGTTCGAACTCGCGTTACGTTACAGCACCCCGCTGACGCCGATCCACGATCTCGACGAGGTGCTGCGCGAGTTCCTGCGGCTCGTGGGGTACCTGCCCGAGGGCGAGGAGGGCCGCGGGTCGGAGGGGCCGGTCGCCCAGAGCCTCGCGTACCGGCTCGTCCACGACTGCCTCCTCAAGGACCCGGCGCGGGCGTGGTACGTCGACGAGCTCACCGCCGTGTTGAAGACGTCGAAGCCGACCGTCTATCGGCACGTTAACAAGCTCAAGTCCCTCGATCTCCTGGAGGAGGTCGGAGGGGTCGCCGACGGGAAGGGACGCAAGGGCTACCGGTTGCGCTACGGCAACCTCGCCCGGGCGTGGGACTTCACCGAGGCGAACGCCCAGAACGCCCTGCGCCGGTACCGGGAGACGGTGAATCACTTGCAGACGTTGATCGAGCAGCGAGCGAGCGAGCCCCAGCCGAAACCGACGGCCGCGCCCCGCGTCGTGGTCCGCGAGCGGGGGTCCGGCCGATGAGCGCCGCGAAGCGCCCGGCGGTCGCCCTCACGCCGGGCTCCAAGGTCCGGGTGCGCTCCGCGGGCCCCGACGACCAGGCGCTGGTCTCGCAGGGGAGCTTCCGCGGGCTCGTGTCGATCGGGGGCGACAACGCCCTCGCGATCGAGCTCGACGGCAGCGACGGCGACGAGCGGGGCCGGGTGCGGCTCGTCCCGATCCCCGCGGTCCTCGCGATCGACATCGTCGAGGCCGCGAAGCCCGAAGAGGAGAAGCGCGCCGACCCGGAGCCGGCGGCCGGCTACTTCCGCTAGCGGGACGGGCTTGCTGGGAGTTCCGTCGCGGGGCGGGCCCGCGATTTCGAACCCAGGTCGTCGGCTTCGAAGGCCGACAGGATAGTCCAGACTACCCCACAAGCCCGACGTCCGTCCCACCGGGGCCGGCCTATTTGTCCGTTGTGCGGAGCGCGCCGGGGGGCTCCGCGGCCGGGAACCCGTCGAGCGTGGTCTGCGCGGCCGATCCCGGGAACAGGACCGCGAGCGAATCGCCGAGCAGGCGGATCCGCTGCCGGACGTACGGCGTGATCCCCTCGATCTCGCTGAGCCGCTGCGAGAGCGGGAGGTACTTGCGGACCGACGCCTCGTAGACGGTGGAGAGGAGCTCGCCGTCGCACCGCCCGCCGCCCGGGCGGGCCGCGACGCACCGGCCGACGAGCGGCGGCCGCCGGTAGTCGGTGCCGCACGCCTTGCAGCGGAACTTCTGCGTCGCGTAGCTCTTCAGGTTCCCCATCACGTCGGGGAGGAAGTGGGCGTTGAGGACGAGCGTCACCGCCTCGGCGACGTCCACGGCGCGGATCTCCGTCGCGAGGACGATCGACCGCTCCACCATGTCGGCCATCGAGCGCCCGTCGCGGTACGCCGAGCGGACCGGCCCCGCGGCGATCCCGCGGGTGTCCTGCGTGAACCCGTAGCCCGAGAGCGCGCGGGCCGAGTCGAGCCGGTGGCCGACCAGGTCGAGGAGCGGTTCGATCTCCTTGGACGGCCGCCGCTCCGCGGCCGCCCGGTACGCGCGCAGCGGGTAGCGCCCCGAGACGTCGACGTTGTGGGCCTCCTTGTCGACCTCCGTCGCGACCAGGCGCGTCGTGAGGACCAACGGCTTGTCCATCAAGGCGCCGCGGCTCTCGGGCAGGTACGCGCGCGAGAAGTTGAGGAGGGCGTCCAAGAGGAGCGTGACCGAGTCCTCGTCGCCGTCGCAGTTCCGCCGCTTCGCGGCGTGGAACACCGGGGTCGCGAAGCACGCCTCCGCGTCCGTGAACCCCACGATCCGCCCCGCGACCCCGCCCGAGGTGTGCGGGGCGAGCGCGATGACGATCTCGCCCACCAGGTCGTCCGGCCGCTCGGCCCGGTAGTACGGCTCGAGGCCGTAGAGCCGGTCGAGCTCGTCGTCGACGAACTGGGCGAGGCGGGTCAGGTAGACGCCGCACGACCGGGAGACGACGACGTCCTGGGGCGCGAGCTCGACGAGCTGGTCGGAGTCCGTGAGCGGCGCCCCGGTCCAGTCGGTCGCGTACCCCAACCGCGCGAGGGTCGCGAGGTCGGTGCCGACCTCCCGCGGCCGAAAGTGCGTGAGGGGCAGGTCGGTGAGGTCGAAGCGGGCGGTGCCGTCCTGGTAGACGGAGATCCCCCGCGCGGCGCGGAGGATCCCCTTCTCGATCGCCTCCGGGACCTTCCCCGGCGAGGTGAGGCCCTTGACGCCTTTTACGACGGGCACCTTGGCGAGGCGCAACCGGCCGATCGCGTCGCTCCAGAGGCGGGCGACCGGGAGCGCCTCGGTGACGATCGTCCCGGTCGGCCGCGTGTGCGCGCCGCACGGGCACCGGCACCAGACCGTCGACCGGCCGCACGCGGGGCAGGCCCGCACGCCGAGGTCGACGCGCACGCCCTCGCGCATCGTCCGGCGCGCCGCCTCGGGCAGCGACCGGGTCGGACCCCCCGCCCCGCCGACGGGGAACAGGGCGTGCACGTTCGGCTGCATCGACCGCTGGTACGCCTTCTCGGGCCGTCCGACACGACCGCCCACGCGCGACGGCCCCCGGGCCCGCACGTCGACCCCGGCGAGGCGGCCGACGTACGCGATCGGGTCCTCGGCGAGCGGATCGAGGGGGGCGCGGCGTTCGAGGACCGACCCGACGGCCGAGAGACCGAGCCCCCCCACGAGCGCCGCGCTCGGGTCGGGCTCGCCCCGGAGCAGCGCCGGCTCGATCGGCCGGAACAGGAAGCCCAAGCGCGCGAGCACCTCCCGCCACGACGGGTCGAGGGGCAGCTCGAGCGCCCCGTCGACCCAGCGCCCCGAGGCCTCGACGAACTCGGAGAGCGCGCGGATCTCGGGCGGCGCGAGATCGTGCCAGAAGAGCCCCCAGCGCGGGTGCAGCGGGACGCCGTAGCGGGCGGCGACCGCGACGGCCTCGTCGTACGATCCGACCCGTCGGGCCTCCTCGGGCGCGCCGGCCGCGCGCAGCTCCTCCGCGTGCCAGTCGAGCGAGTACGCGCCCGGCACCAGCGCCCGGTTGTTCTCCAGGAACTCGCCGAACGAGACGAGCAGCTCGCCCAGGTCCCAGATCTTCGTCACGTGGGGCCGGAGCGCCTCCGCCCGCTCGGCGTCGTGCGCGGCGACCACGGAGCCGTCGTCGAGCTCGACGATCGGTCCGTCGATCGTGTCGCAGACCGCCATCGCGCACGCCTTGCCCGGATACTCGAGCTTCACCTGGGTGCCGATCGCGACGAAGTGCTGGAGGATCACCATCGTCGCGGGGTTGACGGCGCACGCGGCGAGCCCGGTCGTCCGCGCCCGACCGTACACGAGCCGGAACGCCCCCGGGCGGTTCGGGTGCGCGAGGACCGGCCGGCCGCCGACCGAGTCCTGGAGGTACTTGGGCGTCCGGGACTCCTCGTCCTCGGCGGTGTGGTGGCCGAGCTCGGAGAGGAACTCCCACCCGTCGATGCCGAGCTTCTCGACGATCTTGCGGAGCTTCGCGGCCTTCTGGCAGAGCCCCTCGGCGATCACGAGGCAGGCCCCGCCGCGAATGCCGTTCGTCGGGACGCGCGCGAGGTTGCGGAACGCGCTCACCTCCGCGTCGCCCTCGGTCGCTTCGCCCGAGATCGCGACGGGGACGTGCTGGATCACGAGGGCGATCTCGTCGGAGGTCGGCACGTACTGGAGGTGCTGATGGTACTTGTACAGCGGGACCTCCTCCTGGTACCGTCCGACCTCCTCGGGGAGCGGTCGGAACGGCGCGAGCCCCAGGTCGCGTCGCACGACGTCGGCGAGGAGCACGCTGAGCGCCTGGGCGGTCCCGCCGGCGGCACGGATCGGCCCGGCGTAGTAGAGCTCGATGTACGCCTCGCCCGGCGCGGCCTCCTTCACGTGGACCTCGGCGAGGCCCTCGAGCGGGGCGACGAGGATCCCTTCCGTCAGGATCGCGAGCCCGACGCGCAGCGCCGCGTCGACGCGCGCGGCGACCGAGCCGCGGGTCGGGTCGAGCGCGAGGCGCCGCGCGACCGAGACGGCGACCTCCTCGCGCGGCATCCGGGCCGCCAGCGCCCGGATCTCCGCCGAGATCCCCTCGATCCCGAGGTGGGCGAGCAGCTTCTCGACCCGCCCCGCCATGTCCTGGGCGCGCGGGATCTCGGGGACCGGCTCGGGGTCGATCCCCTCGCGGCGCGCCCGTTCCGCGACCGCGTAGGCGCGATCGACCTCCGACTCGACCGCGCGAAAGTACGATTCCACGCGGCCGCGAGGGACGGGACCGAGATAATGCCACCCGAGGCGCGCCCGGCTAGGGGAGCTTCCCGGGCGCCCCGGCGCCGGCCGGCGGCGCGGCGACCGCGGTCGGCGCTCCCGACGGGCCGCCGGCTCCCGGCGCGGCCGGAGTCGTCGGGGCGGCCCGCGGGCCGGGGGCTTCGTAGACGTAGCGCTCCCCCCGCAGCGCCGAGATCACCGCCGCGGCGGCCGTGAGGCTCGCCGCGACGAGGAACGCCGACGAGATCGACGCACCGAACCCGGACTCGACGACCGAGGCGAAGAAGTGCGGCGCGAGCAACGCCTGGGTCGTCGAATTGTTGAGCGGGACCCACCCCGGTACGGTCGACGCGAGCTGGAGCAGCTGCGCCATCGGGTTCTCGCCGAGGAACGTGCCGAAGAGGGCACCGGTCGGATTGCCCGCGATCGCGGAGCCAAGGATCGAGGCGTCGCCGCCGGGCACCCCCGCGGCGTGGAGCGCGCCGGGGACGGTGCCGCCGAGCCCCGCGGCGAGGCCGACGATGATCACGGTGAAGAAGATCGCGAGCGACATCTGCTGGCCGGTGTTCTGGAGGGTCGCGAGCATGCCGGAGGCGGCCCCCCGGTTCTCGGGCGGCACCGAGTTCATCACGGCCGCCGCGTTCGGTGCGGCGAACATCCCCATCCCGCACCCGCTCGCGAAGAGGATCACCCCGACCTCCCAGTACGGAAAGTCGACCGGCACGAACGCGAGCGAGAGGAACGCCGCGGCGCCGATCGACATGCCGATCGTGCTGAGGGTCCGCGGCCCGTACGTGTCGGAGAGCCACCCGCTCGCCGGCCCGGAGACAAGGAAGCCGACGATCATCGGCATCATCATGATCCCCGCCCACAGCGGGGTCTCCGAGAAGCTGTAGCCGTGTAAGGGCAGCCAGATCCCCTGGAACCAGACGACGAGGAGCAGCATGAGGCCCCCGCGCGCGAGCGAGCCCAGGAGCGCCGCCGTCGTGCCGGCCGCGAACGAGCGGACCTTGAACAGCGCCAAGCGGAACATCGGGTCCGGCGCGCGGAGCTCGATGAACCCGAACCCGATCAGGAGCGCGACCCCGGCCCCGAGCGCCGCCAGGACCCACGGGGAGCCCCAGCCGGTCGACGAGGAGCCGTACGGCAGGAGGCCGTACGTCGTCCCGACCAGGAGGAGCGTGAGCCCGATCCCGAACGTGATGTTCCCCGCGAAGTCGATCCGCTGGTTCGCCCGGCGGATCGAGATCTCCTTCAGCTTCGCGTAGGCCCAGACGGTCCCGAAGACGCCGATCGGGACGCTGACGAGGAAGATGATCCGCCACGTGGGCAGGACCCACGGGCCGATGTGCAGGTCCGGGATGCTCGCCAAGATGCCGCCGGTGATGAGGCCGACCATCGAGCCGCCGATGAAGGCGATCTGGTTGACGCCCATCGCCTTCCCCCGCTCGTCGGGCGGGAAGGCGTCGGTGAGCAGCGCCGCCGAGTTCGCGAACAGGAACGAGGCCCCGACCGCTTGGATCAGCCGGAAGAAGACGAGCGCCCAGGCGCCGGTCGTGCCCGTCCACGGCTCGACGAAGAGGAGGATCGAGCCCGTCGAGAAGACCGCGAACCCGAAGTTGTACATCCGGGCGCGCCCCCACATGTCGGAGAGCCGGCCGACGGTGACGAGCAGGGTCGCCGTGACGACCCCGTAGCCGAGGAGCAGCCAGATGAGGAGCGGGAACGTCGCGACGTCGAACGGGTTGACGCCGAGCCCTTTGAAGATCACCGGCAGCGAGATCAGCAGGATCGTCCCGTCGAGCGACGCGAGGAGACCCCCGAGCGTCGTGTTCGAGAGGACCGTCCACTTGTACTCGACCACGGAGAGCGCCTCGCGAGGGTCGATTTACGGCGTCGGCCGGCCGACGGGGGTCCCGAGGGTGCTCGCATAGAACCCCAGCACCCGCTGCCAGGCGTCCTGCGCGCTCGCGGCGTGGTAGTTGGGGCGCGTCTCGTTGAAGAAGGCGTGCTTCGCGCCGGGATAGACGTGGGACGAGAACTGGCCGCCGGCCTTCGCCATCGCGTCGGCGAGCTGGGGGACCGTCGCCGTGATCCCGGGATCCTCGGCCCCGTAGAGACCGAGCACCGCGGCCCGGATCCTTGGCACGTCCTCCATCGGCGGGTTCTGGCCGTAGAAGATGACGGCCGCCCGCAGGTCCGGGTCGACCGTCGCGAGCCGGGCGGACATCGCCCCGCCGAAGCAGAAGCCGACCGATCCGACCCGGGCCGGATCGACCTCGGGGAGGCTCCGCAGGTACCGGGAGAGCGCGAGGAGGTCCTGGGCGAACCCGACCTGGGCGGCCGGGCTCGTCACCTCGGCGAACGACTCGAGGATCGGACGGAGCTCGGGGGGTTGCGTGGCCGCGTAGCTCGCGAACTGGGCAGGGTCGCGCCGGAGCTCGGGCGGGGCGTGGGCCAACGTCGCCATCACGCGATGGATGGCCTCAGGCGTCAGGAGGGCCCGGATCCTCCGCGGGAAGAGGTCCGGGGCCGCCGCGACATACCCCTGGGCAGCGAACCGGCGGGCCACGTCTCGGATGTGCTCGTCCGCCCCGAAGATTTCGTGGATCACGATCACCGCGGGCCGGCGCCCGGTCGCTCCGCCCGGCAGCGCGAGATAGCAGTCGAGCGGTCCCGTGGCCGCGGGGACCGTCACCTCGCGGCCGTGCACGGACGGCGGGGCGGCGGGCGCGCTCACGACGCAACGAGACCGTCTCGGTTCATAACGGACTAGCGCCCCCGGCGCCCGCGCGAACTCGTGCGGGCGAGCCCACGGTCGGGTCCCACCTGATTAGAGCCCCCGGGACTGTTTCGTGCCGTGGCAGAAGCGCACGACCACGGCGTTCCCGGCGAGCCGCCCCGGGTCGGGGCGGACCGGCGTCGGCTGGCGATCGTCCTCCTCGCGGGGGCGGTCATCACCGCGGTCGAGCTCGTCTCGGGGTTGGTCGCCCACTCGCTGGTCCTGCTCGCGGACGCGGGCCACTACTTCGCGGATCTGGCGTCCCTCGGCCTGGCGCTCACCGCGTCGACGTGGGCGATGCGTCCCGCGGACCGGCAGCATTCGTTCGGCCACGGCCGCGGCGGGATCCTGGCCGCCTTCCTCAACGCGGTCCTCCTCTGGGGGATCGTGGGGATCCTGGTCTTCGAAGCACTGGTGCGGATCCAGCACCCGGTAGCGGTCGACGCGCCGGTCGTCGTCGGGGTCGGGGCGTTCACGCTCGGGGCGAACCTCGCCCTGGCCCTGTTCCTTCGGGGCGGGGTGACGACGAACCTCAACCTGCGCGCGGCGTACCTCCACCTCGTCTCCGATGGGCTCGGCTCCGCCGCGGCGATCGCCGCCGGGCTGGTGATCGCTCGGTGGGGCGTGCTGCTCGCGGACCCGATCGCGACCCTCGCGGTCGCCGCGCTGCTCGCGCTCTTCGCGCTGCGGCTCTCCCGCGACACCGCGAACATCCTCATGGAGGGCACTCCGGCCCACCTCGACCCGGCCGAGGTCGAGCGATCGATCCGGTCCGTCCCTTCGGTCCGGTCGGTCCACGACCTGCACCTCTGGACGCTCGGCTCGGGATCCGAGGCGATGAGCGTGCACGTCATCCTCGACGGTCTCCCGTCGGGCGACCGGGTGACCCACGCGATCCAGGAGCTGGTGCGCGACCGGTACCAGATCCGCCACGCCACGGTCCAGGTCGAGGCGCCGGACTGCCCGTGCGGCATCGCGGCGCACTGAGCGGTCTTCGCCGGCCGATGGACCATTTTGGGCGGACCGTTCGATCGCACCTGGAACGACCGACCTTCCGTGAAACGGACCCTGTAAGGGGATTCTTCCGCTCACGCAGAAAAACTCACGTCGTGTATGCTCAGGGGCCCACTCCCTCACTCCGGTACTGACCCAGGTCGATAGTACGGGAAATGTCCCGGTCCCGTTGACCGCTGTCCTAACGGTTTCGACTATGCTACCTTCTCCAGGAAGGCCCTTAACGGTTATCCGCAGTCCGCCCGCATAGACGTGGCAGATGACGATGTCCCGCTCATGGGTCAGTGTCGCCGTCGGCACCCTGGTGGGAGTCCTGCTCGTTGGCGTCGTGATTCTTCCGGGTCTCGATCTGACCGGGGACACACACGTGGAGTGCCAGACCGGCACCGCCCTCGGGAATGTCACGGCGTGGAACCCCGCCGCCGCGGTGGCGGCCCCCGTATCTGGGTGCTGAGTCGGGCTCCGTGACGATCTGGGGGAGCTCGCCCTACGGCACCTCTCTCCTAAGACAGCTCACGGTGGTCGGGAGTGGAAACGTGAGCGTCTACTATGTTTCGTACAGCAACCTCACGGTCTTCGACGCCGCCAATACCACCGTTTCAGGATCGGGAGAGTCCCAGCCCTGCGCGAGCTCCCTGCTGGCATTCTTCTCGCCCAATCCAGCGCAGGGGATGACTTCCGGGGGGATCACCTGGATTCCCCTTGGGGCGGGCCATGAGCCGACTGACGAG
>DATJUJ010000024.1:0-37727 GCA_035502475.1 Thermoplasmata archaeon
GCAGCTGTTCGGTACCGCGGTCGTCGCCGGGGTCACGCCGGGGAAGGCGGGCTCGTCCGTCGAGGGGGTCCCCGTCTTCGACTCGGTCCAGGACGCCGTGCTCGCCACCCAGGCGAACGCGGCGTGCATCTTCGTGCCCGCCCCGTTCGCGAAGGACGCGCTCCTCGAGACCGTCGACGCCGGGATCCGGCTCGCCGTGATCGTGACGGAGCACATCCCGTTCCACGACATGCTCGTGATGTACCACTACGCCCGGGAGAAGGGAACGCGCATCATCGGGCCCAATTGTCCCGGGATCGCCGCCCCGGGGAAGGCGAAGGTCGGGATCATCCCGAACGTCGTGTTCGCTCCGGGACACGTCGGCGTGATCTCGCGCAGCGGGACGCTCACCTACGAGATCGTGAACGGCATCAAGGAGCACGGGCTCGGCCAGTCGACGTGCATCGGCCTGGGCGGCGACCCCGTCGTCGGCACGTCGTTCGTGGACGCCCTCCCGCTCTTCGAGGGGGACCCCGACACGGACGTCCTCGTCCTGGTCGGCGAGATCGGCGGCACGGCCGAGGAGGACGCGGCGGAGCACATCCGGCATCACTTCACGAAGCCGGTCGTCGCGTACATCGCCGGGCGCAGCGCACCGCCCGGGAAACGGATGGGCCACGCCGGCGCGATCATCTCCCGCGGCAAGGGCACGGCCGCGACGAAGGTCGCCGCGCTCGAGGCGGCGGGGGCCCAGGTCGCCCGGTTCCCGTACGAGATCCCCGACCTGGTCGCGGAGGTCGTGCGGCAGCAGGGCCGCCGATGAGCCCGGAGGAGTCCGAAGCGCCGGACGTCTGCCTCGTGCCCGGGTGCGGCGCGCCGGCGGAGCGGCACCTCGCGCTCGCCGAGGCGCGCAAGGTGTTCGACCGGCTCCCCGAGAAGGGACGTCGGGCCCCGCTCTGCCGGGACCACTACCGCGAGTGGAAGAAGTCAACGAAACCGGCGCGCAAACTGAACCGGCTCGGCTGGTAGCCGAGGGAAGGGGTTCGGGCCGGACGGGCCCTCACTGCTTGCGCATCTTCTGAGCGCGCTTGCGTCGGCGCATGCGCTTCTTGCGCCACTTCCAGCGCATGTGGCCGCGCTTCTTCCAGACCCGCGAGGAGCGTTTCATTCCGTATCGGCTCGGACGCGCGGGGGGAGGTTAGACCGTTTATTAGCGTTCCGCCGACAAAGCGCGCGCCGGTCGGCGGGCGCGCGCCCCGCTACGGAGCGGGGCCGACGCGGATGACGGCGAAGCCGTCGTACCCCTTCGACCCGACGGTCTGGATCCACGTGGCGCTCACCCGCGGCGTGGCGGCGACGCGCTCGGCCATCCGCCGGACCCCCTCGACCTGCGGATCGGAGTTCGCGGCGTCCACGACGTCCCCGCGGCGGACCACGTTGTCGGCGACGAGGAGCGTGCCGGGGTGCGCGAGCGCGAGGGCGCGCTCGAAGTAGTCGGGATAGCCTTCCTTGTCCGCGTCGATGAAGACGAGGTCGAACGGCGCTTCGTGCTCGGCGAACATCCGGTCGAGCGAGGCGACCGCCGGCCCGACGCGGACCTCGACCCGGTCGTCGAGACCGGCCCGCGTCAGGCTCGCCCGCGCGATGGCCGCGTGCTTCGGCTCGAGCTCGAGCGAGACCATCCGTCCGCCGGGCGGGAGCGCCCGCCCGAGCCAGATCGCGGAATAGCCCCCGAGCGTGCCGATCTCGAGGATGCGGCGCGCGCCGATCGAGACCGCGAGCAGGTGGAGGAGCTTCCCCTGGAGCGGCGAGACCTGGATCGGCGGGAGGCCCGCGGCGGCGCTCGCGGCGAGCGCGGCGTCGAGGGCCGCGTCCCGGGTCCGGGCGCGCTCCTCGTAGTATCGGTCGACCGCTTCCCAGCGCGCGAGGTCCTCGGGGGGGGAGGGACGCTGCGTCACGGCCGGCCCAGCGACCGGGGGTAGAAGGCGGTTCGCCCCGGGGCCCGCGTTATCTACGCGCCCCGGCTCCCGCCGCCGTGCTCGAGCTCGCCGACCTCGAGATCAACGTCCTCGAGTTCCGGCAGCGCGCCTTCTCCTTCGAGCGGGTCGCCTCCGTCGCCGGCGAGGAGTACGCCGTGTTCGGCCGGACCGAGACGGAGAGCGAGAGCCAGTTCCGTCCGCGCCTCGTGCACCTCAAGCTCGCGATCCCCCGGGCGTGGATCGTCCACGACGAGCCGAACGACGCGCTCCGGGTCGCCCACGACGGCCAGACCCTTCCCGTGCGGCTCACCGAGCCGGTCGTCGAGGTCCTGGCCGAACCCCCGTCGTTCCAGGAGCAGGGGATCGAGTGGCGTCGGGCGCCGAGCCCCGCCGGAGCGCTCGTCTACGCTCCGTCGGACCGTGCCGAACGCCTGCTGCGCCCGGCCGGACTCTCCGCGCTGGGGATCGACTAGGGTCGGTCGTCCCTCTCGGCGGCGGCGGCCGTCCGTGCCGGCCCGCGGCGGGCCCTGTCGCGGGCCACGGCCCGTCTCCGGTCCCGGAGTCACCCGACATGAAACGCATAGATAGGCGCGAAGGGTCGGAGCGCGCGATGAGCGAACCGAGCGAACCCAGCCCGGGAAAGTGCCCGGTCGCGCACGGGGCGACGAGCCTCGGTACGCGGTCGAACAGCGCGTGGTGGCCGAAGCAGCTCAACCTTCGGATCCTCCGTCAGAACTCGTCCCTCTCCGACCCCATGGGAGCGGAGTACTCGTACGCCGAGGAGTTCTCGAAGCTGGACTTCCCCGCGCTCAAGCGCGACCTAAGAGCCACGTTGACGGACAGCCAGGATTGGTGGCCCGCGGACTTCGGCCACTACGGGGGGCTCTTCATCCGGATGGCGTGGCACTCCGCCGGCACCTACCGGGTCGGCGACGGCCGCGGCGGCGCCGGGTCGGGGCAGCAGCGCTTCGCGCCCCTCAACTCCTGGCCCGACAACGTGGGCCTCGACAAGGCACGCCGACTGCTGTGGCCGGTCAAGGCGAAGTACGGACGCCAACTCTCCTGGGCGGACCTCATTATCCTCGCAGGGAACGTCGCGCTGGAGTCGATGGGATTTAAGACGTTCGGGTTCGGAGGCGGTCGACCCGATGCGTGGGAGCCCGACGAATCCGTCTACTGGGGCCCGGAGGCCACGTGGTTGGGCGACGAGCGCTACACCGGCGACCGGAACCTCGAGAATCCGCTGGCGGCCGTGCAGATGGGGCTCATCTACGTGAACCCGGAGGGCCCGAACCGCAAGCCGGATCCGCTCCTCGCCGCCCGGGACATTCGGGAGACGTTCAAGCGCATGGCGATGAACGACGAGGAGACCGTCGCCCTCATCGCCGGCGGACACTCGTTCGGCAAGACCCACGGAGCCGGCGATCCCCGGCTCGTCGGACCCGAGCCGGAGGCCGCGCCGCTCGAGCAGATGGGCCTCGGCTGGAAGAGCCGCTTCCGCACCGGCAAGGGCAAGGACGCGATCGGGGGCGGCCCGGAGGTCACCTGGACCCAGACCCCGACCCGCTGGAGCAATCACTTCTTCGAGAACCTGTTCGGTCACGAGTGGGAGCTCACGCAGAGCCCCGCGGGCGCCTACCAGTTCCGAGCGGTCGGTGACGCGCGCACGATCCCGGATGCCTACGACGCCACGGAGCGTCACGTGCCGACGATGCTCGTGACCGATCTCTCCCTGCGCATCGATCCGGTCTACGAGAAGATCTCCCGTCGTTTCTACGCGCATCCCGAGGAGTTCGCGGATGCCTTTGCCCGGGCGTGGTTCAAGCTCACGCACCGGGACATGGGCCCGCGCGTCCGTTACCTCGGACCCGAGGTGCCCACGGAAGAGCTGATCTGGCAGGACCCGGTGCCGGCCGCGACCGGCCCGCCGATCGGTACGGCGGAGATCCAGGACCTCAAGGGGCGGATCCTCACTTCGGGGCTGACGGTCGGTCAGCTCGTGTCGACGGCGTGGGCTTCGGCCGCCACCTTCCGCGGTTCCGACAAGCGAGGCGGGGCGAACGGGGCCCGGATCCGGCTCCGGCCCCAGAAGGACTGGGCGGTCAACGAGCCCGAGCACTTGGCGAAGGTGCTGGCGACGCTCGAGGGCGTACGCGCGGCGTTCCACGACGCCCGGCCGGGCGGGCCGAGAGTGTCGCTCGCCGACCTTCTCGTGCTCGGGGGCGGCGTGGGGATCGAGCGCGCCGCGCACGAGGCCGGGCACGACGTCGTGGTGCCCTTCGCTCCCGGGCGCACGGATGCCTCCCAGGACCAGACCGACGTCGAGTCGTTCGGTTACCTCGAGCCGGTGGCGGACGGTTTCCGGAACTATCTCAAGGAGCGGTGCTCCGTCTCGGCCGAGGAGCTGCTCGTCGACCGGGCGCAACTGCTGACGCTCACGGCGCCCGAGATGACGGTCCTCGTGGGCGGCCTCCGGGTCCTCGGCGCGAACTTTGGCCGGTCGCCTCACGGCGTCCTCACCCACCGCCCCGGGGCCCTCACCAACGACTTCTTCGTGAACTTGCTGGACATGGGCACGGAGTGGACGGCCACCGCCGGCGAGAACGAGTTCGAGGGGCACGATCGCGCGTCCGGCCGACCCCTCTGGACGGCCACGCGCGTCGACCTCGTGTTCGGGTCGAACTCGGAGCTCCGGGCGCTCGCCGAGGTCTATGGTGCGGCCGACGCGCACGGGAAGTTCGTGGAGGACTTCGTCCGGGCGTGGACGAAAGTGATGAACGCGGACCGGTTCGACCTCCAGCGGCCGGGCCGGTCGCGGACCGCTCGATAGCGGACCCGGCGGAGGCTCGCCCCTCGCGGGCCCCCCGCTTCGGGGACGTTCGGGGGCACCGGTCCGGGACTCCCCGCCACCGGCCGTGCCGGCCCCGGCGGATCGGGTCGCGTCCGGACGGCGGGTTCAGAGGACGCCCATCTCGGTGAGCTTCTCGGGCAGGTAGTGGTCGGTCACGTAGTTGAGCCCGTACTTCGCGAGCGACTGCTGTTCCGCCTTCTTGCCGTTCTTCAGCATCAGCTCGATCTCGCTCCGCCACTCGGCGGTCCCGAACCTCGGATCGGTGAGCTCGGCCTGGAGCGCGCGCACGTCCTGCTCCGACAGCTTGTCGTGCGGCAGGTCGTAGTTCTCGATGTCGGAGGCGGTGACCCCGAGGAACTCGGCGCTCGGCGTGGCCAGGTAGTTCGAGAGGTGCGCGGTCTTGATCGCGCCGTAGGCGACGCTCGCGTAGATGCGGAACGACCACGGGTCGCCGTCGGTGAACACGACGACGGGGAGCTTCAGCTCCTCGGTAACGCGGCGCAGGAACCGCCGCGTCGAACGGGCGGGCTGCCCCTTGAGGTGGAGCAGGATCGCCTCCCGCTTCTCGTCAAAGTTGTTCTCCGCCAGGCGATCGACCATGCCGCCGCACTCGATGGCGATCACGAACTTGGCGTTCGTGCCGACGAACGAGATCTTCTCCCGCTCGACGTTGAACGGCAGGGAGTAGCCGCCGTCCCCCACGTCGTCCTTGCAGTTGATCGTCTTCACGACGCCCTTGCGGTTGCGCTCCTTGATCGTGAGGTCCCCGATCACCGACGCACCGTTCTCCTCGGGGTGGAGCCGGAAGTCCTCCCGCAGGCGCTCGCACATCACCTCGAGGTCCTCGATCAGGAGGTTCGACTCGTCCTCGCTGTGGAACTTCGCGTCCTCCCACGCCTCGCTGATGTAGTACAGCTCCCGGAGGGTCGACGTCTTCCGGTCGGTCGCCATCTCGTTGATGAAATCGACGAGGTAGAACGTCCGCAGCAGCATCAGCGCCCCGTCGAGCTTGCGCGCACTGCGGGTCCCCATCGCCTTCCCGAGCTTCCAGACGCCCTCGCGCATCTGGAACGAGAGGTTCTGCTTCGTCCGCAGGGGGAGGCGCATCCGGGGGATCTCGCCCCGGTCGAGCTGCTCGTAGATCGAGCGCGCGAGGTCGACCGTCGGGGTCAGCGCGTCGGCGCGGACCTTCGGCGCGTCCGCGTCCTCACTCGTCTTCGCCCGACGGCTCGCCCGCTTCGGCGGCATCGTAGTCCACCTCCTCCTCTCCGGCGGTCTCGCCGGGCTCCGATTCCTGGTCGGCCGCTTCGGCCGCCTCGACGATCGTGCGCGGGAGCCGCACGTCCCAGTCCCCGGGAAGCGGGTCGGCGCCGAGCACGTGCGACTCGTCGATCCCGGCGACGTACCAGTCGAAGTCGTTCCCCTCGACCTCCGTCTTCGCCGGAAAGCGGGTGGCCAGCTCGGTCCGCCCGTTCGGGGCCAGCTTCGGGAGGGTCCACCACGCCCGGCCGAGCGCGGGCTCCGAGCCGTCCGGCGCGGGATCGAACGTCGCGGCCGCGAGGAGCTCGGGCGGCAGCTCGACGAACAGCTCGAGCACGCGGGCGCGCGGGGTGTAGTTCGTGATCGCGACCGGGACCCGGACGCCCGACGGTTCGCTCTCGACCCGCGTCTCCACGTTGACGACGTCCATGATGCGGGTGATCACCGGCGTGAGGTCGGGGACCGGACGGTCGACCAGGTGGCTCGCCTTCTCGGCGAGCTTCGGGAGGATCCGCTGGATGATCTCGAACTTGTCGCTCGCGAAGTTCCGGCGGCTCATCCGCGAGAGGTGGGTCCGCAGGTGCCGGGCCGCCGCCTGCAGGGCGAGCGTCAGCTCCTTGTCGATCTCGGGGTCCTCCGCGACGGCCTCCTTCGCCTCGCTCGTGAACGGGATCTTGGTCGAGGCGACGTGGACGAGGAGGAGCGCGGGCCCGCCGGGGATCCCCGACCCGCCCTTCTGGTCGAGGCCGTAGCGTCGCCAGTCCATGGTCGCGATCGCGTTCGTGATCGCGCAGGCGCCCTGCTGGAACAGGAGCGGTACCCGGTTCGCGAAGCGGAGGATCTGGACGGGCTGGTCGGCGGGCAGCGCCCCGCCGTAGACGAGCCCGACCTCGACCATGAACGGGAATCCGCCCCGCACCTTCGGCGGGCGGCTCACCGGGGGCGCGAAGAACTCCGGCCGCAGGTCGCCGAGCACGTTGCGGAGCCCGCGCTTGATGAGCATCGGTCCGATCGGCGAGAGGCAGTCGGCGCTCGGGGCGATCAGGGAGACGTCGTGAAGGGCCGCGAGCAGCCGCTCCTGGTCCGCGCCCTGCACCTGGGACGGCTTCTGGGACGCCTTGAGGCCGGCCTTCTCGAGGACCTCCCGGACCGCGCGGGCGCTGACGCCCTGGAGGTCCTTGGCGAGGAACTCCCCCAAGGTCGGGCGGCGCGACGCCTTGAGGTGGTAGCCGAGCTCGCCCAGTTCGAGGCCGTAGGGGTGCGGCAGGGTCTCGCGGGGGAGCGGCGGGAGCTCGCCGGACGCACGCTCGAAGGTGATCCGCGTCCCGTCCGGCTCGACGAAGACGATCCGGGCGTGCGGGTTCACGATCGCCGTGCCGCGCAGGTACTCGTAGGGGGACTGCCGGCCCCGGACGTAGCGGGCCTTCAGCACGAGCTCGACCCGCGTTCCGTGCGGGCGGTCCCAGAGCACGACGTCCTCGGAGGTCACGCGCGGGAGGTTCTTCTGCGTGTCCAGGAACAGCTCGAGGACGTGGGCCGCCTCCTCCTCCTCGACCTTGCACGTGATCTTCGCCGGGCGGGCGGTCGTGAGGTTCGCGTACAGGACCGCGGCGGAGATGCCGATCCCCTGCTGGCCGCGCGCCTGCCGGTTCGAGTGGAAGCGGGAGCCGTACAGCAGCCGGCCGAAGACGTTCGGGATCTCCTTCCGCAGGATCCCGGGCCCGTTGTCCGTCACCGCGACCCGGAGCCGGTCGTCGGACTCCTTCGAGATCTCGATGGTGAGCTCCGGGAGGATCGACGCCTCCTCGGCCGCGTCGATCCCGTTGTCGACGGCCTCCTTGACCGTCGTCAGCAGGGCGCGCTGCGGGTTGTCGAAGCCGAGGATCTGACGGTTCCGCTCGAAGAATTCCGCGATCGAGATCTCGCGTTGTTTCGCCGCGAGCTGCTGGGCGATCGTCGGGGGAGGCGGCACCGTTCGAGAGGGGCGCGGCCCTCGCTATAAGGCCGACGTTGGAGTTGAGGGGTGGGCTGCCGCCGGAACGGCGGCCGGCCCCGTCCCCGACGGCCTTATGCCGCGAGCCCCGGTGCGCCGCCGATGCCCGCTCGGCGCCCGCCCGGGAACTGGACGGCGTGGCTCGAGAGCTGGGACCGCCAGCAGGAGTCGTTCAACCGGCTCCGCGAGGCGCGCTTCGAGGCGATGATGGACGCCGTCGAGGCCCAGGTCGGGCGCCGGTTCCACGCCCTCGACCTGGGCTCGGGTCCCGGCTCGTTCAGCGCCCGGATCCTCCGTCGGTTCCCGAGCGCCCGCGTGACCGCGGTGGACTACGATCCCGTCGTGCAGGCGATCGGCCGGGGGGCCCTCGGCACGATGGGCGGTCGGCTCGAGTGGGTCGACGCGAAGCTGGCGGGCCCCCGGTGGGTCCGCAGCCTGACCCGCCGGCGCTACGATGCCGCCGTGAGCACGACGGCCCTGCACTGGTTGCGCGCGTCCGAGCTCACGCGGCTCTACGCCGACCTGGCCCGGCTGGTCCGGCGCGGGGGCCTGTTCGTCAACGGGGACTTCATCCCGTGGGGGCCGAACGCCCGGGCCCTGCACCGGCTCTCCCGGCGCGTGGTCCAGATCCGACTGCGCCGGCACCAGATCCGTCCGTCCCGCGAGTGGGGCGAGTGGGAGCGCTGGTGGAAGGACGCGCGCCAGGCCCCGGCCCTGCGGGCCGCGTTCGAAGAGCACGACCGACGCCACGCGAGCCACCCGCACGGCCGGGAGGAGATCCCGCTCGAAGGACACGTGCGCCGGCTGCGGGCGGCCGGGTTCCGTCAGGTCGACGTCGTCTGGCAGGACTTTCAGAACCGGGTCCTGCTCGCGATCCGCTGAGCCGCGGGTCCGCGCCTACGCCGCGGCGCCCGGGACGCCCGGCCGGGAGGCGACGTCGCGGAGCACCGGTCGGAACGGCCGCCATCGGGCGGCCTCCTCGGGATCGATCTCCACGAGCGTGAGCGTCTCCTCGGGGGCCGCGCCCGCGAGCGCCACCGCTCGGCCCGCGATCGCCTGGCCCCGGGGATCCCATGCCCCCGAGCCCCCGGCGAAGACGATCCCATCCTCGACGCCGACCCGGTTCACGAACACCACGGGGAGGCCGTTCTCGATCGCCCGGGCGGGCAGGAGCCGCGCGAAGAGCGCCGCGCTGGTGACGGGGGACGCGGAGATCGCGACGAGGAGCCCGGCGCCCCCGAGGCTCAGCTGGCGGGAAACCTCGGGAAAGAAGAGGTCGTAGCAGATCTCGAACCCGACCGGGTGGCCCCCGACCGCGAGGGGGCGGCTCACGTCCGTCGGCGTGAACGGCACGCCCTCCTCAAACGGGCCGAACGTCGGCAGGTAGCGCTTCGCCTGCGTCGCGACGGCCCCGTCCGGTCCGACCACGAGGACCACGTTCTGGATCTCGCCGGCGCGTTCGGGTGAAGCCCACGGGGCGCCCGTCACGATCGTCGTCGGCGTGGACCGCGCGAGCGACCGGAGGCGCTCGACCGCCGGGGCGCCGTCGCGGAGCGCGAGCGTGTGGAACCGGTCCCCGACGCGGTAGCCGGACAGGTAGAGCTCCGGAAAGACCGCGAGGTCGCTCGGGGCGGACCGGAGCGCCGCCTCGAGATGGGCCAAGTTCCGCTCGACCTCGCCCGGGACCGGCGCGAGCTGGCCCAGCAGGAGGCGCATCAGTAGAAGTACCGTCGGACCGCGAGCAGGTAGACGAACAGCACCACGAAGAGGACGAACAGGACCGTGATCGAGCCGGTGAAGAACAGGTACGCGGTCGTCGCGAAGACGAGGATGATCGTCGTCCAGAGGGCCCACGTCTCCTGGCGCCAGAGCGAGGTGGCGATGACGAGCAGCGCGACGCCGAGGATCGAGAGGATCGCGGCCCCGTAGAGGTCGATCGACGGGAACACCTCGAAGACCGGCGGGACCAGGTTGCCGACCAGCGTGTTGACGAGGAAGAGGAGCCCGGCGATCACCATGACGATCGCGAGGAGCGCGATGAGGATCGAGACGATCGCGACGCCGATCGGGAGGTGGGGACGGGCCGGCGTCGGCGCCCAGCGCGGCGGCAGGTGGCCGTACGGCGCGCCGGTCGCGTTCGGGGAACCGACCGAGGCGCTGGCGGAAGCCGTGGAGGAGCTCGACATGGCCGGGGGCCTCGCGCTTCGGGGAGCCGGGCGAGGGAAGATGTACCTTTCGCTCGATGGGAGGCCCTAGAAGCGGCGCTCGGCCGCCCCGCGCGCCATCCGCTCGAGGAGATGGCGCCAGGGCGACGGCCCGAGCGGCTCCAGCGCCGCGACCGCGCGGTCGGCCCACTGCTCGGCCTCCGCGGCGACCACGCGCGGGGCGTCGGTCGTGTCGGTGAGCTCCTTGAGGCGGAGCAGGTGCTTCGTGCGCTTGCGGCGCAGCTGGAACAGCGTCTCGAACTCGCCCATGCGCCGGGGGTCGAGACGGGCGTACGCCTCCAGGGCGACGAGGGTCGGGTTCCCTTCCCGGAAGTCGGCGAACAGCGGCTTCCCGAGCAGGTCCGGGTCGCCGTAGACGTCGAGCAGGTCGTCGCGCAGCTGGAACGCGATCCCGAGGGCCCGGCCGTACGTCTGGAGCGCGTCGCGGACCGGGGGCGGGGCCTCCGCGATCTCGGCGACCGAGGCGAGCGCGGCCCCGATGATCGCCGCCGTCTTCCGCTCCACGACGCGGAAGTGGTGCTCCCGGCCCGTCGAGAGGTCGAACCGGGACGACTCCTGGAGGACCTCGCCCTCGACGAGGTCGGCGCACGACTCGCCGCACCGCAGGACGATCGACTTCGGGTACTCGGCGGCGAGCTCGAACGCGCGGACGAACAGATAGTCGCCGCCGACGATCGCGAGCGGCACGCCGAAGGCGCGCGGCATCGACGGCCGGCCGCGCCGGGTCTCGGCGTGGTCGATGACGTCGTCGTGCACGAGCGTCGCGGTGTGGATCAACTGGAAGGCGGCGGCGAGCGAGACGATCGGCCGGGTGTCGGTCGCCCCCAGCGCCCGGTCCGCGACCGCCATGAGGAGCGGGCGGACCCGCTTGCCGCCCATCGAGCAGGCGTACCGGGCCGCCTCGGTGAGCCGCGCGTAGGTCGATCCGAGCACCTGGTGCATCCGCCAGTCGACGTCGGCGAGGTCGCGGACGAGCGCGGGCAGGAGCTCGGCGAGCTCCGTGACGGCCTCGCGGCCGAGCGTCTGGGTGACGAGGGTCTCGAGGTTCGGCTCGCCGGGCTCCGCGAGCGTCGGCGGACCGGTCACGAGTTCCTCCCGAGACGCGGCGGCCATCGCAGCCGCATCATCGCATCGAGACCGGACGCCCCAATATAGCGCATGCCCAGCGCCAGGACGGCGTCGTGGGCCAGGAACCGGTCCCCGAACGCCTGGATCCGGGCGGCCCGGTCGAGCGGGGCGAAGAGGGCCCGCCGCCAGGCGGCGTCGTACTCCGCGAGGGGCCGGTCCTCCCGCGCGTGCCGGGCCGCCGCGGTCCCCGCGAGCCACCCGCTCAGCATCGCGGTCGGGATGCCGCCGCCGTTCGTCGCCATGACGAGCTGCGCGGCGTCACCCGCCAGGAGCGTGCGTCCGTGCACCAGCGTCGCGGGCGGCGGTCCGACGGGCACCCACCACCGCGTCCGCTCGCGCGCGGGCGGGAGGTCGTGCGTCGCGACGAACCGGTCCAAGAGCCCGTCGAGGGACGCCCCGGGCGGAACGCTCGCGACCCCCAGCCCCACGTTCGCGTCGAACGCCCGGGGGAACACCCACGCGTACCCGTGCGGGGCGCGACGGCCGAAAAAGAGCTCGATGGCGTCGCCGAGCGGGCCGTCGACGGTCGCCGTGATCATGCGGAACATCGTCCGGGCCGGTGCGAGGCCCACCGAGCGGGCGACGGTCGACGTGGGCCCGTCGGCCCCGACGATCGCGCCGGCCTCGATGCGCTCGCCGTCGGTCGTCTCGACCGCGTCCTCGAGGACCCGGGTCACGCCGACCGGGTACCGGAGCTCGGCACCCGCCCCCTCGGCGCGCGCGGCGAGGGCCTTGTCGAACGCCCGACGCGAGACCGTGCAGCCGGCGAGCGGGAATCGGAAGCGATGGCCGAACGGCGACACGCAATGCATCCAGCCGGTCTCGCGGAGCACCGTGGTGGGCGGGATCCCGAACGCCGCGTCGATCAGCTCGGGGCAGTCGAACAGGTCCGCGAGCTCGCGGGGCGCGGGCAGGAACTCGCCGCACTGGACGGGGTGGCCGAGCTCGGGCCGGTGGTCGAGGAGGAGCGTCGTCGCCCCGCCTTCCGCGGCCGCCCGGGCCGCGAGGGAGCCCGCCGGTCCGGCGCCGACCACGACGACGTCGAACCGCTCCACGGTCTAGGCTCCCGCGGCGACGAAGTGCTGGGCCGCGGCCTGGATCGCGCCGAGGACCGGCTGCGGGTAGACGCCGACCGCGACGATCAGCGCCGCCGCGAGGCCGATCGCGGCCGCGCGGCCGTAGCCGATCCCGCCGAGCGGCAGCGCCGCGTTGGGCGCCGGGGCGGTCGACGGTTCGGCCGGGCCGTCGAAGAACATCACCTTGAGCACCCGCGCGTAGTAGAAGACGGACAGGGCGCTGTTGAGGAGCCCCGCGACGGCGAGCCAGACGAAGTAGCCCTGGGCCTCCACGGCGGAGCTGAACAGCACGAACTTCGACCAGAAACCGATCGTGAGGGGCACGCCGGCGAGCGAGAGCAGCATGAGGCTGAAGGCGACGCCGAGGAACGGCCGCTTGAGCCCGAGCCCCTTCCAGTCCGAGATGAGCGGGCCGACGCCGAGGCCCACGACCGCGGCGACCACCAGGAACGCTCCGCCCTTCATCAAGACGTGCGCGAAGATCTGGAGCGTCGCCCCCGCGACGGCCGGCGCCGTGCCGACCGAGACGCCGATCAGCATGTAGCCGGCCTGGCTGATCGACGAGTAGGCGAGCATCCGCTTCATTTCTTTCTGGAGGAGCGCGAGGACGTTCCCGACCGTCATCGTCAGCACGGCGATCGCCCCGAGCGCGATCTGGAGGACCGGGCCGACGTTGAACGGCCCCGAGCCGAACGGGAGGATCGAGGCCCCGCTCGCCTTCAGGGCGAGGATCGGGCCGAGGAAGACGAGGAAGAAGGCGAAGAGGCCGATCTTCTTCGAGCCGCCGGCGAGGAACGCCGAGACGTCGTCCGGCGCGCCGTCGTACACGTCCACCGCCCAGGCGTGGAACGGCACGAGCGTCGCCTTGAACGCGAGCCCGGCGATCAAGAACCCGTAGCCGAGCAGCACGAGGGTGGGAAGCCCCGCCGAGCCGAGCCCCTCGATCGCGGCGAGGTTCGTCGTCCCATACGCGCCGAACAGGAGCGAGGCGCCGAAGAACGAGAGGGTCGTGGAGAGGGCGCCGACGATGTAGAACTTCATCGCCGCCTCCATCGAGCGGGCGTTGGAGCGCGTGTACGCGACGAGGAGGTACGTGGCGATCGAGACGAGCTCGATCGACAGGAGCAGGAAGATGAGGTCGTTCGCGATCGCGACCAGCAGCATCCCCAGCGTGGCGAGCGTGAGGAGGCCGTAGAAGATCGCCGCGCCGCGCTCGCCCGACGGGCGGCTCATCGACGCGAGGCCGACCAGGAACGCGGCCGTAAGGAAGATCAGCTGGAAGATGAGCCCGAGCGACGTGAAGGCGTAGAGTCCGGTCGGGTGCGCGAGGTCGATCTGGCCCGCCGGGACCGTCGCGAGCGCCGCGAAGGGCGAGAACTGGAGATCGGCGAGGACGAGGAGGAACGCGATCCCGAGGCCGAGCACGCCGATCGTGCCGGAGATCTCGAGGCGGCGGACGCCGACCACGTCGAGGAGGAAGACGACGAGCGTGGCCGCGAGCAGCACGATCTCGGGCAGGAACGGTCCCACGAACGAGGAAGCGAACATCGTCTCACGTCCCCGGGAAGCCCTTGATCGGCGAGGCGAGGATCACGTTCACGAGCAGGCCCGGCAGCACGCCGAAGAGGACCGTGAAGACGACCAGGATGCCCATCCCGGCGCCCTCGTACCACGGGACGTCGTGGGCTCCGACCGGGATCCCCCGCGGGGGCCCGAAGAACATCCGCTGCATCATCCACAGGTAGAACGCCGCGGTCACGACGAGAATGCCCAGCGGCAGGAACACCCAGTACCCGAGCCGGTCCCACGTCGCGAGGAGGGCCGAGAACTCGGCGGGGAAGCCGATGAGCGCCGGCAGGCCGAGGGACGCGAGCGACCCGATCATCGCGAACGTCGCGAGCGCCGGCGTGGTGGGGGTGGCCCCGCCGATCGAGGCGATGTCCCGGGTCCCGAACGTGTGGTGGGCCGATCCCGAGACCATGAAGAGGAGCGCGCTCACGATCCCGTGGGCGAACATCAGCAGCACCGCCGCGAGGAGCCCGAGCGACGAGCCGACGGCGATCGCGAGCAGGACGATGCCCATGTGGTTGATCGAGGAGTACGCGACCAGGCGCTTCAGGTCCCGTTGCGCCAGCGAGACGATCGAGCCCCACGCGATCGAGAGGAACGCGATGAAGAACAGCACCGGTTGGTCGACGTGGAACCCGCCGGGCAGGACGAACACCGCCCAGCGGATGAGCCCGTAGCCGCCGAGCTTCAAGAGGAGCCCCGCGAGCAGCACGGAGCCACCGGTCGGCGCCTCGACGTGCGCGTCGGGGAGCCACGTGTGGAACGGGACGATCGGGAACTTGACGCCGAAGCCGAAGAACAGCGCGAGGAACAGGAACGCCTGCGTGACCGTGGGCAGCGTCCGACCCGCCGCGTACACGGACGAGTAGTCGAACGAGGTCGCGCCCGAGTAGAACACGAGGGCCAGCAGGCCCACGAGCATGACGATCGACGCGACGTGGGTGTAGACGAAGAACTTGAGCGCGGCGTACCGCCGGTTCGGGCCGCCCCAGTAGCCGATGATGAAGAACATCGGGACGAGGACGGCTTCCCAGAACAGGAAGAACAGCAGGATGTCGAGCGAGACGAAGACGCCGAAGCACCCGAGGCAGGTGAGCATGACGAGGCCGAAGTACGCCGCCGGCCGCTTCGTCTCGTTCCAGGAGTAGAGGATCGTCGCGAACTGGAGGATCGCGGTCAGCAGGATGAGGACGAGCGAGATCCCGTCGACGCCGACCGTGTAGTTGACCCGGAACCACGACAGATGGACCCAGGAGTACGACGCGCTCTCCGCGAACCCGGGGACGAGGCTGCTCGAATAGCCGGGCCAGCCCGGGAAGCCCAGGAAGAGGAGGCCGACCTCCGCGGCGAACAGGGCGCTCACGCCGAGGGCGACCCATCGGGCCCGGGGCCCCGCGAGGAAGGTGGCGACCGACCCCGCCAGGAGCGTCACCAGGATGAGCGAGATCAGGTCGACCATCGCCCTACGACCCTCCGAACCGCGCGACCAGGTACGGCGCCACGACGAGGAGCAGCACGAACACCGCGAGGAGTCCCGCGACGACGTACGCGGCGTAGTCCGAGACGACCCCGGTCTGCATCCGACGCAGCCGGTCCGACAGGGCGGCGAAGATCCGCTCGAGGCCCCGGACCGTGCCGTCGATCACGTACCGGTCGACGAAGTCGGCGGCCCGGCTCACCGAGTAGACCGCCTTGAGGCCGATCCAGTCGAATCCGGCCTTCAGGTAGTACCGCTGGAGGAGCAGGCGACGGACGGGCTGGGCGGGGCTGTTCTCGGCGAGCACGAAGACCCGCCCGTTCCCCCAGAGGCGCCAGGCGAGCACGATGCCGGCGACGGCGAGGAGCACGCTCACCGAGGAGAGGATCAGGTCCGTGGTCCCGTACGTGGGGGGGATCCCGGCGACCCCCGCCCCGCCGAGCAGCAGGTTCTGGAAGCCCGGCAGGAACACGAAGAGGCCGGCGCCGACCGCGAACGCGGAGAGCACGACGAGCGGCACCTGCATCACCCACGGACCTTCGTGCGCGGGCGGGAGCGTGGGGTCGCGGGGGCGATCGCCCGAGAAGACGAGGAACCAGGCGCGGAAGATGTAGTATGCCGTCAGGAACACCGCCGCGAGGGCGAGGACGAAGAACGGCCAGTACGCGGGGTGGGCGCCGAGCTGGGAGTAGACCGACGACAGGATGTCGTCCTTGCTCCAGAACCCGGCGAACGGTGGAATGCCCGCGAGGGCTAACCCGCCGATCGCGAACGCCGCCGCGGTGATCTTCATGGGCTTCTTGAGACCGCCCATCTTGAACAGGTCCTGCGTGCCGATCGCGTGGATGACCGAGCCCGCGGCGAGGAACAGGAGCGCCTTGAAGAACGCGTGCGTGAACAGGTGGTACAGCCCGACCATCGCGAAGCCCGCGCCGACGGCGAGCACCATGTACCCGAGCTGGCTGATCGTCGAGTACGCGATCACGCGCTTGATGTCCGGGTGGACCACGGCCATCGACGCGGCGAAGAACGTCGTGAACCCGCCGATCGCGACGATCGCGAGCGAATCGATCGCCGTGAACCCGATGAAGAGGCTCGTGACCGCGAGCAGGTAGACGCCGGCCGCGACCATCGTGGCCGCATGGATGAGCGCCGAGACCGTGGTCGGGCCCTCCATCGCGTCCGGGAGCCAGACGTGGAGCGGGAACTGGGCGCTCTTGCCGGCCGCTCCGCCGAGGATCAGGATCCCCGCGACCGTGAGCAGCGTCGAGCTGCCGCCCATCGAGCCGGCGAGGAACGGCACCGAACCGTGCACGAAGACGAAGCCGTTCGCGGCCCAGCCGCCTGAGCCCGCCGGCCCGGCCAGCGCGAAGTTGGAGAAGTAGAGGAAGATCCCGAGCAGGAACATCACGTCGCCGACCCGCGTGACGAGGAACGCCTCCTTCGCGGCGCTCGCCGCGCTCGGCTTGTCGTAGTAGAAGCCGATGAGGAAGTACGAGCAGACGCCGACGAGCTCCCAGAAGACGAAGAACTGGAGGAGGTTGTTCGAGATGACGAGCCCGCTCATCGCCGCGAGGAACAGCGAGAGCTCGGCGTAGTACCGCGGCAGCCCCTTGTCGTGGTGCATGTACCCGATCGAGTACAGCATCACGAGGAAGCCGACGACGGACACGACGACCAGCATGAGCGACGAGATCGGGTCGACGAGCGTGCCCATCACGAGCGAGACGCCGTTCGGGAACGTGCCGGGCGCCCCCGCGAGGTGGAGCCAGGTGTACTGGACGTTGGTGTAGTTGCCCGGGTCCATCGCCTCGAGGAGGGCGATCGTCACCCCGAGGGCCATCGCGGCGCCCGAGAACGCGACGGCGATCCAGCCCCCGTACTCGAGGCGCTTCAGCCGCGGCCCCGCGAGGCCGACGACGACGAACGAGAGGACCCAGAGGAGCGGGACGACGAAGACCCAGGAGAACAACCCGTCGAGCGATGCCGTGGTGCTCCCCTCCTACAGCTTGAGCTCGTTCGACTGGGCGACGTTGATCGTGCCCTTGAGCCGGTTCAGGGCCAGCACGATCGCGAGGCCGACCGCGATCTCGGTGGCGGCGAACCCGATCAGCACGACCGCGATCGCCTGCCCGGTGAGCCCGGTGGAGGCGCCGGAGAAGGCGGCGAAGTAGACGAAGTTGAGGATCGCGGCGTTCATGCCGATCTCGATCGAGATGAGCAGCAGGATGAAGTTCCGCCGCGTGAGGATCCCGAAGATCGAGATCCCGAGGAGCCCCGCGGAGAGCGCGAGGAAGCCCGAGAGGACGAGCGTCGTCGTCACTCGCGGCCCTCCCGCACGAGGTAGATCGAGCCCGAGACGCTCGCGAGCATGATGAGGCCGAGGAGCAGCAGCCAGGGTCCGTTGGTCTGGAAGAGGTTCGTCGACAGGTAGCTCGGATCGTACGAGCGGATCGGCTGCTCGCTGGTCCCGAGCTCGCCGAGCGCCGAGACGAGGAAGACGAAGGTGATGAGGGCGAGCGCGAGCGGCGTGGCGCCGATCCCGGTCACGGCCTCGCGGGCGAAGATCCGCTTGCGCGTCGTCATGACGCCGAAGAGCAGGAGGACGGTCACGGCGCCCGCGTACACCCCGAGCTGCAGGACGCCGAGGAACGGCGCCTCGAGCAGGAAGTAGATCGCCGCCAGGTCGACGAAGAAGATCGCGACCCACAGGATCGTGTGGACGAGCTCCCGGACGAGGAGCGCCGCCGCGGCCGTGACGAGGGCGATGACGGCGAGAACGAGGAACGCCAGCTCCTCGAGGCTCACCGTCTGGTCCCCCAGAACAGGCACTCCTTCGGACAGACGCTGATGCAGGTCCCGCAGCGGACGCAGTCGGAGTCGTTCACGACCGGCTCCTTCCAGATCCGCTTCGCCGGCTTCTCCCCGGGCTTCGGCTCGGCCTTCGGGATGTCGAGCATCGTGATGCACTGGGTCGGGCAGTCCCGCGCGCAGGCGTTGCATCCGATGCAGAGCGGGGGATCGAGGAGGATCGCATCCTCGTTCGCCGGCCGGGCGAGCCGGATCGGGTTCATCGGCAGCTTGTGCTGGAAGACCTCGTAGAGCCGCTCGGGCGAGTAGACCATCTCCGAGCGCTTCGGCGTCGAGAGCTCGTAGCGGGTCGTCATCGTGAGGCAGCCCTCGGGGCAGGCGTCGGAACAGAACCCGCAGTAGCTGCACTTCCCGTAGTCGATCTGCGGGCACTTCTTCGGGTGCTTGGGGTCCCCGCCGGGCACCGTGACCATGTCGATGCAGATGTCCGGGCAGCTGAACGCGCAGAGGTTGCAGCTGATGCACGTCGCGATGTTGAGGGCGTGGACGCCGCGGTAGTTGTCCCAGACCTGGCCGACGCCGAACGGCTTACCGGAGGCGACCTCGAGCCGGTCGCGGAACTTGGGGTCCTCGAGCCGTTCGTACGGGTAGACGATCGTCGAGGGCCGGAACAGGCTCTTCGCGAACTGCCGGGCGGCGGTCGCCATGGGGCGCGTCACCCAGAGGACCGGGTTCTCGTTGGACTTCTCGGTCGCGGTCACTTCGCCGGCCATGAGAACCTCCTCCTACACGCCTCCGACGGAGGGCACGCACCCGAAGACGGGCAGGCACTTCACCGTGACGAGCACCGCGGCGAGGAAGATGGCGACGAGGCTGAGCGGGATCATCCGGTTCCATCCGACGCGCAGGAGCTGGTCGGTGCGCACCCGGGGCAGGGAGGCGCGGATCCAGACGAACAGCCCGAAGACGGCGTAGGTCTTCACCATGAACCAGAAGATGCCGGCGAGCGGGAACGACGTCGCCGCCGAGGGGACCCACGAAGGGAGCGTCCAGCCCCCCAGGAACAGGAGCACGACGAGGATGCTGCCGACGAGCGCGCGCAGGTAGTCGGCGAGCATGAAGAAGGCGAACAGCATCCCGCCGTACTCCGTGTTCCATCCCTCGACGAGCTCCGCTTCGGCCTCGGGGAGGTCGAACGGGATGCGCTCCATCTCGGCGAGCATGCCGGCCACGAACACGATGAGCGCGACGACCAGCGGGCCCCAGAACCAGTAGTTCTGCTGCTCGTAGACGATCGTCTCCAGGTCGAAGCTGCCCGAGACGATGACGACGGCGACGACCGCGAGCAGGATCGGCACCTCGTAGGCGATCATCTGGGCGGCCGAGCGCATCCCGCCCATCAGCGAGTACTTGTTGTTGCTCGACCACGCGCTGACGAAGATGAACAGCGGGGCGAACGAGAACAGCGCGAGGGCGAGGAGGAGCGTGAGCGGCAGCGCGCCCCCGTTCCATCCCGAGGAGATCGGAAGGACGCCGAAGATGATCAGGGACGTCACCATGTACGCGACCGGGCCGAGGTAGAATCCCATCGGGTCCGCCTCGCGCGGCTGGAACGTGTTCTTGCGGAACAGCTTGAGGCCGTCGGCGAAGTTCTGGAGGAGCCCCGCGTAGCCCACGTGCATGGCGCCCCGCCGGTCCATGAAGCGGCCGAGCAGCTTCCGCTCCCACCAGATCAGCAGGATCGTGTTGAGCATGCTCGCCGCGAGCAGGATCGCGCCGAAGATCAGCGCCCCGAGACCGAGGATCGTGTCGCCGTTCGTGAGCCATCCGTGGACGGGCGGCGGGAAGATCGACCCGATCCCGTGGAGCAGCACGCTCGAGAGATCGTACGAGACCGAGAACAGCGTCGCGCCGGACATCGCGGGACCTCCTTAGCGGTCGACCTCGCCGACGCAGACGTCGACGCTCCCCATGATCGGCGGGATGTCGGCCACGTGGTACCCGACGAGGTACTGGCGCGCGGCGCTGATGTTGCTGAAGACCGGCGAGCGGAACTTGACGCGGTACGGGTGCTCCCCGCCCTCGTTCACCACGTAGGCGAGCGCTTCGCCGTGCGGCTCCTCGATCGCCGAGAACCCGACGCCCTTCGGATAGTGCCGTTTGAGGAGATACCCCTCGTTGCCGATCGGGGCGTAGGGCGCGCCGAGCCAGCGCGGGAGCTGGTCCGCGAGCACGGGGCCCGGGTGCGTGTCGAGCCAGTCGAGGACCTGGCGCAGGATGCGGATCGACTGGCGCATCTCCTCCATCCGGACCAGGTAGCGGGCGGTGACGTCCGCCCCGTCCGCGACGGCCACGTCGAACTCGACCCGGTCGTACGCCGAGTAGGGCCGGTCCTTGCGGAGGTCCCGCTTCACTCCGGCGGAGCGGAGCATCGGTCCGGTGACCCCGTGCGCGATGCAGTCGTTCGCCTTCAGCACGCCGAGGTTGTCGCAGCGCTTGCGGAAGATCGCGGAGCCGAGCGTCAACTGATCGTACTCCGCGAAGCGGGCCATCAGCCAGTCGAGGACCCCGCGGGCCCGGTCGGAGAAGCCGGGCGGGAGATCGCTGCGCACCCCGCCGACCCGCATGTACTCGTAGGTCATCCGGGCGCCCGTGAAGCTCTGGAACAGGTCCAGGACGAGGTCGCGGTCGCGCATCCCGTAGAGGAACGGCGACATCAGCCCCAGGTCCTGGACGAACGCGGCGTACCACATGAGGTGGGAGCCGATCCGCTGGAACTCGTCGCAGAGCGTGCGGATGTACTCGGCCCGCTCGGTCGGGGCGATGTGCAGCGCCTCCTCGGCCGCGAGGATGTAGAGGTGCTCCCAGGAGAAGCCGGCGACGTAGCAGCACCGGTCCATGAGGGTGATGACCTCGTTGTAGTGCCGGTCCTCGCTGATCTTCTCGATCCCCCGGTGGAGATAGCCCATCTCCGGGTCGCAGTCGACGATCCGTTCGCCGTCGATGCGGACGCGGAGGTTCCAGAGGCCGTGCGTCATGGGGTGCTGGGGCCCCATGTTGATCCACATCTCAGACACGGCGCGTCTTGACCTCCAGCTCTTCGGGCTCGTGCAGCTTGAACGACCGCAGGAGCGGGTGGAACGCGTAGCCGTCCGGCATGAGGAGATGCCTAAGGTCCGGGTGGTGCTCGAACGTGATGTCGACGAACTCCCACGCCTCCCGCTCGTGCCAGTTGGCGCTGGGCCAGACGGCGCTCGCGGTCTCGATCTTCGCATCCTGGGCCGGCAGGTCGGCCGACAGCAGCACGTACTGCTTCGCGGCGTCCGACCACAGCACGTAGACGACCTCGCGGTGGTCCACCCAGTCGATCCCCCCGACCGTCGCGAAGTGCCCGAAGCCGAGGTCGTCCCGCATCGCGCGGAACAGGTCGAGGGCGCCTTCCCGGCGGAATCGCACCCGGCCCGCCGTGTCGGGGAACGGCTCGACCGCGATCAGCCGGTCGCCGAGCACCGGCCCGAGGCGCCGCACCAGATCGTCCGGTTGCATCCCCCGCTGCTCCACGATCCGGCGGCTCGACCGCCTACTCCTTGCGCTCCCGGATGAGTTCCTCGAGCTTCAGGATGCCATCGAGCATCGCCTCCGGGCGCGGCGGGCACCCCGCGATGTAGATGTCGACGGGGACGAGCTTGTCGACCCCCGGGACGACCGAATACGCGGTGCGGAACGGACCGCCGCCGGTCGCGCAGTTGCCCATCGCGATGACCCACTTGGGCTCGGGCATCTGCTCGTAGAGCGTGATCAGCTTGTGCGCGACCTTCCAGGTCACCGTGCCGTTGACGATGAGCAGGTCGCACTGGCGCGGCGACGAGCGCGGAACGACCCCGAACCGCTCCGCGTCCCACCGGGCGCCGAAGGCGGCCGCGAACTCGATCGCGCAGCAGGCGAGCCCCCAGTGGAGGGGGAACAGCGAGTTCCGGCCCGCCCAGTTGAACACCGGCCGGATCACTTTCGCCTGGCCCTGTTCGGCGATCAGGGCGCCGAGCGCCTCCTTCGCCGCCGGGATGAACTCCTTCGCCCGGAGCGCCTCGATCTCGACGAACGGGACCGCCGGCGCGGCGGCCATCGGAAGCTCGCCCTCGAGCCGGAACTCCCCGGTCGGGGGGGTCGGCTTCGGGGCCACGGTCGGCGGGGCCGGCGTCGTCATACGACCCACTTCTTCTCCCCGCTCAGCGCGTAGTAGATGCCGGTGATCGCGAGCCCGGTGAAGGCGATCGCGATGCCCACGGGGTACCAGCCCGAGTTGGAGCCGCGGAACGTGAGGCCCCAGAGCGCGAGGATGAAGCCCAGCACGTCGACCGCGACGAAGACGATCGCGAACGTGTAGTGCTGCGTCGGGAAGTCGATCTGGGCCTCGCCCTCGGCCTCCTCGCCGCACTCGTAGGTGGTGAGCTGGAGGTACGACTGGCGTCGCTTCGCGCCGAGCGTCCGGTTCGCGACGATCGATCCGATGCCGAACGCGAAGGCGATCAGCACGAACACGAGGAACGTGGTGACGCCCGCCTCCATCGACTCCTCCTACCGCCCGGCAGTGCTCCGACGATGCGACCTCGAGACGTTATTTAACCCCGGGGGGCCGCGCGCGGCCGGCGGGACGACCGAGCGCGTCCCGGACCGTGGGGACGAGCCGTTAAGCCCCGGCAGCGCAGGGCCGACCGCATGCCCGCCGACGGGTTCCGCGCCCCGATCGAGCTGCGGGGCCGGCACATCGAGCTCGTCCCCCTCGCCCCGGCGCACGCCGCCGACCTCGCGCATGCCGCGCGGGACCCCGAGACGTCGCGGTTCCTTCGGGAGCCGGTGCCGAGCACCGAGGCCGCGATCGGCCCGTACATCGCGATGCTCCTCGACCGGCACCGGGCCGGCACCGACCTCCCGTTCACCACCCGGCTCCTTCCGCACGGACCGGCGATCGGCATGACGCGCTACCTCAACATCGACCGCCCGAACCGGAACGTCGAGATCGGCGGCACGTGGCTCGACTCCGCGTTCTGGCGGACCGCGGTCAACACCGAGTCGAAGTACCTCCTGCTCCGCCACGCGTTCGAGGTCGAGGGCGTCCGGCGCGTCCAGCTCCAGACCGACCAGCGCAACGAGCGCTCGCAGCGGGCGATCGCGCGGATCGGCGGCGTGCGGGAGGCGCTCCTGCGCGAGAACGTCCTGCTGGCGAACGGCTACTTCCGCTCGTCGGTGATCTACAGCCTCCTCGAGAGCGAGTGGCCCGCGGCCAAGGCCCGGCTCGAAGGGATGCTCGCCCGGCCGTGGCAGCGGCCCGGCGGCCTGTAGGCCCCGGGGCCGGGGCTCTCGCGATGGACGATCGCGCGTTCCGGACGGCCGTGACCCTCCGCGGTCCCGACGTCGTCCTCGAACCGCTCGCGACCGAGTGCGTCCGCGACCTGGCCGTCGCGGGTCGGAGCCCGGAGGTCTGGCGGTACCTGCGCATCGGACCCGGGCGCACCGAGGAGGAGATGGCCCGCCTCGTGGCGTCGATCCTCGCCGACCGGGACGAAGGCACGGTGCAGCCGTTCGTGGTCCGCGCGCTGCGGCTCGGGCGGATCGTCGGGATGCTGCGGTACTTCCACATCGACCGGGAGAACGGCGCGGCCGAGATCGGCACCTGGCTCGATCCGGTGGTCTGGAGGACCGGCGTCAACTCGCAGGCGAAGTATCTCGCGCTCCGCTACGCCTTCGAGGAGGCCGGGGCGCACCGCGTCGTGCTCAAGACCGACGAGCACAACGCCCGGTCCGCCCGGGCGATCCTTCGGCTCGGCGCGACGCGCGAGGGGATGCTGCGGGAGCACGTGCGCGCGCCGGACGGCCACTTCTCGTCGTCGATCGTCTTCAGCCTGCTCGCGTCCGAGTGGCCCGCGGTGAAGTCGCGCCTCGAAGCGACGATCGCTCCGCCCCCCGCTGCCGGCCCGCGCTAGCCGGGCGGCGGGAACACCGGCTTCCGCTTCTCGCGGAACGCGCGGATCCCTTCGGGGAGCTCCGCGCCCTGGGCGGCCTCGACGGCGCCCCGGCGCTCGAGCATCATCTGGCTCTCGAGGCTCTCGCTGAACGCGGACACGAGGAGGCGCTTCGTCCGACCGTACGCGAAGGTCGGCCCCTGCGCGAGCTCGCGGGCGCGGGCCCAGGCGCGCGCGTCGAGCTCCGCGGCGGGCACGACCTCGTGCACGAGCCCGAGCTCCCGGGCGCGGGCGGCGGGGATCCGCGCGTTCGTGAACAGCAGCTCCTGGGCGAGCCCGATGCCGAGGAAATGCGGCAGGAAGTACGTGAGCCCCCCATCCGGCACCGCCCCGAGGGCCGGGAACGCCGGCACCAGGAGCGCCGCCTCGGAGGCGATCCGCCAGTCCGTCGCGAGGGCGAGGGAGAGCCCGCCTCCCGCGGCGACCCCGGGCAGCGCGGCGAGGACCGGCTTCGGCATGCCGACGATCTCCCGGATCACGAGCTCCTGCCCCGCGGTGAGGTCATGGAACAGCATCGCGAGCTCGCCCCGCGCCCGGTGCTCCTCCATCGTCGCCACGTCCCCGCCGGCGGAGAACGCGGGGCCCTCGCCGGTCAGGATCACGGCCCGGACGCCGGGGTCCAGCGCGGCGTTCTCGAGCGCGCGCTTCAATTGGGCGAACGTCGGCAGGTCGAGCGCGTTCAGGCGGTCGGGCCGGTCGAGGCGGATCTCGAGGACGGCGTCCTGACGGGTCACCCGGACCGTGTCGCTCATGGTCCGCCGCCGGACCGCTCCCGCCGCGATAAAACCGCGCTCCGCGCGAGCGCCCTACGCGCCTTCGGGGGGCGGGGGCTTCCGCCGGGCCTGCGCGGGGACCGTGGGGTCGTCGGAGGTCGAGGGCGGTCGCGACGCCGGGGGCGGCAGGCCGTGCGAGGGCGCGGCCGGGGTCGCGGGCGTCACATGGCGCGTGCCCCCGGGAGGCGGCGGAGCGATCTCGTCGGGATCGGGGAGGTCGGGTTCTCCCGGCATCGACTTGGCCCCCCGGTACGGGGTCAGCATGGACGTGGACTCGTCCGACTCGGCCTTGATCTCGTCCTCGATGGACTTGATCTCGGTCATTAGCTCGTCCTGCTTCGGGATCGGGCCGAGGATGCTGTCCATCGTGCCGATCTGCTTCTCCAGGTCGTCGAGCGTGTTGAGCGGGCGGTCGGGTACGCCCCGGCTCGTGCCCAGGTAGTCGGACGCGCCCTCCATCAACTTCGAGAACTCGAAGGGGAACAGGATCTTCGTCGCCTGGCCGTTGCCCACGTTCGTGAGCGTGTCGAGCGAGAGAACGGTGAGCGCCTTCGCGTCGAGCGTTCCGGCCCCGAGGGCCAGGATCCGGAGCCGCTGGGACTCGCCCTGCGCCTGGAGGATCGTCGCGACCCGGGCCCCCTCGGCCTCGAGGATCTGCGACTGCCGGACCCCTTCGGCCTGCAGGATGCGGGACCGCTTCTGCCCCTCGGAGACCAGGATGGCGCTCCGCTTTTCGCCGTCGGCGCGCAGCACGGCGGCCCGGCGCTGGCGTTCGGCGGACGTCTGCTCCTCCATCGCGGCCTTGACCGGTCCGACGGGGTCGACCTCCTTGATCTCGACCGCGTCGACGCGGACGCCCCACTTGTCGGTCGCCTCGTCGAGGATGTCGCGGAGGCGGGTGTTGATCCGCTCGCGGTTGTAGAGCACCTCGTCGAGCTCCATGTCGCCGATGATCGACCGCAGGGTCGTCTGGGCGAGCGCGACGGTCGCGATGTGGTAGTCCTGGACCTGGAAGATCGCCTTGGGCGCGTCGACGACCTTGATGTAGATGATCGCGTCGACGTTCGTCGGCGAGTTGTCCTTCGTGATCACCTCTTGCCGGGGCACCTCGAGCACCTGCGTCCGCAGATCGATCTTCTGGACCGTCGCGAGGGGGCTCACGATGTTGAATCCCGGATTGATGAGCCGCTTGTATGACCCGAGCAGGATGACGATGCCCTGCTGGTACGGGTTGATCGTGTAGATCATCCGGGTCAGGAGGACGAGGATGACGATGAACGCCAGAACGATGCCGACGATGACTCCGGTGTAATCCATGGTTCGGTCCTGCCCGGGGCTCGTACCCCGTCGAGTGCGTTCCGCCGCAGACCGCGATTGGGGGTAACTCTTTCCGTCGCCGGGCCTACGGCGACGCGGGGGGTTCGATCGGTTCGACGGTCACCGTGACGCCCTCGCCGTGGACGACCCGGACCCGGGTGCCCGCGGGGATCGGCTTCGAGGAGCGCGCGGACCACGTCTCGGAACGGACCCGGACCTTCCCCCGGATCGAGTTCGGCTCAACGGCCGTGATCACCATCGCCTCGTCGCCGACCAACCCCGCGCTCGTCGTGCTGAGGGGACGATGGACCGGGGCGACCCAGCGGTAGTACGGGATCTCGATCAGCGCCGCCAGGATCGCGGCGATGATGATCGCCACCGGTCCGATGAAGCTGTCGAGGAGATCGTTCGGGGCGAACAGATAGAGGAAGCCGGCGACGAGCAGGATGGAGCCCGGGATCAGCAGCAACGCTCCCGGGTGCACGAGCTCGATCGCGAGGAGGGCGATCCCGGCGATGACGAGCGTCACCCCGACGACGTCGTAGACCACCATCGCGCTAGGGGAGTACCGCCCCCCGAATAAGGTCGCGGGGCGCCCGCCCGGGGCGGCGGGGGCCCGTTCAGCGGATGTACGTCTGCGTCGAGGCGAGGTCGAACCGAGGGACGACCTTGAGCCGGCGGCCGTCGCCTCCGGGGGCCCACGCGAGGAACGGGTACAAACGCCAGAGGTCCCCTTCGGCCATCCGGGTCGCCGGGTGGTCGGGGCCGAACGCCGCCCGAGTGACCCGGGCCGTCACCTGGCGCACGGCCCCCTCGTCGAGGTACCCCAACGAATGGAGGTACTCGTGGGCGAGGATCACGTAGACGAACGAGTTCAATTCGAGCGGGCTCTCGGCGTGGGTCCGCATGGTCTGGACGAGTCCCTCGTTGAGGACGATGAGGTTGCCGGTCACCTGCCAGTAGGCGCCGACGCCCGGCGGGAGGTTCGAGAGGCCGAGGCCCAGGCCCGGGCGTTCGATCCCCAACACCCGGTGGACCGCCGCCCGGACGACCCGGAACACCGCGTCGTAGTCCGCCGGCGACTCGAGGCGCTGACGGATGGACTCGGGCACGACGCCGTGCGCCGGCGGGGGCGAACGGGGGGCCGAAGGCGGAACGGGATCCGGAACCGAGGCGAAGAGGGGCGGCATGGGGAATTCTAGGCCCGACCCGCGCTTATAGGGTCGCTTACCCAGAGGAAAGGAGCCGACGGACGGGCGGGGCCGCGCGCGCAAGCCTAAGGAGCGGGGCGTCGTGCGGAGCCGTCCATGCCCCAGCCCGAAGACGTCGTCTTCCCCCGCCGCCGCGAGCGGACCGCGGACCGGAGAAAGGAAGGGGAGCACCGCAAGGTGCTCGACGAGTTCTTCGACCACCCGACCCTGATCGCGCTCTCGACGCTCATCTCGCGCGGGGTGATCGACGCGGTGGACTTCCCGATCGCCACCGGCAAGGAAGGCGGGGTCTTCCGAGCGACGAAGGGCGAGGAGTTCCGGGCCGTCAAGATCTACCGGGTCGGCAACACCACGTTCCGGCACCTGCCGGCGTACGCGCTCGAGGACCTCCGTCGGGAGGCGAGCGTCCGGAACTTCGGCGGGCTCGTCATCGCCTGGACGCGCCGGGAGCACACGACCCTCGGCCGGCTCGTCGACGCCGGGGTCCATGCCCCGCGGCCGTACGCCCACCTGCGGAACGTCCTCGTCATGCAGTTCCTCGGCTCCGCGGAGGGCGCCGCCCCCCGATTGAAGGACGCGCTGATCGAGGAGCCGGAGCAACTCTACGAGGCGCTCGTCGAGGAGATCCGGCGGATGGTCGTGGGCGCGAAGCTCGTGCACGGCGACCTCTCCCCGTACAACACCCTCTACTGGGAGGAGAAGCCGTGGCTCATCGACGTCGCCCAGGCGGTCTCGCGGGAGCACCCCCAGGCCCGCGCGTTGCTCGAGCGCGACATCGGGAACTTCGCGAAGTTCCTTCGGAGCGAGGGGGCCGACGTCGACGCCGCCGAGTTCCTCGAGCGGGTCGGGGGCGACCAGGTCGGGCCGCGCGCCCGGGAGGCCTGAGGGGTGCCGGTCCTCTACGCCCGGGTGCCCGAGGACCGGGTCGCCGTCGTCATCGGGGCCGGGGGGCGGACCCGCCGCGAGATCGCGGCGGCGACGCACGCCTCGGTCGCGATCGACGCCGAGGAGGGGGAGGTCCGCATCGAAGCGCCGGATTCCGACCCGATTGCCGGCCTCAAGGCCCGCGACATCGTGCTCGCCATCGGACGGGGCTTCTCGCCCGAGCGGGCGATGCGGCTCCTGAAGGAGAACACCTACCTCGGCATCCTCGACATCAAGTTCACGACCGGCAAGCACGAGAAGGACGCGCTCCGGCGCATCCGATCGCGGGTGATCGGGACCCGCGGCCGCGCCCGGGCGCGCATCGAAGAGCTCTCCGGCTGCTCGGTGAGCGTCTACGGCTCCACGGTCGCGCTCATCGGCGACGAGGAGCAGCTCGAGCGGGCGACGCGCGCCGTGGAGATGCTGCTGAAGGGCAGCGAGCACTCGACCGTCTTCCACCTGCTCGCCCGCCTGCGCCGGGACGCCGCGGTCGCCGAGGCGACCGCGGCCCCCGACGCCGACGAGGACGGCGCGTAACCGTGGCGAAGACGGTCGCGCTCGAGGGTCGGGACCTCGAGTGGGCCCGGGCCCAGTTCCGCGCGTACTACGCCGACGCGCCGATCGCGCCCCCGAGTCGGCTCACCCGCCGCGAGTTCGCCGCGTTCCCGTTCGTGACGGAGACGCTGATGCGGCGGCACGCGACGCTCCGGACCCCGGAGGAGTTCCACCGGTTCCTCGTCCAGGAGTCCCCGCGGCACGTCTACTACTCGAGCGCGTACTACCGCCGTCCGGCCGAGCCCACCATGGCCGCGAAGGAGTGGCTCGGGGCCGACCTCATCTTCGATCTCGACTCCGACCACCTCCGCGGCGCGGAGGCGCTCGACTATGCCGGCCAGCTCGCGCTGGTCAAGGCCCGGTTGCTCGCGCTGGTCGACGACTTCCTCTTCGGGGACTTCGGCGTCGACCCGGCCGAGACGTCGTTCGTCTTTTCGGGCGGTCGCGGCTACCACGTCCACGTCCGGGACGAGCGGTTCCTCGCCCTCACGAGCCCGGAACGCCGCGAGCTCGTCGACTACGTGCTCGGGACCGGGGTCGATCCCATGCGTGCGATCGAGGGCCGACGCGAGGACGTGCGCGCGGGCCGCACGGCCGACGTGCTCGAGGACGAGCCCGTCGGACGGGCGCCGGCGCCCCGGACCCGGCGCCTCGCGTCGCCCGACGCGCCGGGCTGGCGGGGTCGAACGACCCGGGCCGTCCTGGAGGTGCTCCGCCGCTGGCAGGAGGGCGGCAGCGCGACCGCCGCCCGGGAGATGGTCGCCTACGGGATCGCGCCCGCGAAGGCGCGGCGGTGGGCGCGCCTGCTCGTCGAGGAGGGCGGGGCCGACCGGATCCGCACGACGCTCATGCTCGACGTGTTCAAGCGGGACCCGCCCCACGAGTTCCTCGAGGCGATCGTGCCGCGCGCGGCGATCGAGGTCCAGGGCGAGACCGACGCCCCGGTGACGACCGACATCCACCGGCTGATCCGGCTCCCGGGGTCGCTCCACGGCGGCACGGGCTTCCGCGTGATGCCGCTCTCCCGCGAGGCGATCGACGCCTTCGAGCCGCTCCGGGACGCCTGGCTCCCCGACGCGGACATCCGGCGCGTGCCGATCGAGTACGGGGACGAGGTCCGCTACCCGTTCCCTTCCGGCCCGGTCCACGGGACCGCGGGCGGGACCGACGAGCTCCCTAGCCGGGAGGCGCTGTTCCTGATCCTGCGGGGGGAGGCGACGCTTCGGCCTTCACCGGGATGACGAGGCGACCGAGCTTCTCGATCGACGCCTCGATCGCGTCGCCGGCCTTCAACTTGCGCGTCTCCTTCCCGAACTCGAAGCCGGGCACGCCGCCGAGGCTCCCCAGCGACACCACGTCGCCGGGCTCGAACGTGATCCCCTTCGACAGGTGGGCGAGCACCTCCGGGATCCGGAAGATGTAGTCCGTCGTGTCGCCCTTCTGGCGGACCGTCCCGCCGACCTTGAGCTCCATCGCGAGCGGGTACGGGTCCCCGGCCTCCTCCTTCGGCACGACCCACGGTCCGACCGCCATCGTGGCGTCGAACCCCTTGCCCATCACCCAGTCGACGACGCCGGCGGTAGGGTACTGGAGGTCCCGGTAGCCCATGTCGAGCGCGATCGTGTAGCCGGCGACGTGCTCCATCGCCTTCTCCTTCGGGATGTGCTTGCCGCGCTGGCCGATCACGACCGCGAGCTCGAGCTCGACGTCCGGGAACGTGCCCGCGGGGCTCAGGACCAGGGCCTCGCTCGGGCCGACCAGGCTGTTGAAGAACCGCGTGAACGCGAGGGGCTGGGTCGGCGTCGGCTTCCCCTGCTCGGCGACGTGGCTCCTCGAGTTCTGGGCGAGGCAGTAGATCTTGGCCCCGCGGACCACCGGCGCGAGCAGCTTCACGCCCTCCTCCGGCTTGAACAGGTACCGGGCGCCGGTCGCGGCGCGCGGCGTCCAGCCCATCTTGCGCCGCCGCTCGATGTAGTCGAGGATCTTCCGGGTGAGCTCGACCGAGTCGGCGCCGCCCAGGAAGAACTGCTGCATGTCCCGGAACCGGCTCGGGTCGGCGCCCTTGACCGGGTTGACCCCGTAGTAGTCCCGGACCGCGGTGTCGAGGTCGATGTACTCGTTCGCGTCGGTGATCATGCCGAAGTGGAACTGGTCGGCAAGGACGAAGTGGACGAGCTTCACGGGGCCGCTCCGGGTCGGCGAGGAACGGCGGGGGTTGATAACGGGTGCTGGGGGGGTCCCGGCGGGTCGGGCGCTAGAAGTGGCGCGAGACCGCGAGCAGGTACAGGAACAGGAGCAGCGAGACGATGAACCCGAACGAGATGAACGCGCCGGCGAGGCCGTAGAAGACCATCTCGAGCAGCAGGAACAGGAGCGTGAGCACCAGGGCCCACATCCGGAGGTGCCACAGGCCGACCGCGAGGCCCAGGATGATGAGCCCGATGACGAGGGTCACGATCCCGGCGACCGTCACGTTCGCGCCGAACTCGCTGGGCAGGCCGACCCCGAAGAAGTGCTGGGCGCCGCTCGCCGCCAGGATCAGCGCTCCGACGAGGAACACCAGGAATCCGTAGAGGCCGATGAGCACCGCGAGGATGGCGACCCCCAGCGGACGGGACCGGGGGGCGGGGGTGGAGGGGGGCGTCGACACGGGACCTCGGAGAAAGCAGGGAGGTCGAGGGATATGAAGGGAGCGTTCGTGGGGCCGGGGGCCGGTGCGTCACGCGCCGCCCGAAGCGAGGCGGGACCGGTACGTGGCCACGTACCCCTCCCCGACCCGGTCGAGCGACTCGAGGACGAGCGGCACCGCCTGGTCCAGGGCGACCACGTCCGGGCCCCGAGCGACCGGCGGGGCGGTGGGGCCGCCGATGACCACCGGCGCGTAGTAGATCGTGAACCGGTCGAAGAGGCCTCCGCGGAGCACGCTCGAGAGGATCGACGCCCCGCCCTCGACCAGCAGCCGTCGGAGGCCGCGCTGGGCCAGGGCCCGGAACAGCTCCGCCAGGTCGACGGTGTCGGCCCCGGCGACCACGACCTCGACGTGGGCCGGATAGCTCCGCCCGTTCGCCCGTGACGTCCCGACGATCGTCGGCGCGGAACCGTCCAGGACGCGGGCGTGGGCCGGCGTCCGCCCCGAGGCGTCCACCACGACGCGGGTCGGGTTCGGGCCCTCGGGCTCGCCTAGGAGGTCCCAGTGGACCCGGAGCGCGGGGTCGTCGAGGATCACGGTGCCGACGCCCACGAGGATCGCGTCGGCGTTGGCCCGGAGGCGCTGCACCCGGACGAGGTCCTCGGGGGACGAGAGCCGGGCGCGCCGCCCTCCCGCGAACGCGAGCCGTCCGTCGAGGGACGCCGCACAGTTCACCCAGACGGCCGGTCGGGCCGGGATCGTATCGGTCACGGCCCCTTCAGTTCCGGGAGCGCAGCCGCGCGACCTCCGGCTCGAGCTCGGAGGTGGGCACGCCGGCGGCCTTGAGGTCCTCCAGGTTGATCGCGACGTTGGCGAGGGCCCCATCGATCGTCGCGCGGAAGAGCGCGAGCGCCGTCACGAGGTCGCTCCCCAGGGCGGCCTTCGTCCGACCGCGCACCGACTCGAGACGGACGGCGAGGTCCGCCGCGAGGCGCGCCGTCCCCATCGGGACCTCGGCCGCCCCGCGGATCGCGGCCACGTAGGCTGCCTGGGACGCGTCGCCCGGCTGCTCCTTGCGCCCCTTGCGGGCCGCCCGAACGCCGTCGTACGACCGAGCGTCCTCGTCGACCAGTTCGAGGAAACGCCGACGACCGGCGCGCAACGCCTCCGAGACGGCGGCCAGCTCCGGCGCCGGCTGCGCGGGATCGATCGAGTACGCCAGCACCATCTCGCCGAGCGCGGCGCCCAGCGCGCCCGCCGCCGCGGCGGCGCTCCCGCCCCCCGGGGTCGGCGTGCGCGCCGCGAGCCGGGCCGTGAACGACGCCAGGGACTCCCCTCCGGGCGCGGCCGCGTCCACGGCGCGGACCTTGCGCTCGAGGACGGTCGCCCGATCGAACGCATGCAGCTGGAGGTAGTACTCGGAGGCGTCGAACAGCGCGTCCTCGGGGACGAGGCCGACGATCTCGGACTCCTCGATCCCGACGCCGTACCGCTGCGCCTCCCGCCGCACCGCCTCGAGGGCCCGGTGGATCGGCGTCGTCCGGTAGTCCGTGAGGTTCATCGAGACCTGCGCGCGTTGGCGCTCCTTGATCTCGAACCCCAGCGCCTTCACCTCCGGAAGCCCCCCGTCGCGCGCCCGGACGGCCTTGGCGACGCGCTTGGCGATGGCGACGTCGGGCGTGGTGAGGTAGGCGTTGTACGCGATCAGGATCGGGCGCGCGCCGATGGCGACGGCCCCCGCGGTCGGATGGACCCGGCTCGGCCCGAAGTCGGGGGCGCGCGCGGGGTCGGTGCCGATCGAGTCCCGGATCCCCTCGAACTGCCCCTCCCGGACCTTCGCGAGATCGACCCGGTCGGGCCGCCGGGCGGCGGCGCCGTAGAGGTACACCGGGAGGTCGAACTCCTTGGCGACCCGCTCGCCGAGGCGCTCCGCCAGCCGGACCGCCTCGGGCATGGTCGCGGTGCCGAGCGGAACGAACGGCACCACGTCGGTCGCCCCCATCCGCGGGTGCTCGCCGACGTGGTGGGTGAGGTCGATCGAAGCGGTCGCGACGCGGATCATCGCGACGGCGGCCTCCAGGAGGCGGTCGCCTTCGCCGATCAGGGTGATCACGCAGCGGTTGTGGTCCGCGTTCGACTCCACGTCGAGCACGGTCACCCCGCCTGCGTCGCGGGCGGCGTCGGCGATCCGCTGGATCTTGGCCAGGTCCCGTCCCTCCGAGAAGTTCGGGACGCACTCGAAGCGGCTCACGGCGGGGCCCCCCCGAACGTCTCGAGCAGGGTCTGGTGTCCCCGGGTCTCGGTGGGGGTGGTCCCGCCGCGGGGCCGCTGGCGGGCCCGCGCGATCGCGTTCTGCACCCGGTCCTCGGCGAAGCCGTGCTCGTCGACGAGGATCCGGCGGACGCCCGCTTCATCCACGGGGCCAAAGGCGGGGATCGGCACCTCCGAGGCGTTCGGGTGCCGGAAGATCTCGGCGACGGCGAGCGCCTCGGCCGGGTCGAGCCCGACCTTCCGGACCGTCGCGTCAAACCCGAGATGCTCCTGGACGAGCTTGAGGGCCTTCTTGGGACCGTAGCCGCGGACCCCGTCGTTGAAGTCCGTGCCGACGACGATCCCGAGCAGGATCAATTCGTCGCCGTCGATCCCCAGGGAAGTGAGGAGATCGCCCCGGTCGATGAGCTGCGCCCCCGGAGCGGCTCCGCCCCGGCTCCGGGCGGCGAGGCCGCGCACGAGCCGGGGGGCCCCGAACAGGAGGCTGTCGTAGTCCTCGCTCCCGACGCCCCAGACCGCGCCGTGAGCCGCCAGCGACGCCGCCTGGGCCTCCCCTTCGCTGGGCGCCTGCACCGTCGGCACGCCCAGGGCGCCGAGCAGTTCCTTCAGCTCCTCGACCATCGGGCGCGTGAGCCGGGACGTCTGGGCCGCCTTGCGTCGCGCGGTCTCGAGGTCCCCCGCGGCCAACGCCTGCTGCCACTGGGCCTCGGCCTTCTCCTTGAGCTCGATCCGCTGGCGGATCGTGCCGGCCTTGCGCTCGGGGGGCTTGCCGTCGAACACCCAGACGGGCAGCACGCCCTCCCGTAGGAGCGAGGTGGTCCGGTAGAAGACGCCCATCAGGTGGCTCGTGACCCGGCCCTGGGCGTCGGTGAACAGCTGCCCGTCCTTCTGGCGGATCGTGGCGAGGAACTGATAGACCGCATTGTAGCCGTCTACGGCGAGCGTCCGGCCCGCGAGCGCGTCCCACGGGAGCTCCTGGGCCGCGACGATCTCCTTGAGCGGGAGCCCCACGTCGGGCCGAACGCGGGGGCGAGTACTTCTGCTTGGCGCGCGGCGAACCGGACAGCCTTTTCCCGCCCGACGGTTGCGGCCCCGGGGGTCACGCGCATGGAGTACACCTGGAAGGTCGACGGAGAGCCGGGGACGGACGTCGTCGGCGACGTTCCGGTGCTGATCTCGTCGTTCCCGAGCGCGGGTCTCGCCACGACCGTCGCCGGTCACTACATCATCCGGGCGCTCCAGCTCCCGCGGGTCGGCCGGTTCGATTCGCCCGACAGCGCTCCGATCGCCGTCGTGCAGGACGGAGAAGTGAACCCCACCATTCGGGTCTACGGGCGCAAGGGGTTCGCGCTCATCCTCTCGGAGTTCCCGCCGACGGCGGGCCAGGCCAACGCCGCGGCCCGCGCGATCCTCACCGCCGCCCGGGCGCGCAAGGCCCGCCTCGTCGTCTGCCTCGAGGGCGTCGTCCCGCACCCCGACGACGAGGCCGACGGCGACGCGGCGGCCCCCGAGTCGGCCGCCCGGGTCGTGGAGCAGGTCTGGGGGGCGTACTCGCACCGGGACGCCGCCGTCGTGAAGCTGTTCGAGGCGGCCCGCGTCAAACCGCTCGAGGACGGCGTCATCGGCGGCGTCTCCGGGGCGCTCCTCGTCCAGGCCCTGGGGGGCCCGGTGCCGGTCGCGGTCCTGCTCGTGAGCGCCAACGCCGCCGAAGGACTTCCCGACCACCGGGCGGGGGCGGCCCTGATCGAGACGCTCGACCGCGTCCTCCCCGAGCTCAAGATCGACACCGGGCCCCTCCGGGCCCAGGCCGAGGCCATCGAGAAGGCCCTACGGTCCGCGATGAAGCGACGCTCCGAGATGCCGGCCCCTCCCGAAGGCGAGGCGCCGAGCGAGTCCGGGATGTACCGGTAGGCGGTCGACCGTCGCTACGCGAAGGTCTCCTGGTACGTCAGCAGGTACAGCGCGCCGCCGATCATCACGCCGAACAGGACCAGGAACGAGACGGGGTTCGACGCGAAGTAGACGATCGTGATCCCCATCAGGGCGGCGGGGAGGACGAACGTCAGCAGCACGATGAGGAGGCGCCCGTCCATCGGAGCGACTCCGAACCGCCCCTTCTCTTAAAGTTGCGCGGGGCCCCCGAGAGGGCCCCCGAAGAGGTTACGTCGCCGGTGGTGGGATTGGCCGGTCGATCTCGAACGTCAGCTCCGCCTCGGCGGCGCCCACGGCGGCGCCCACGGCGGCGGCGGGCAGGAGCGGCGGCGGCACCGGAGCGACGGGCGGGAGCGGCTCGCCGATCCGGAGCGGTGGGACCTCGAGACGCGGGACCTCGTCCGCGAGCACCGGGGACGCCGGTCGGACGAACGGCAGCGAGTCGAGGATCGCCTCGGCCGGCGCGAGGAACGACTTCTCGATGTGCTCCTCGATGAGCCCGGCCCAGTGTTCGCTCACGCGGTGGAACGGCAGGCCCCGTTGCGCGACGATGAGGCTCTCGTTGTCGAGCGTCTGCAGGGTCGCCGACCCTCGCTCGCGCTTCTCGACGAAGGCCTCGATGAAGTGGAGCCGACCGAGGGCGCGGTCGGCGAGCGCCCGGCGCTCGCCTTCGCAGCGGAACGGCTTCACGGCGAAGGCCGAGACGACCTCCGCGTTCCGGCACGCGACCTCGAGGACGTACGGGAAGGCCCCGCTTCCGGCTCCTCCCCCGAGGCTCCCCACGAGAATGACGAACGTCGCGCCGCGGAAGATGCGGTCGAGGGCCGGCTCCGCGGCCCGGGCGAGCAGCCCCCCGACGAACGGCGAACCGCCCGTGTCGGTGTCGGCGCCCGTGTCGGGCCCCAGATACACCCGGCGATCGAAGTCGTCGAACCCCTGGACCTTCGGGTCGCAGTTGATCGCCACGGTCTCCAAGTGGCGCAAGTGATGGCGTGCGATCTCCCCTGCAATCCGAATCGCTCCCCCGCCGACGGCCACCAGGACGAAGCGTACGTCCTGTCCCAGGCGCAGATGGCTCTCCCATCCGTCCTCCATGGCGTCGCCGTATCCCGGCGCGGAAGCTCGGTCGCTATGCGTTCGTTCGGCCTCGTGGACTCCCACAACCCACCCCGGCGCTGCCCGACCCGACGACGCGCGCCCTCACCGTCCGACGACCCCCTTCCGCTCCAGGTCCTTGCCGCTCTCGCTGAGCGCCCCGGCTTGCGTGCGGGCGGCGACGGCCTCGCGCACCGTGGTCCGGGCTCGTTGAACGAGCTCGGTGACCTTCATCTCCATCTCGCTGCGGCGGATCATCTCGGCCAAGAGGTCCTTGACCGGGCGTCCGTTCGCGACGTGACGGCAGTAGGTCTCCAGGGCGGCGTACTCGTCGGGCCGCAGGCGCACCGGGATCTCGACGAACCCTTCGGCGTCCACGGGGGGCGTCGGCAGCGACGACGCCGCGCGGGACGTGAGGAACGCATGCAGCGCTGCCCGCATGAGCTCCGAGCGGGTCGAGTACTCGCCGTTCGTCACGAACGAGTCGACCAGCCCGAGCTCACGGCGGTTGCACCGTAGCGCAATGCGCGCGTCCTCGGTCCCCTCCTCACGTTCCTCCGTGCCGCGCGAGCGGGCGGATTTGCGTGAGTTCGCGTTGTCGAACACAGCCAGGCAGACACATGGAAATTCCACCTACTTAAACACCGAGGCG
>DATJUJ010000025.1:0-21321 GCA_035502475.1 Thermoplasmata archaeon
TTAGCCTGCCTTTTCGCGCCGAAGTAACACCTGAGGTTTCTTCGCTCTCGCGGCGATAGTCCTTCTCGGTCCCCTGGGCTCTCAGAGGCTGCCGGGTTCAGGCCCGCACAACAATAACCCCCTCCGGCCCGGCCCTCGATCCTCGAACTCTCACCTCGAGACGAGCCCCCGCCTCCTCGACGGCCTCCGGCTCCCGGCGCGGCCTTTTTCGGTTGGACCAGTCCAGCCGAAGCCTTTATTGTTGTGATATGCATGAGCCTGTGTGCGCGACCCCCGGAAGTTCTTTCACGAACCCGCCCACCCCCTCCAGCGCCGCTACGAGGCCCTTCGTGCCTACTTCCTCGAGGGATGTTCGGCCGCCGAAGCGGCTCGTCGTTTCCACTACACGGCCCACTCCCTGGAAGTTCTCGCCTCCCAGTTCCGTCAGGATCAGCTCCCCCCGTTCTTCCGAGACATCCCCCACGGTCGCAAGGACCGGCCCGTCGCCGAGCCCTTGCGGGAGGCGGTCCTCCGCCTCCGTCACGAAGAGAGCCTCAGCGTGATCGACATCGCCGAGCGAATGCGCTCCGAGGGCCGTCCCGTCAGCTTCCACACCGTCTGGCTCCTCCTCCGGGAGGCCGGGGTCGGCCGACTGCCTCGACGCACCGCCGAGCAGCGGGGGCGGCCCCCGTTGCTCGCGCCCCCGATCTCCGACGTGGGCCAGCTCCGCCTCCGCCCCGGGGTCGAGGTCGAATGCCGCACCCCCCTCCTCTTCCTCTTCGCTCCGTTCCTCGAGGAGGTCGGTTTCGAGACGCTGGTCCGTCGAGCCCGCTACCCGGGGTCCGCGATGATTCCGGCCCCGGCGTATCTCCGGTCGCTCCTCGCCCTCAAGCTACTCGGCCGTCCGAGGCACAATCACGTGATGCCGGTCGCCGACGACGAAGGGCTGGGGTGGTTCGCGGGACTCAACGTCCTGCCGAAGACCACGGCTCTCTCCGACTACTCCTACCGGGTGGGGGACCGCCCCCACCGAGCGCTGTTACAGGGCCTGGCGCGGGCTCGGAAGGCGAGCGGAGCGTATCCGACCCGCTCGTTCAACCTCGACTTCCACACGATCCGTCACTACGGCGACCCCACCGTCTCCCGGCTCGAGAAGGACTACGTTCCTCGACGGAGCCAGTCGGTCCCGGCGGTGGTATCGGCGTTCGCCCAAGAGTGGGAGGGTCGGGAGATGGTCTACGCTCGGGCGAACTTGTTGAAGAAGGAGAAGGCCGACGAGGTCGTTCGGTTCGTCGACTACTGGAAGGAAGTGGACGGAGCGCTCCCGGAGGAGCTCGTCTTCGACGCCCACATGACGACGCACGCGGGTCTGGCCCGGTTGGACCGCCAGGGGATCAAGTTCCTGACGCTGAGAGAGCGCCGCTCTCGGGAGGTGGAGCGGATCCGCTCCCTCCCCGAGGATCAGTGGAAGTCGGTCGAGTTGGAGATCGAGGATCGGGCCTATCGCCACCCGATCGTGGTGGACGAACGAGTCGAGATCGAGGGCTATCCCGGGCAGATTCGGCAGGTGGCCGCGCGGAATCTGGGACGGGAGGAACCGACGCTGCTCCTCACGAACGACACTCGGAGGGGTCCGGCGGCGCTGCTGACGCGCTACGCCCGACGAACGCTGATCGAGAACTCGCTCGGAGAGCAAGTGCACTTCTTCCACGTCGACGCGCTATCGAGTTCGGTGCGGGTGAAGGTCGACCTGGACGTAGTGCTGAGCGTGGCCGCGAGCGCGGCGTATCGATGGTTGGCGTCGCAGCTGAAAGGGTATGAGACGGCGACCGCGCGAACGATTTGGGAGAAGTTCTTGGACCGACCGGGGAAGGTGGCCGTGCGGGACGACGAGATCGTTGTGAAAGTCCGTCGGTTCAGTCGCGCGCCGGTACTGCTGGATGCGAAGGTGACACAACGGCGGCCCAGCATCTCGTGGTTGGGGGGTCGACGACTTCGGATCGAGGTAACCGGCGACCTAAAGCTCAGTGGTCAAAGTCGGCGCGAAAACCCAGGTTAGCCGGCTGGGCCAGTCCCACGGGCTCAAGACTCGCTCAAGGGACGTACCGACAGGAGCCGGTTGGTCCATGAGGCTAACGAGCCTCCGGCCGGCAGCCTGACCCTTCCTTCTCGCGCTTGACTCAGCGATCTGATCGCCGGGTAGGTGCGTCCGGTCATCCAGGACTACGATCGAATCGGCGGGGACGCCGTCTTCCCTCCGCAGACGAGCGGACACTCGTTGGTCGTCACCTGCCGCTCCGCACGGCGACTGAACTTCACCGGGGGACTCGACTTGTCCGGCCGCTAGGTCGAGCGCTGCTTCTTCGCTCTTGTCGATGTCGACGTGGGCTACCAGTCCTCCCACGCACGCAGAGCTGCCCTGCAGTGCACCACGTCGGAGATGGTTGTGGCGGGCCTGTCGGGAGTCTCCGCCCCGGGCGCGAGGGACGCCCGGGACCTTTGAACCCGAGTGCTCTGGCTTAGAAGGCCAGTGCTTCGTCCAAGCTAAGCTACAGGCCCACGGATGGGACGCCGGGCCCGCCCTTAATCCTTCGGTCGGTGGGAGCGGGCCGGCACGGCGCCCGCGGAGGCGACGAGGTGGGCCAGCCGCAGGGGCTCCGGCCAGAAGCCCCGGACGGTCGTCCGCCGCACGAGCGCCGCAGCATCGGCGCGCGAGCAGCCGACGGCGGCCGCAAGGATCGGACGCCCGCCGGTGGGGACGGGAAAGAGCGGGTGCGCGGTGAGCCGCGCCCAGCGTTGGGCGGCGTCGCGCGGGAACCACCGGGCAAGCGCGCGCCGGATCGCCGGGAAGTCCGGGCGACGCCGCGTGAGCGCGACGACCGGGATCCCGAACGCGGCCTCGAGCGCGTCCAGGTCGAGGACGTTGAACCCGCCCACGACCGCCCCGTCCAGCAGCAGGGCCCGCACCCCGTCGAGTGGCCCGGTGGCGCGCACCAGCGCGACCACGGTCCGCGTCGCGTCCCGGCCGTCGACACGGACCGAGCCGGTGCGCACCGACTCGACGTAGTCGGGCGCCGAGACCACCACGGCCGCGATCGGGGCCCGCCGGTCGTCGCGCCGGAACGCCCCGTCGTCGACCGCGACCACCCGCGGGTGGGCCTTCGCGAGGGCGCGACGCAAGGCTAAGACCCCTCCACCCCTCGTGCTCGGTCGATGGCGAGCCCGGGCGTCACGATCCGCTGCCCCGCGTGCGGTACGGACCTGCGCGTCGTCCTGGCGCCGGCGCCGCCGACGCAGTGGTTCCCCTGCCCCCACTGCCGTACGCCGATCCCGGTGGTCGTGCCGCGCGAGCCTCCCCCCCTCTACACGTGGGAGGTCCTTCCCGGGCTTTATCCCGAGCTCCCGGCGCCCCGGGCGCCCCGCGTGAGCACGCGCCGAGCGGTGGCGGTCGCCTTGGTGGCGGTGGCGCTGGTGGCGATCGTGACGGCGGGCTTCCTCGCGGTCTCCGGGGCCGAGGCGTCGGCGCCCGGCTCGTTCACCGTCTCGGGGACCGTCTGGGCCCAGACCTCGGCCGGCATCCAGCCGGCCACGGGGGCCCTCGTCCAGCTGTCGGGCGAGAACCACTACGCCGCGACCACGACCGTGGGGTTCGATGGGGGATTCTCGCTCTCTGGCGTCCCCACCGGTGGGGTCCTCCTCAACATCTCGCTGCGGGGCTACAGCCCGGTCTCGGTCTACTCGTTCGTCTCCTCGGTCTACTCGGCCGGGGCGACCGACATCGGGATCACCCTGTCGCCGGGAAGCGCCTCGAACCTCTCCGCCGTCGCCTACACGCCGTTCAACGACCTCGAGACGTTCCTCGCGTCGATCGGCGCGGGCGTCGTGCTGCTCGCGCTCGCGGCGATCGTCGCCGGAGGGGCCGCCTGGGTGACCCTGCGCCGGGACCGGCCGGCGGTGGGCGTCGTCGGCGGGAGCGCCGGCGTGTTCGCGCCGCTCGCCCTCTACTTCCTCGCCCTCGGCATCCCGTTCCCCCTGCTGCTCGCGGTCTCCGGGGTAGCGGCGGCTGCCGGCGCCTTCGCGCTCGGCGCCCGGGCGATCGAGATGGCCCAGACCGGCGACGCCCCGCGCCCCGACTAGGCCCCGCTAGCCCGGGCCGCGCGAGCGCGCGGGCGCGGGCCGACCCCGTCCGGCGAGCGGGCGACGGTTCGCGAACCCGCCCGTGAGGGTATGGTAGAACCCGACCTCCTCTTCGCCGTACTGCCAGCAGAGGAAGACGACCTCGCCGTCGTGGAGGGCATAGAAGTCGAGGAGGCCGGTCTCCAGGTTCTTGACCTCGATCCCCTCGCTCCGGAGCGCCGCGAGCGACTCCTCGAGCCGGCGGGTGAGGTTCTTCCACTCGGTGTCGAGCCGCAGCTTGATCTCGTGGTCGACGTGGTCGACCGAGTCGACCTCGGGTCCCCAGAACTCGCCCAGGCGCTCCACCTCGGTGTGCACCTCCCCGAGGCGGGAGACCCAGCCGCGGAGGCGCGGGAGGAGCTCTCCGAGGGCCGGGAGGCGCGCGTTCGCCTCGTCGACCGTCCAGAGGTGGGGCGGGTCGGTACGCGGGGCGTCCCTTGCTCGACCGGTGCGGTCCATCGAACGCTCCCTAGCTAGGATGCCGACAGTCTATTTATGGCCACGATGAGGGCGGCACCACCAGCCTCCCCGGCCGCGAGCGTCCCCGGGTCCGTGCCCGGCCGTCTAGATCAACTTCAGCTCGCGTCCCGCGGTCTGGAACGCCCGGATCGCGAACGCGACGTCGTCCTCGGAGAGCGCCGCGTTCATGATCGTGCGGATCCGCGCCTTCCCCTTCGCCACCATCGGATAGACGATCGGGAGCGCGAAGACCCCGAGCTCGAAGAGGCGATCGCTGAGCGCCTTCGCGAGCGCGCTGTCGCCGACCAGGACCGGGGTGATCGGGGTCTCGCTCGCGCCGAGGTCGAAGCCGAGGGCGCGCATCTCCGTCTTGAAGCGGCGCGTGTGCTGCCACAGGCGCTCGACGTGCTCCGGCTCTCCCTCGAGGACGTCGATCGCCGCGAGGCACGCCGCGGCGACCGGCGGCGGATGGGAGCCGCTGAGCAGCCAGGTCCGGGACTTGTTGAGCGCGAAGTTGACGAGGTCCCGGGAGCCCGAGATGTGGCCGCCGACGACGCCGAACGCCTTCGAGAAGGTGCCCATCTCGACGTGCACCTGAGCGCGCGAGAGGCCGAAGTGGGCGACGATGCCGCGGCCCCCCGGGCCGAGCACCCCTTCGCCGTGCGCGTCGTCGACGTACACCATCGCCCCGTGCTGCGACCCGAGGGCGGCGATCCGGTCGAGCGGGGCGACGTCCCCGTCCATCGAGAAGACCCCGTCGGTGATGATCAGGATCCGGCGGAAGGCGGGGCGGTGCTCCTCGGCGGTCGCCAGCACCTGCTCGAGGTCGGCGGGATCCGCGTGCCGGTAGACCGCCCGTTCGGCCCGGGAGAGCCGGACGCCGTCGATGATGCTGCCGTGGTTCAACTCGTCGCTGATGACGAGGTCGCCCTCGCCCACGAGCTGGGGGATGAGCCCCGAGTTCGTCGCGAAGCCGCTCTGGTACACGAGGGACGCCTCCGCGCCCTTGAAGCGGGCGAGCCGCCGCTCGAGCTCCATGTGGAGGTCCATCGTGCCGGCGATCGGTCGGACCGATCCGCTCCCCACGCCGTGGGTCCGGATCGCCTCCTCGGCCGCGGCCTTCAGCTTCGGGTGGTTGCTGAGGCCGAGGTAGTTGTTCGAGCAGAACATGAGGACCTTCCGACCGTCCACCACGCACCACGGGGCGCTCGGCCCGTCGAGGGTCCGGATCTTCCAGTCGATCGACTGTTCGACGAGCTGGCGGTATTCGCTCCCGAGGAACGCGGTCGGGTCTCGCGGGGCGCTCACCAACGGGCCTCCAGCGAGACCTTCGCGGCGTGGAGTGAGCGCAGGAGCTCCATCGCGCGGGGCAGCTCCGCGAGCGGCACCCGGTGCGTGATGATCTTCGCCATCTGGGCCCGGAACCCGGGGTCGGACAGGAGCCCCTTCACCTGGTACCAGGTGTCGAACATCCGACGGCCGAAGATCCCGTGGACCCGGGCCGCCTTGAAGATGATCGCGTCGTCGAAGTTGAGGCTCGCCTCCCGGTCATAGAGCCCGAGCAGCGAGACCCGGCCCCCGGGGGTGAGCGCGTCGAAGCACAGACGCAGCGAGGCCGGATGGCCGGACATCTCGACCGCCACGTCGATCCCGTGGCCGTCGGTCTCCGCCCGCAGCTCGGGCACGAGCCGCGCCGCCTCGTCGACCGGATTGAACACCCGGTCGGCGCCCATCGCCTGGGCCAGCTGGATGCGCAGGGGATTCACCTCGGTCGCGAAGACCCGACGGGCCCCGAGGCGACGGGCGACCGCGACGGCCAGGAGGCCGATCGGCCCGCAGCCGGTGACCAGCACGTTCCGTCCCGCGATTTCCTCGGGGGCGGACTCGGGCAGCAGCGAGTGGACCGCGTTGCCGAGCGGCTCCTGGATCGAGGCGAGCGCCGGGTCCAACTTGGGATCGTTCTTCCAGGCGTTCATCTCGGGCAAGACGGCGAACTCCGCGAACACGCCGTCGCGGTCGACGCCGAGCACTTGCACGTGCTCGCAGATGTGCATCTTGCCGGTCTTGCATTGATAGCAGGTCCCGTCGGCGATGTGCGTCTCCGCCGAGACGTGGTCGCCGACCGCGAGGCTCTTCACCCCGCGACCGAGCCGGATCACCTCGCCGCTGACCTCGTGGCCGAGGATGAGCGGGATCGACTGCATGCGGCCCTTCGCCCAGTCGTTCCACTCCCAGACGTGGACGTCGGTGCCGCAGATCGACGAGGCGCGCACCGCGATGAGGACCTCCTCGTCGCCCGGCGTCGGGTCCGGGAGCGTCCGGATCTCGCCGCCCGGCCCCCGCTGGGTCTTCACCCACGCCTTCATGCTCGGCTCCGGGCCCGCGGAGGGTTCGCCGGGCTTAACGGTTGGGGCGAACCGGGACCTCCGGCGACGCTCCGACGGAGGGCGCGCCCTCTACGCGCGCGTCCGAACCGCGACCCGCGCGCGACGCGTTCTTCGGGGAGAAATCACGCTCCCGGGACCCCGCCGCACGCGCCGCGCGCGAGCGCTTATATAGGGCACCCATCTCCCGCCCCCCCGCGGAGGCCAGGACCCCCTATCGACCCATGGCACGGCATCGTCCGAGGCGAGGATCGCTCGCCTATTCTCCTCGTTCCCGGTCGGCCCGGCCGGTCCCGCGGATCCGTTCGTGGCCCCCGGGCAGCAAGCAGCCGTCCATCGAAGGGTTCGCCGGCTACAAGGTCGGCATGACCCATGCCTTCATCGTCGACTATCGAAAGCGCTCCACGACCGCCGGCCAGGAGGTCTCGGTTCCGGTCACCGTGGTCGAGGTGCCGCCGCTGCGCATCGCGGGGGCCCGGATCTACGCCCGCTACCCGTACGGGCATCGCGTGGTCGCCGAGGTCTGGGGCTCGGGACTCACCGACGAGCTCACCCGCCGGATCCCGAAGCATCCCGCCAGCCCCGAGGAAGCCGTGAAGCGGTTCTCGGAGACGGCCGGCGACGAGGTGCACCTCCTCGCCTACACCCAGCCCCATCTGATCACGGGGGTCGGATCGAAGACGCCCGCGCTGTTCGAGGTGCGCGTCACCGGCGACAAGTTCGAGGAGCGTCGCTCCTTCGCGGTCCAGCAGCTCGGCCAGGAGGTGGCGGCCGACCAGCTCACCAAGGAAGGGGAGTTCGTCGACGTCGTCGGCGTCACGAAGGGGTTCGGATTCCAGGGCCACATCCAGCGTTGGGGCGTGAAGCTCCAGCCCCGCAAGAACTCGAAGCACCGCCGAATGATCGGGACGCTCGGTCCGCACAACCCGAGCTTCGTGTCGTACCGGATCCCCCAGGCGGGCCAGCAAGGCTACCATCGTCGGACCCAGTTCAACATGCGCGTGCTCCGGATCGTACGGGACCCGCGCACCGATCGGATCACGCCGGCCGGCGGCTTTCCGCACTACGGCGAGGTGCAGAGCTCGTGCCTCGTGCTCCACGGCTCGCTGCCCGGGCCCGCGAAGCGCCTGCTGCGCTTCCGCGCCCCACTGAGGAGCCGCGTCGTCTCAGTCGAGAAGGTCGACCTCCGCTACTTCAGCACCCGATCGAAGCAGGGCGCATGACGTCGGACGCCCCGCCCTCCGCCAGCGCGCACCACCGGGTCCACGTCGTCGCGCTCGACGGGAAAGCCGGCGAGGCGCTCGTGCTCCCGCTCGCCTTCTCGGTCCCCGTCCGGACCGACCTGATCGCCCGGGCGGTCGTGGCGGCCCAGTCGCACCGACGGCAGCCGTACGGCCCGTCGCCGACGGCCGGCCTCCGACACTCCGTGGAGTGGTCCGGCAAGGGCCGCGGGGTCGCGCGGACGCCGCGCCTGATGGACTCGATGCGCGGCGCCCAGTCCCCGAACACGGTCGGCGGCCGTCAAGCCCACCCGCCCCGCACGGATCGGATCTGGAGCAAGAAGATCAACCGCAAGGAGGCCCGCCTCGCGTTCGCCTCGGCCCTGGCCGCCACCCGCGACCCGAAGCTGGCCGCCGCGCGCGGCCACCGGGTCCCGCACGGCCTCCACCTCCCGCTCGTCCTCGCCGACCCTGTCGAGGAGGTCACGACCGCCGAGGAGGCCCGGAACGTGCTCACCCGGCTCAAGCTCTGGCGCGACGTCGAGCGCGCCCGCTCGGGCACCCACCTCACCTCGTCCGGCCGGGCCCGCCGACGCGGCCGGGTCCGCCGCACCCCGCGAAGCCTGCTGGTCGTCACGAGCGGGCCGCAGAAGGCGCGCGGGTTCCGCAATCTCGCCGGCGTCGACGTCGTCTCCGTCCAGCGGCTCGCGACCGAAGACCTCGCGCCCGGCGGCGCCGCCGGACGTCTCACGCTGTTCTCGGCGGGCGCCGTCGAGTCGCTCCGGAGCCGGCTCGGGGAGATCGCTCCGTGACGCAGCTCCAGCACCGGATCATCCTCCACGCCTACGTCACGGAGAAGTCGATGGACGAGATGGAACGCCAGAACAAGCTTGAGTTCGTCGTCGACCGCCGGGCCGACCGCGCCGCGATCAAGCGGGCGATCGAGGAGATCTACCAGTGCAAGGTCGCCAAGATCAACACGAAGATCGTGCGTCTTGGTAAGATCGCAACCGTCCGGTTCGCGAAGGAGTTCTCTGCGGAGGACATCGGCAGCCGGGCCGGGGTGTTCTGATGGGCAAGCGCATCATCTCCCGTCGCCGCGGAGCCGGGACGGGCCGCTACCGTTCCCCGAGCCACCGCCACCATGGGGCGATCGTCCACCCTGGGCCGGACCGGATCGTCTCGGGCACCGTCGTTGCCATCGTCCCCGCGCCGGGCCGTACCGCGCCGGTCGCGGAGGTCGCGGTGCCGAACGGCGAACCGATCCGCATCCTCGCCTCCGCGGGGCTCGCGACCGGGGACCGGGTCTCGTTCCAGGAGGGCCCCGTCGACCGGGGCTCGATCCTCCCGCTCGGCCGGATCCCGGACGGCACGCTCGTCTCGAACCTCGAAGTGAAGCCGTTCGACGGGGGACGGTTGGTCCGGACCGCCGGCTCGAGCGCGCTGGTGACCGCGCATGCGGGCACGCAGGTGACCGTCCAGCTGCCGAGCGGCCGATTCAAGCAGTTCCTCGCCAGCTGCCGCGCCCAGGTGGGGGCGGTCGGCGGCGGGGGTCGCCGCGAACGCCCCGTCATCAAGGCGGGCAAGAAGGTCTGGGGCGCGCGGTCGATCGCCCGGGCCCCGTTCAAGGTCCGCGGAGTCGCGATGAACCCCGTCAACCACCCGTTCGGCGGCGGGGCCCACCAGCACGTCGGGCGCCCGAGCACGGTCTCGAAGGGCACGTGGCCCGGCGCGAAGGTCGGACGATTCTCCCGCGGCACGAGCAAGAAGCGCCGGCGCGACCGGCGGGCGAGGGTCTGACGATGCCGAAGGCGCGGAGGACGAAGAAGGTCGAGGCGCGCCGCAAGCGCGAGTTCACGTTCCGCGGCGTCGGCGTGCCGGAGCTCCAGGCGATGAGCCTCGAGGCGTTCTCGAAGATCGTCGGCGCCCGGGCGCGGCGCTCGATCCGCCGGGGGTTCAACGCCGAGACGACCCAGTTCTTCGAGCGCATGCGCTCCACCCCGAAGGAGAAGGTCGTCCGGACCCACTGCCGGGACGCGCTCGTGCTCCCCGAGCACATCGGCCGCCGCGTCGCGATCCACACCGGGAAGGAGTTCAAGGAGATCGAGGTCCGCCCGGAGATGATCGGGCACTACTACGGCGAGTTCGCGCTCACGCGCCGGTTCGAGAAGCACTCGGGCCCGGGCGTCGGAGCGACGCGGTCGTCGAAGTTCATGCCGCTCAAGTGAGGAGGTCGATCGGGCGATGCGGGGCTACACGTACCATCCGAAACCCGGGGTGAGCGTCGCCCGGGCGCGCGGGATCGAGATCCCCATGTCCCCGAAGAAGACCTACGAGGTCCTCAACGCGATCCGGGGGCTCCCGGTCGACCGCGCGCAGACGTTCCTCGAGGACGTGGTCGCGCTGCGCCGCGCCGTCCCGTTCCGCCGCTACAACCAGGAGACGGCCCACAAGACCGGCACCGGTCCCGGCCGCTACCCTAAGAAGGTCGCCCAGAACGTGCTCAAGGTGCTGACGAACGCCCGCGAGAACGCGGAGTACGAGGGCCTCGACACCGACCGGCTCGTCGTCCGCGTCGCCGCGAGCTCGCGCGGTCGCATCCGGAAGACCTCGATGCCCCGGGCGCACGGCCGGGCGACCGCCTGGCACGAGCAGACCACGAACGTCGAGATCGTGCTCGCGGAACTCAAGGAGGCCGGGGCATGAGCGCCGAGCAGAAGGTGATCCAGGAGGCGATGCGCCGGGTCCTCCTCAAGGACTACCTGGTGCAGGAGAGCGCCCGCGCCGGCTTCGGCGGCCTCGACATCACCCGCACGCCGATGGGCACGCGCGTCACCCTGATCTGCGAGCGGCCCGGGATCCTGATCGGTCACCGCGGGGAGCTCATCAAGCGGCTCACCGAGGACATCCAGCAGCGGTTCCGGCTCGACAACCCGCAGATCGAGGTCCAGGAGGAACGGCAGCCGAGCCTCAACGCCCAGTTGATGAGCGAGAAGCTCGCGAGCACGCTCGAGCGGGGCTGGCATTTCCGACGCGCGGGCCACTCGACGGTCCGCCGGATCATGGAGGCCGGGGCGCGCGGCTGCCAGGTGATCCTCTCCGGGAAGCTGACCGGCGAGCGCCACCGGACCGAGCGGTTCAAGGCCGGCACGATCAAGTACTGTGGCGAGGCCGTCCACCTCTGGATCGACAAGGGATTCTACCAGGCCCGGCTGAAGCCGGGCGTCATCGGCGTGAACGTCTGGATCATGCGGCCGGCGGCCAAGCTTCCGGACGAGATCGTCGTGCGGGGCGTGGAGATGCCCCCCAAGATCGCCCCGGCCGTGCTGCCCCCGCTCGAAGAGGGGGCCGCAGCCGGCGCCGAAGCCCCGGAGGCGTCGTGACGCTGCTCCGGATGAAGGACCTCCGGGCGCTCACCGACGACGAGCTCCGCCGGCGGGTCGCCGAGGCCGAGAACGACCTGCTCCGGGAACGGGGCACGGCGGCCATGGGCGGCGCGCCGCCGAGCCCGGGACGGATGCGGGCCCTCCGGACCAACGTCGCCCGGGCGCTGACCGTCCTCAACGAACGTTCCAGCCCGTCGCGGGAGGCTCGGAGCCCGTAGGAGGCCTCGAGGTGCACCGATGGAGCGAGGACCGGGGCCGGTGCCGTCACGCGCGCGCGTCGAGCGCGAAGCGCTCGCGGGCGAGCTCATCGGAGCACCGGTCGCGATCGAGCCCGCGCCCGGCCACCGGAGCGCGATCCGAGGCGTCGTCGTGGACGAGACCCTCCACACCTTCCTTGTCCGCGTCCCGGGCCGCGCGCGTCCGCTGCGCGTTCCGAAGGCGGGCCTCACGGGGACGATCGATCTACCGGCGGGAGAGTTACCGTTAAGAGGGGACGCCCTTCGGCAGCGTCCCGAGGACCGCACCAAGCGGCTGCTCACGGGCGGGCCTCGGAGGTCGCGATGAGTCCGCCCCGCAGTGCACCGGTCCGCCGCCGGGCCCACGACATCGGGCTCGACGTCCGGGCCCCCAAGGCGCGCTGCGACGACCGGCACTGCCCGTTCCACGGACGGCTCCCCGTCCGGGGCCAGATCCTCGAGGGGACGGTCGTCTCGAACGCGATGCAGCGCACCGCGGTCGTCGAGCGCACGCTGCTCCACTACGTGCCCAAGTACGAGCGCTACGAGAAGCGTCGCCGACGCTACCTCGCGCACGCGCCTCCCTGCCTCAACGTGCCGATCGGCCACCGGGTCCGGATCGCCGAGACCCGGCCGCTCTCGAAGTTGGTCCGGTTCTGCATCGTCGAAGACCTGGGCGAGGCCGCGCTCCGGGTGAAGGGCGAGGAGCCGGTCGCGCCGCCGGCCCCCGCGGCCGCGCCCGAGGAGGAGGCGTGAAGGGCCTCGCGGGTCGCCGCAGCCGCGGGCTCCCGAAGGGGGCCCGGCTCGACTGCGTCGACAACACCGGCGCCAAGATCGTGGAGATCATCGCCGTCCGGAACTGGCACGGCACGCACCGGCGCTACCCGCGCGCGGGCATCGCCGACCTCGTGATCGTCTCGGTCAAGAAGGGGACGCCCGAGATGCGGCGGCAGGTGCTGCACGCGGTGATCGTCCGCTCGCGGGTGCCGCTCCATCGCCCGGACGGGACGCGGCTCCAGTTCGAGGACAACGCGGCGGTCATCACGACCGAGACCGGCGAGATCAAGGGGTCGCAGATCAAGGGCCCCGTCGCCAAGGAGGCCGCCGAGCGCTGGCCGCGGATCGCGGCGGCCTCGTCGATCATCCTCTAGGAGGGCCCGGTATGTCGTCCTCTTCCCCGCACTCGCCGCGGCGTCAGCGCAAGGCGCTCTACTCGGCCGCGACGTTCGAGCGGCGCCGGCGGATGACGGTCCCGCTCTCCCGCGAGCTTAGGGCCCGGTTCCATCGCCGCGCCGTGGCGATCCGCAAGGGCGACACGGTCCGCGTGCTCTCGGGGAGCTTCGTCGGCCGCGAGGAGCGGGTCGCGCGGGTCGTCCGCCGCGACTATGCGGTCGTGCTCGACAACGTCACGCTCAAGTCCGGCGAGGACAAGCTGAAGCCCCTGCCGATCCGGCCGGGACATCTCGTGATCACCCGACTGAACCTCTCCGACGCGTGGCGCCGGCGAACCCTCCGGGTCGCCGACGAGGACGTCACGCCCGAGGAGCGCGGCGAGCCGGTCGAGGCCGAGAGCGCCGAAGCCCCACCGGCGGCCCTGCCCGCGCCGACCGAGGCCGAAGCGGGCGCCGATGCGAAGGAGAGCGCCCCGGCCGCCCGTCGCCGCAAGGCCGCGCCTGCGCCGTCCTCCGGCGCCGCCGAGACCGACGACGCCGAGGACGAGGGCTCCGTCCCGGAGGAGGACGCTCCGTGACGTTCCGGTTGAAGCGGCGCGCGGCCCCGCGCACCTGGACGATCCCCCGCAAGGGCACGAAGTGGGTGAAGCGTCCGGGTCCCGGTCCCCACCCGCAGGACGCCTCGGTCCCGCTCCTGATCGTGCTCCGGGACACGCGCCGCATCGTCACGACCGCGCGGGAGGCGAGCCAGCTCGTCCGCAGCGGCGCGGTCCGGGTGGACGGCAAGGTCGCGAAGGACCTGGAGCGCGGACTCGGTCTCATGGACACGCTCTCCTTCGACGCGCCGCTCGACGCGCACTACCGGGTCGTGAAGGACCGTCACGGCAAGCTCGTGCTCGTCACGATCCCCGCCCCCGAGGCGACGTTCAAGATCGGCCGGGTCCGCTTCAAGCACGCCGTGAAGGCGGGCCGGATCGAGGTCACGCTGCACGACGGACGGAACCTGCTGGTCGACCGGGGCACCCCGTACAAGGTCGGGGACTCGGTCAAGATCGAGGTGCCGAGCCAGAAGGTGGTCGGGCACTATCCGCTCGCGCCGGGCGCTCTCGCGTACGTCGCCGGCGGCTCGCACGTGGGCCAGCTCGCGCGGGTCGAGCGCGTCGAGGTCCGCAACTCGTCGCAGCCGAACCTCGTCCACTTCAAGGAAGGGTTCGCCACGGTGAAGGAGTACGTCTTCGTCGTCGGCGACAAGGCCCCCGAGGTCACGATCGGCGAGGGGGTCGACCGGTGAGCGCCCCGGCCCCGACGGTCGCCCCCGCGGCCCCCGCACCGGCGACCGGGAACCCGGCCCGCGCCGTGCGCCTCGTGAAGATCGTGGTGAACGCGGGCGTCGGCGAGTCGGGAGAGGCCCGCACGAAGGCGGAGCGCGTGCTGCAGATGGTGACGCACCAAAAGCCCGTCGCGACGCGCTCCCACTCCACCAACCGCGACTTCGGCATCCGCAAGGGCCAGGAGATCGGCGCGAAGGTGACGCTCCGGGGGGCGATCGCGCGCGACTTCCTCGCGCGCGCGTTCGAGGCGCGGGACCGGCAGCTCGACCTCCAGTCGATCGACCGGAACGGGAACTTCTCGTTCGGGATCGCCGACTACACCGATTTCACCGGCATGAAGTACGATCCCCAGATCGGGATCCACGGCATGGACGTCGCGGTCGAGCTCGGCCGCGCCGGTTTCCGCGTCCGGGAACGCCGGATCCGCTCCCAGCCGATCCCGCGCGCCCTTCGCTCCACGCGCGACGAGACGCGCGCGTTCCTCGAGCGCCAGTTCCAGGTCACGGTCCTGGAGTGAGCCGACGATGAGCCCCCCCAAGAAGCACTTCGGCCGCAAGGAAGGTTGCCTGCGCTGCGACCGCAAGCGGGGGATCGTCCGGCGCTACGGGCTCCACCTGTGCCGCCAGTGCTTCCGCGAAGTGGCGATGGACCTCGGCTTCCGGAAGTACCAGTAGGAGGACCCGACGATGCAACAGGACCTGCTCAACGACGCGCTCGTGACCCTCCGGCACGCCGACGTCGACGGCAAACCGCACGTCGAGATCGCTCCGACCTCGAAGCTGATCGCCGAGGTGCTCCGGATCTTCCGCGAGTACCACTACATCGAGGAGTTCACCTTCGTCCCGACCGGCCGCGGCGGCAAGTACGACGTCACGCTGGCCCGGCGGATCAACTCGTGCGGCGTGATCAAGCCCCGCATCGCCGTGCCGCACGACGGGCTCGAGCGGTACGAGGCGCGGTTCCTGCCGGCGCAGGACTTCGGCCTGCTCGTGCTCTCCACGAACCAGGGCGTGCTCTCGCACCAGAAGGCGCGGGAGCTCAAGATCGGAGGTCGGCTCCTGGCCTATGTCTACTGAGCCCGACCGATCGCGCGAGATCGTCCCGCTCCCGAAGGGCGTTTCCTTCGCGGTCGCGCACGGAGTGCTGACCGCCCGGGGCCCGCTCGGCTCCGTCTCGCGCCCGTTCCCGCAGGACGCGCTCACGCTCGCGAGCGCCGGCGACTCGGTCTCGCTCACGTTGACGATCCCTCCTCACCGCAAGCGGGCGCAATCCCTGCTCAAGACCTGGGCGGCCCACCTCCGCAACCTCGCGGGCGGGCTCACGTTGGGCGTCGAGGCCCGGATGAAGGTCGTCGCGGCCCACTTCCCCATGAAGGTCCAAGTGAAGGGCGAGGAGCTCGTCATCGAGAACTTCCTCGGGGAGAAGTACCCCCGCACGACGCGGCTCGTGCCCGGCACGAAGGCGGCCGTCGACGGCGAGTTCGTCGTCCTCTCCGGGCACGATGTGGAGCAGGTCGGCCAGAGCGCCGCCAACATCGAGCGCGTCACCAAGATCCGCGACTACGATCCGCGCGTCTTCCAGGACGGCATCTACCTCATCGAGCGCGCCCACCTCAAGGAGGCCGCCTGATGGCGGACGAGGAGACGCCGAGCCCGGCGCCCGCCCCCGAGGCGAACGCCGCGGCGGTCGCCGAGGCCCCCGCGCCGCGCCGACGCCGCGGCCGCACCGCCAAGGCCGAGGAGACGAAGCCGGCGACGCCCGAACCGCCCGCAAAACCCGCGAGCGGGGATGACGAGGGTCCGCGCGTGCCGAAGCGGGCCCAGCTCTCGGAACCCGCCGCCAAGCTCCTGCATCTGCGCCGGGTCCTCGACACCCGCCGACCGATCTTCGGCCGGCAGGCGGCGAACCGATACTACCGGATCGGCCGGGACGGCGCGTGGCGTCGACCCCGGGGCCTCCAGTCGAAGCAGCGCCGCCACTACGGGTACCGAACGCAGATCGTCAGCATCGGCTACCGCTCCCCGGCCCGCGTGCGTGGGCTCGTGCCGAGCGGGTTCCGGCCGGTGATCGTGCGGACGGAGGGCGAGCTCGATGGCCTCGACGCGAAGACGCAGGCCGCGGTCATCGCCCGGACGGTCGGGACCCGCCGGCGCCTCGCACTCGAGGAGGCGGCCCGGAAGCTCGGGATCCGCGTGCTCAACCCGATCGTCAAGACGGAGTCGGAGGCGTAGCACGATGCCCGATCTCTCGAACCAGCGCCGGCTCGCGGCCGCGCTCCTCAAGTGCGGCGAGGGCCGGGTCTGGATCGATCCCGCGAGCCAGGAGGAGCTCGCCGACGCGGTGACGCGCAGCGATCTCCGCAGCGCGATCAAGGCCGGCGTCATCCGGCGGTTGCCGGTGCGCGGCACGTCCCGGGTGCGGGCGCGGCGGCACGCCGCCGAGGTGAAGAAGGGCCGGCACTCGGGCCCGGGCTCCCGTCGGGGCACCCCCTTTAGCCGCGTCTCCAAGAAGGAGCGCTGGATGCGTCGCATTCGCGCCCAGCGCGACACGCTGCGGGAGCTGCGCGCGGGCCAGAAGATCTCCGCGCAGGTCTACCGCGAGTTCTACCGGCGCGCGAAGGGCGGCATGTTCCGCAGCCGGGCGCACTTGGTCGCGAACCTGCGGCTCGCCGGTCACCTTCCGGAGGGCGCGCGATGAGCGAGGGGCCCCGCTATCGGGTGCCGTTCCGCCGCCGGCGCGAGGGGCGTACCGACTACCGGGTCCGACTCCGCCTCCTCAAGTCGGGCGACGAGCGAGCGGTCGTCCGCCTCTCGAACCACCGGGTGCTCGTCTCGATCGTCCGATTCGACCCGGCCGGTGACCGGGTCGTCGCCGCCGCCGACAGTCGCGAGCTGAGCGGTCTCGCGTTCCCCGCCACGAGCCTCGCGTCGACCCCGGCCGCGTACCTGACGGCCTACCTGGCCGGGCTCCGCGCGAAGAAGGCCGGCGCGGAGACCGCCGTGCTCGACCTCGGGCCGCGCCACCCCTCCCAGGGCGGCCGGCTCACGGCCGCGCTCAAGGGCCTCCTCGACGCGGGGGTCGAGATCCCGCACGGCGAGGAGAACTTTCCCAGTCCGGACCGGCTCAACGGCTCCCACCTCCCGAAGCCGCTCCCCCAGCCCGTCGAGGCGTACAAGATGAAGCTACCCGAACTCGTGCGTGCGCCCGAGGCGAACCAATGAGCGCGGCCGCGATCCAGGGGCCCCCGCGCGGTGCGGGCGGACCGCCGGGTGCGCCGGCCCCGCCGCCGTGGGTCCCGAAGACCGAGCTCGGTCGCCGGGTGTTCTCCGACGAGGTCACGACGATGGCGCAGGCGCTCGCGACGGGCCTCCCGCTGCGCGAGCCTCAGATCGTCGACAAGCTCCTCCCGGGGCTGCACGACGAGGTCCTCGACGTGAACATGGTCCAACGGATGACGGACTCCGGTCGCCGGTTCAAGTTCGCGGTCACGGTCGTCGTCGGCAACGGCGACGGGTTCGTCGGACTCGGCCGGGCGAAGGGCCGCGAGGTCGGCCCGACGATCCGGCGCGCCATCGACCGCGCGAAGCTCGAGATCGTCGAGGTCTACCGCGGGTGCGGCAGCTGGGAGTGCGGCTGCGGCAAGTCCCACTCCCTGCCGTTCCAGATCCACGCCCGGGTCGGCTCCGTCGTGGTCACCCTCCGGCCCGCGCCGCGCGGGGTCGGGCTCGCGGTCGGCAACGTCGCGAAGCCGATCCTCCGGTTCGCGGGCATCACCGACGCCTGGGGGTTCACCGACGGCCACACGAAGACGACCGTCAACTACGCCCAGGCGGCCTACCAGGCGCTCGTCGCCCTCTCGCAGCTCAAGGTCCCGCCCGAGGACCTCCAGCGGCTCCGGATCGTCCGGGGCCCGACCGGCACCTCGATCCTCCCGCCCAAGGAAGAGGGCGCGCGACCGGTCCGTGGCGGACGGGGCCGGGGCCGCGGCGGCCCGCGACCGGGCGGCCGCCCCGGATACGGCAGCCGGCCACCGGGCGGCGGCGGCGGCCCCGGTGGCCCACGCCGCCCCGCCCCCGCCGGCGGGGGGAGCTGAGCTCCATGGCGTGGATGGTGGTCCGGGTCCGCGGAACGATCCACGCGCGACACGACATCGTGGAGACCCTCGGGTTCCTCCACCTCACCCGGCCGAACCACGCGACCGTGGTCCCCGAAGCGGCGAGCGTGCGCGGCATGCTCTCCAAGGTCCAGGGCTACGTGACGTGGGGCGAGGCCGAGCCCGAGACGGTCGAGCTGCTGCTCAAGGAGCGGGGCGAGACGGTCAACGGCGCGCGGCTCACGGCCGAGACGCTCGGCGACCTCGGCCCCACGAAGGACCTGCCCGGGCTCACGCGCGCGGTGGCCGCCCAGGGACTCCGGCCGATCCCGGGCCTCAAGCCGCTGTTCCGACTTCGGGCGCCGAAGGGCGGCTGGCGGTCGACGAAGAAGCCGTTCGCCCTCGGGGGCTCGCTGGGCTACCGCGGGCGCGCGATCAACGACCTCGTCCGACGGATGGTGTAACGGAGGGAACGATGCCGAGCCGCACGAAGAAGTTCCGGGGACTGCGCACGCACGGCCGCGGCATCAAGGCCGGGCGCGGGGCCGGCAAGCAGGGGGGCCGCGGCAACGCGGGGCTCCACAAGTACAAGTTCAAGTCGATGCTGATCTACGCGCCCGACCACTTCGGGCGCCACGGCTTCAAGCGGCCGGCCCAGATCGTGGAGCGGCCCACCGAGCTCAACGTGGGCCAGCTCGATGGGTTCGCCCCGTTCCTCGAGGCGGCCGGAGCCCTCGTGAAGGAGGGCGAGACGTTCGTCGGCGACCTGACCAAGGTCGGCGTCGACCGTCTGCTGGGCGCCGGCACGACCGCGCGACCGTGGAAGGTCGTCGTCGGGCACGCGACCCGCCACGCGAAGGAGAAGGTGACGGTCGTCGCCGCGGTCGCCTCCCCCCCGGCGTAGACTATATAATACGGCCACCGGGTCGGCGACCGCAGCATGGCCGACGAGGAGATTCCGCGAGACGCCAGGTGGGCGATCCCCCTCGCGGTCCTCGGCGCGGTCGTCCTCGCGGTGATCTGGTTCTGGACCGCCCCGACGCTCCTCGGATTCCTGCTCTCCGCCCTCGCGGTCGGGATCGTCCTCGGCCTCCTCTACCTGGGGCTCTCCTACTCCGGTCCGCGTTCGCGCCTCTACGGGCTGAAACCGCTCACGAGCCGGATGCCTGCGGTCGCCCAGCCGAAGGGCCACGTCCATTTCCGGACCAAGATGTTCTGGACGGTCGGCATCCTCCTCCTCTACTTCCTGCTCACGAACATCTACCTCTTCGGCGTCGACCAGGCGACCGTCATCGACCTGTTCGCGAGCTACCGCGCCATCCTCGCCGGGGCGCAGGGGACGCTCATGCACCTCGGGATCGGCCCGATCGTCACCGGGTCGATCATCATGCAACTGTTCACCGGGGCGAAGATCATCAACCTCGACCTCACCGACGACGAGGACAAGGGGATGTACCAGGGGACCCAGAAGGTCCTCGTCGTCGCGATGATCTTCGTCGAGGCGGTCCCCCAGGTCTTCGGGTACCTCACGCCGTCCGCCTCGATCGTCACCAGCCTCGGCAACCTCTCGCCCGGCAACGGGCTCCTCCTCGCCAACACGATCATCATCGCCCAGCTCGTGTTCGGAAGCTACCTCGTCTTCCTCATGGACGAGGTCGTCTCGAAGTGGGGGATCGGCAGCGGGATCTCGCTGTTCATCGCGGCGGGCGTCTCGCAGCAGATCATCCAGGGGACGCTCAATTGGGTCCCCGTCACGCCCGGCGCCCCGATCTCCGCCGGGAATCCGCCCAGCGGGACGATCCCGAAGACCCTCTGGTTCCTCTCCCACTACACCGCGTCGCAGATGGCCGGGGGCGGCTGGGAGCAGGTGTTACTGCACTCGCCCAACCCGATCATCGCGCTCGTCGGGACCGCCGCGATCTTCTTCCTCGTCGCCTGGACGGAGTCGACGCGCATCGAACTGCCGCTCTCGCACGCCGAGGCGCGGGGCGCCCGGGGCCGGTATCCGCTGCGCCTGATCTACGCGTCGAACATCCCGGTCATCCTGATGAGCGCCCTGCTCGCGAACGTCTCCGTCTTCTCGGTGCTCCTCTGGTCGAACCCGACCCTGATCCACTTCCCGCTCATCGGCCATCAGTGGTGGATCGGGTCGTACCCGACGGCCGCCCAGGCGAGCTCGACCGGGATCAGCCAGACCCAGCCGTTAACGGGCGGAGCGTACTACCTGTCCACGGTCAACGGACTCGAGTCCTGGCTCTTACCGATCCTCAACTACGGCGAGTACCACGAGTTCCTCTACGGCCACACGTGGTGGCAGGGCCTCGTCCACGTCGCCGTCTACTTCGGCGCGATGGTCACCGGGTCGATCCTGTTCGCCAAGTTCTGGATCCAGACGACGAACATGGGCCCCGAGGCCGTCGCCCGGCAGATCGAAGCGTCCGGCATGCAGATCCCCGGGTTCCGTAGAGAGCCGAGGGTCCTCCGGCGCGTCCTCGAGCGGTACATCCCGGTGATCACCGTGATCTCGGGCGCGGCGGTGGGGGCCTTAGCGGCGGGCGCCGACCTTATCGGGACCCTCGGAAATGCGAGCGGGACCGGAGTGCTGCTGATGGTGGGCATCATCATCAACCTCTACGAGGCGATGGGCCGCGAGCAGCTCATGGAGATGAACCCGCTGCTCCGTCGGTTCCTCGGCGGGGAGTCGTAGCGTGCCGACCGACGAGGAGCCGCTGCGCTCCGCGCCTCTCCCCTCGGACTCCGACGCGGCGGAGGAGGGCGACGAGGCACCCGCCCCCGAGACCGCGGCCGCCGCCCCGGCGCCCGCGCGGCCGCGGCCGGCCCCGCAGCCGTTCAAGATCTCGACGTTCATCTACCTCTTCCTCGGC
>DATJUJ010000026.1:0-46319 GCA_035502475.1 Thermoplasmata archaeon
GAAGGACGCGGGGGCGATCGCCGGTCTCGAGGTCGTCCGGATCATCAACGAGCCGACCGCCGCGGCGCTCGCGTACGGGCTCGACAAGGCCGGAAAGAACCAGAAGATCCTCGTCTTCGACCTGGGCGGCGGAACGCTCGACGTCACGATCATGGACTTCGGCGACGGCGTGTTCGAGGTCGTCTCCACGAGCGGCGACACCCAGCTCGGCGGGACCGACATGGACAACGCGATCGTCGAGTGGATCGCGGCGGAGTTCCAGAAGGAGTCGGGGATCGACGTCCGGAAGGACAAGATGGCGATGCAGCGCGTCCGCGACGCCGCGGAGAAGGCGAAGATCGAGCTCTCGTCGACGCTCGAGACCCAGATCAACCTCCCGTTCCTGACGGCGACCAGCGAGGGCCCGAAGCACCTCGCGCTGCCGCTCTCGCGCGCGAAGGTCGAGGAGCTCGTCCGGCCCATCGTCGACCGCTGCCAGGCGCCCGTCGTGCAGGCGATCGCGGACGCGAAGCTCACGAAGGACCAGATCAGCCGGATCGTCCTTGTCGGCGGCCCCACGCGCATGCCGGTGGTCCAGAAGTTCCTCGAGACGGCGATCGGCCGGCCGATCGAGCGGGGCGTCGATCCCATGGAGTGCGTCGCCGCGGGCGCCGCGATCCAGGGCGGGGTGCTGGCCGGCGAGGTGAAGGATGTGCTGCTGCTCGACGTGACGCCGCTCTCCCTCGGCGTCGAGACGATGGGCGGGGTGTTCACGCACCTCATCGAGCGGAACACCACGATCCCGACCCGGAAGAGCCAGATCTTCACGACCGCGTCGGACAACCAGTCGACCGTCGAGATCAAGGTCTTCCAGGGCGAGCGCCCGATGGCCGACGACAACGTCGCGCTCGGGAGCTTCCTGCTCACCGGGATCCCGCCGGCGCCTCGGGGCGTCCCGCAGGTCGAGGTCAGCTTCGACATCGATGCGAACGGCATCCTCAACGTCTCGGCCAAGGACCTCGCCTCCGGTCGCAAGCAGGGGATCACGATCGCCGCCTCGAACAAGCTCTCGAAGGACGAGGTGGCGCGGATGGTGAAGCAGGCCGAGGAGTTCGCGGTCAAGGACCGCGAGCGCGCGGAGCTCGTCACCGCGAAGAACGCGGCGGAGTCGCTCGCCTACGAGGCGGAGCGTCTCCTCGTCGACGCCAAGGACAAGCTCGACGCGGCCGAGACCGACCGGATCCGGGACGGCGTGAAGACGGTCCGCGACGCGCTCGGCCGGTCGGACGCGACGCTCTCCCAGGTCAAGGCCGCGACCGACGACCTCACCCAGGCGCTGCACGATGTCGCGCAGAAGCTCTACCAGTCCGGGAGCGCGCCGCCCCCCGGTGGGCCGACGGCCCCCGAGGGGACGGCCGAGGAGCCGCCGTCGGGATCCGCCCCCGGCTCGGGCGCGGTCGACGCCGACTTCAAGGTCGTCGACGACGGATCCGGTACGGCCAAGGACGGGTCGTAGACCGGGCCCTACCGGGCCGCCGGCACCCGGGGCCACGTGCGGCCCACCGGCGGTCCGACGTACTCGATCTCGGGCCGGATGAGCCGGTTGTCGGACGCCTGCTCGATCGCGTGGGCGGCCCATCCGGCGGTCCGGGCCACCGCGAACGTCGGCGTGAAGAGCGTGCGCGGCAGCCCGACCGACTCGAGCACGAGCGCGCTGTAGTACTCGACGTTCGTATAGAGGCGCGCCCCGGGTTTTGCGGCGCGGAGCGCGGCGAGCGCCTCCCGCTCGACCGCTTCCGCGAGGGCGAGGCGTGCGGGGTCCGCGACCGAGCGGGCGATCGCGTGGAGGAGCAGGCCGCGCGGATCGTCGGTCTTGTAGACCCGATGGCCGAACCCGTAGAGGACCTGCTTCGACGCGAGCCGGTCCGCGATCCAGGACGCGGCCCGGTCGGCGGTGCCGATCGCATCCAGCATGTCGGCGACCCGGCTGGGGGCGCCGCCGTGCACGGGCCCCTTGAGGGTGCCGAGCGCGGCCGTCGCCGCGCTCACGAGATCGGACTGGGTCGAGATCGCGATGCGGAGCGCGAAGGTCGACGCGTTCATTCCGTGGTCCGCGAGCAGGTCGAGGTACCCTTCCAGCGCGGCGACGCGCGCCGGCGTCGGCTCCTCGCCAGTGAGCAGCCAGAGGTAGTGGGCGGCGTGGCCCAGGTCCGCCCGGGGCGCCACGGCCGGCCGTCCGGCCGAGCGCCGGACGTAGCGGGCCAGCAGGGCGGGCACCTGCGCCACCAGCCGGAGCCCCTCCTCACGGGTCGGGGGGTACCCGAACGAGCCGTCGCCGATCGCGGAGAGCATCGTCCGAAGCGCCTCGAGCGGCGGCAGGCCCGTCGGGAGCACGTCGGCGACCCGTACGAGCGGGTCGGGCAGCGTCCGGTACCGCCGGAGCGCCTCGGAGACCGGGCGGGACGGGTCCTCGGACGGCGGGTCCCCCTCGAGGAGCAGGTGGACGACCGACTCATACGGGACCCCGGGCACGAGTCGGCGCACGTCGAAGCCCCGGTACACCAGGTCGCCGGTCTCGCCGCCGACCCAGGTGATGGCGGAGGTCCCGATCACCGCATCGTCGAGCCCCTTCGACACCCGGGCCATGCTCGGCATCGGCCGCCGATGGGTCGCGGCGGGGATAGCGTCAGCGGAACCTTCCGAGCAAAGGCTAAACCCCCAGGGCCTCGTGGGACGCCTCCGATGGCGGATCCTCCGACCCATCTGCTCGACCGGGTGCTCGACCAGCGGGTCACGCTGCTGCTCAAGGACGCCCGCACGCTCACCGGCCGGCTCTCGGCCGTCGACGAACACCTCAACCTCGTGCTCGACGACACGGACGAGACGACCGCGGAGCGGACCCGGCATCTTGGCCGGGTCGTCCTGCGCGGCTCGAGCGTCGTGACCCTTCACGCGCCCCAGGGCGGTGGGGGGAAGCCGGCCTGACCGTGCCCGCGCGCACGCCGTCGCCGGACCGCGCCCGCCCCCGGCCGAAGGGGGAGACGCTGGCCGTCCTCAAGTTGGTCGCGCAGCTCGGGGGAGATCACGCCGAGGTCGTCCTGAGTTCGCGGGAGGTCGGCGAGCGCCTCGGCGTCAGCCAGCAGGCGGCGGACCGGTACCTCGTCGCGCTCGAGAAGCGCGGACTCCTCGCGCGCTCCCTCGCCCAGCGTCGCCAGCGCCTCGCCCTCACCCCGGCGGCGCTCACGCTGCTCCGCGGGGAGTACCACGCGTACCGCCGGATCTTCGAGGGGCCAGCGCGCGTCTCGTTCACCGGCTCGGTCGCGTCCGGTCTCGGCGAGGGCCGCTACTATCTGAGCCAGCCGGGCTACGTGGTGCAGTTCACCGAGCGGTTGGGGTACTCGCCGTATCCCGGGACGCTCAACGTCCGGTTGACCGGCGGGGGGCTCCGCAAGGTCGCCGGGGTCGGCGAGTGGGCGGGGATCCGGATCGACGGCTTCCAGGCGAGCGGGCGGACGTTCGGCGGCGCGACGTGCTTCGTGGCGCGGATGAACGGGACCGCGTGCCACCTCATCCGGCCGGATCGGACCCATTACCAGGACGTGGTGGAGTTCATCGCCCCGGTGCGCCTCCGGGACGCGCTCTCGCTCACCGACGGCGACCGGGTCGAGATCGACGTGGAGGAGTCGTGACGGCGGGCTCGGTCGCGCGGGGCGTGGCCCACGACCGGCGCCCGTCCCCCGCCGCCCCGGAGTCCGCCCGCCGGTACGTGAACCAGTGGGTCGAGGCGGAAGCGATCGGCGCCGAGCGGGTCTCGGCGTTCGTCCTGATCCTCAAGACGCGCGGCTGTTACTGGGCCGACGCGAAAGGCTGCTCAATGTGCGGCTACGCGAAGGACACGCTCGGACGTTCTGCCACGCCAGAGGAGCTCGCGGAGCAGCTCGACCGGGCGCTCGCCCGATACCGGGACGAGCCGTACGTCAAGGTGTACACGTCCGGGAGCTTCCTCGACGATCGGGAGGTCGACGCCGGCAGCCGGCACCGTCTCGTCTCCGCGTTCTCGGGCAAGGCGCGTCGGCTCCTCTTCGAGACCCTGCCCGAGTTCGCCACCGACGCGCACTTGGGACCGCTGCGCGACGCGTTCGCCGGGGAGCTCGAGGTCGCGCTCGGGCTCGAGTCGACCGACCCCGTGGTGCTGGCCCGCTACGTCCACAAGAACGCTCCGCCCGAGGAGTACCTGGCCGCCGGGGACCGGGTCCGACGGGCGGGTCTCCGCGCGAAGGCGTACCTGCTCCTGAAGCCGCCGTACCTCACCGAAGGCGAAGCGGTCCGCGACGTCGTCCGATCCGTCGGCGACGCGGCGCCGCACTTCGACGCGCTGTCGATCAACCCGGTGCACATCCAGAACGGCACCGTCGTGGAGTGGCTCTACCACCGGGGTCGCTACCGGCCCCCGTGGCTCTGGTCGGTCGTCACCGCGCTCCGGGAGGGCGCCGCCGTCCGGGGCTCGAGCCGCCTCGTCTCGTTCCCGACCGCGGGGGGCCTCGCCCGCGGTCCCCACAACTGCGGGCGTTGCGATGCGGCCGTCCTCGCCGCGATCGAGGAGGCCTCGCTGGCGCAGGAGTTCTCGGCGCTCGAGGGGCTCGCGTGCGCGTGCCGGGGTCGCTGGGAGGCCGCCCGTTCGCTCGAGCCGCTCGGGGTCGAGGCGTGAGCGCGCTCGTGCCCTCGCTGCCCCCGCACGCGGCGGACACGATCGGCCGCTTTCTGCGCGCCCACGCCCTCACGCCGCCGGCCGCGGGCGTCGTGATCGGGCTGTCGGGAGGTATCGACAGCGCGCTCACGGCCCGGCTCGCGCGCGACGCGCTCGGTCCCGAGCACGTCCTCGGCGTGCTGCTGCCGGATGCGGGCTTTCCGCCCGCCCTCCGGGCCGAGACCGAGGCGTTCGCGGAGGCGCTGGGGATCGAGCACCGGACGATCGCGATCGACCCCGCGGAGGCGGCGGTCCGGGCGATCGTCCCCGAGCTCTCGGACCGGGTCGACGTGGGGAACGTGAAGGCGCGCCTCCGCATGATCGCCCTCTACGCGATCGCCCGCCCCCGGGGGCGCCTCGTCGCGGGGACGGGCAACAAGTCGGAGCTCCTCGTCGGGTACTTCACCAAGTACGGCGACGGCGGGGCCGACCTGCTGCCGCTCGGCGACCTCTACAAGACGGAGGTCCGCGCCCTCGCGGCCGAGCTCGGACTCCCCCCGGCGGTGCTCGACCGCCCGCCGACGGCCGGGTTGTGGGCGGGGCAGACCGACGAAGGGGAGCTCGGGCTCCCCTACGCGGAGCTCGACCAGATCCTCGTCGGGCTCGAGCAGCTCCTTCCTGAGGAGGCGATCGCCGACCGCACCGGGATCCCGCTCGACCGGGTCCACGCGGTCGTCGGCCGGGTCCGCGCGAGCCGTCACAAGCGCCGCCTCCCGCCGATCCCGAAGCTCGGCCTCCGGACCGTCGGGCTCGATTGGAGGGAGTGAGCGGCGATAGCCAACGCTTATCCCCCTCGCGCGCTCGACGCCCTGTAGTTCTACCGGAACCCCGCCATGGACCGCGCCACCTACCAACGCCTCTACGATGCCCTCGGCACGTACGAGGACGTCCACCGCATCGCCCACGAGGAACATTGGGACGAGGAGCTGCTCTTCGTCATCCACACGCACCGCGTCACCCGCGACGCGACCCGCCGCTTCTACGTCGTGAAGCGCCAGATGCCGCGCCTCGCCGCCCAATGGAAGCGCGGCCGCTCGATGCTCGAGATCGCGCGGGAATGGAAGTTCCCGCCGGTCCTGCTCGGACAGCAGATGCTCGCCGAGCTCGGCCTGCCGAGGAAGCGGGTCTGGGGCACGTTCCTCGCGCCCGAGAGCGCGCCGGACGCGCGGCTCCGCCGCGAGGTCGAGGCGCTCCTCGCCGCCGACATGATCTACTCGCCCCGCGGCATGGAGCTCCAGCGCGAGCGCGGCCGCAAGGGCGAGGAGCGGCTCACGACGTGGCTGGGGAAGCACGGGATCGGGTACCGGACCGAGAAGGACCTGAGGGGCAAGTACGCGAAGACGCCGGACGCGCTCCTCGACGAGCCGATCGTCCTGTTCGGCCAGAAGATCACCTGGATCGAGTCGAAGGCGAACTTCGGCGACGACGTCGAGATGCGCAAGAACCTCAAGCGCCAGCTCGGGCCCTACACCGAGATCTTCGGCGAGGGGGCGGTCGTCTACTGGTACGGGTTCGTCGACGGCGCCGAGTCGCCGCCCGGCATCCTGCTCTACGACGGCGACGGCTTCGAGGCGATCACGCCGGTCGTGCCGCCTCGGAGCGGGACAGCGTCCGCTGCTCACCACTCGCGAGATCCCGCTCGACGAGCGCCCCCGGCCCCGCCTCCTTCAGCCCGAGGATCAACGCCCGGCGGGCCCGACGCCGCGCCGCCTCCTTGAGCTGGCGCGACATCGACCGGCCCAAAAGGTCGGTGTCCGCGCTCCGGCCGGCCCGGCGCAGCTCCTCGACGAGCCCGATCGCCTCCGGAGTGAGCGCCGGCTCGACGACGACCACGTAGGTGTCGAGCGGCGGCTCGCCATCGGGCCACCGTCCGGCCCCGCGGAGCAGCAGCTCGAGCGTCTGATCGCCGATCGCGAGCCCGGCGGCCGGCGTGGGCGGCCCCTCGAACAGCTCGATCAGGTGGTCGTAGCGCCCGCCGCCGAAGACGGAGCGTCCGTCGCCGCCGCGCGCGAACGCCTCGAACACGGTGGAGGTGTAGTAGGCCAGCCCGCGCACGACCGTGGGGTCGTAGACCACGCGGTCGCCGAGGCCGGCCCGATCGAGGAGCGCGAACAGGCGCGAGAGCCGCTCGATCCCCTGGTTCGCCGCCGCCTCGAGCCCCCGGGCCTTGAGGCCCGCGAGGTGGTCGGCGAGCTGCGCCGGCGGCACGCCCGCCCCGGCGGAGCGGAACAGCTGGGCGAGCTCGGGGATGCGTTCCGCCGGCACCCCCGCGCCCGTGAGCTCCGCCTCGAACTCGGCGGGCGTCACCTTGCGGTAGCCGTCCACGGCCCGGAAGAACCGCAGGACGTCGGTCGCCCCGAACAGCCGGCCGATCCCTTCCGCGAGGGCTCGGTCGTTGACGCGAAAGGCGTAGAGGCCCTGCGCCCCGATCTCGTCGAGCAGCAGGGCGGCGGTCGCGAGGAGGTCGCACTCCGCCTCGATGCCCGGCACGCCGAGGAGGTCGAGATTGAACTGCAGGAACTCGCGGGTCCGGCCCGCCTGGGGCTCCTCGTAGCGCCACGTCTTCGAGACCGTGAACCACTTGACCGGGAGCGGCTCCGACTTCCCGCGCTCCGCGAAGATCCGGGCGAGCGAGGGGGTCGTCTCGGGCACGAGGGCGACCGGGCGGTCCCCCTTGTCGCGGAACATCCAGGCCTGGGCGGCGATCCCCTCGCCGCTCTTTCGCTGGTAGAGCTCGAAGCTCTCGACGCAGGGGACCTCGAGCTCGACGTACCCCGCGCGTCGTGCGGCGGCCCGCATCCGGCGGAGGATCTCCGACCGCGCGCCGGCGTCCGGCGGCAGGTAGTCCCGGAAGCCGCGCAGGGGTCCGGTCGTCATGGAGTCGGGGGAGCCCCGGTCGGTCTATTTACCTATGCCGACGGCGCGGGGCGCATCGAAGCCGGGGCGGCCGGGACGCCGCTCGACTCCTCGCCCGGGATCTGGTAACGGTCCGCGAACGCCCGCAGGCGACGGTAGGCGACGATCGCGCCGGCGAAGTTCCGCTGCCGGAGCTCGGCCGCGACGCTGCGCAGCTCCTCGAGCGCGGGCCGGACGTCCAGGCCCGCCCCCCGCACGTCGGCGAGACGGTCGCGGACGCGGTGGAGGTCCTCGAGGAACCGCGGTTCGAGGATCGCCCAGAGGGCCACCGCCGCGCGGGCGAGGATCGCCTCTCCGTCGGCGCGGCGGCCCCGCGCGATCAAGCGCCGGCCCTCCTCGACAGGGCCGAGGGCGGGGGTCGGGTCGGCCCCCAGGTCGCGTGCGGTGGCCGCGAGCAGATCGCACTCGGTCACCAGGATCCGGCCGACCTGCCATTCCTCCTCGAGGCGTCCGAGCTCGTCCCGGACGTGGGCGAGGCGGCGCTGCGCCCCGGGGAGGTCGCCCGTCGCGATGGCCCGCCGCACGGTCGTCAGCTCCACGTCGGCGCTCCCGGTGGGGACGAGCTGGGCGAGCTCGTTGCGTCGCGCGAGCGCCGACTCGTACTCCTCGGCGAGGGCGCTCGAGAGGTGGACGAACATCTCGCGGGAGAGCACCTCGAGGGACGGCACGTCGTCGACGAGACGGGCCCCGTTGGCCCGGGCCTCGAAGTCGGTGAAGTTGAGGCCCAGGCGCCGCCCCACCGCGAAGTACTCGTCGACCCGGCGCTTGAGCTCCACGACCGTGGGCGGCGCGGGCAGCGCCGGCAGGTTGCGGAGCGGGCTCAACCGGTCGGACTCCGGGATCACCGACGGCCCGGGATCCCCCACCCGCAGCGCGGGGAACCGGGGCGGGCGGCTCAAGAGACCCCGGGCCGGCTCGGCCGCCGGGGCGGCGGGCTGCGAGAGGTCGACGGTGGCGAGCAGCTCCCCGATCGTGCGCAGGTACGTAGGGTCGGTGACCGGGGCGGCGCCGGCCGCCTCCCGGACCGCCCCGAAGAGGCCCACGGAGAGGTGGCAACCGGGACACTCCGAGGCCTCCCCCGGCACCGCGACGCCGCACGCCGGGCAGATCGACTCGGGCATGGGACCGGGGTCAGCTCCTCAGCGGGCGGCCGGCGGAGGCGGTCGACCCCCGGGCGGTGGGCCGATAGGTAAAGCTCGTCCGCATCGCGCGCAGGCGTCGGATCCGTTCGGGGGTCGGCGGGTGCGTCGAGAAGAGCGCGGCGAACGAGGCGCCGCGGAACGGGTTCACGATGTAGAGGCTCGACTGCGCCGGAGAACCCACGGTCATGGGGCGCCGCTGGTTCGCCGACTCCAGCTTCTCGAGCGCGCTCGCCAGCGACTCGGGGTCGCGGATCGTCTCGGCGCCGACCTGGTCCGCCCGGTACTCGCGGGAGCGGGAGATCGCGAGCTGGATCAGGATCGCGGCGATCGGGGCCGTGATGAGGGCGAGCACCAGCACGAGCGGGTTGACGTTCCCGCGGCCGTTGCCGCCGCCGAAGAGCATCGAGAAGAAGACGATCTGGGCCGCGTAGGAGATCGCGCCCGCCAGCGTCGCCGCGAACGTCATCAGCAGCACGTCGTGGTCCTTCACGTGAGCGAGCTCGTGGGCCAGCACCCCGCGCAGCTCCCGGTCGTCGAGGGTCCTCAGGAGGCCCTCGGTCGCCGCGACGATCGCGTGGCGCTCGTCCCGGCCCGTCGCGAAGGCGTTCGGGGTCTGGGTCGGGACGATCGCGAGGCGGGGCGCGACGAGGCCGAACTGGGGGGCCAGCTCGCCGACGACCTTCGCGAGCCGGGGCGCCTCGGCCGGCGAGACGATCTTCGCCTTCGTGGACCAGAGCACGATGCGGTCGCACGCGACGAACGAGACCAGATTGAGGACGAGCGAGAGCCCGAGGGCGATCGCGAGGCCCAGGACCCAGGAGCCGAAGACGAACTCCCCGACCAGGCCGCCGACGAGCACGAAGAGCCCGCAGACGACCGCGAACAGGACGCCGGTCTTGACGCGCGGTCCGATCATCGCCGGCTCCTCCCGTAGCTACCGGGGCACCCCTCAAAAGCTCTCGGAGGCCGGCCGGGCGGTCTCAGCCCGGCGGGCCCAGCGGCGCGAGGTGGCGGCGCGCGGACGGCGTAGGGTGCACCGGGCCCCGCGCGACCGTCCGGGGTTGGGCCACGGCGGCCTCGGGCGGCCAGCGCCGACGGCATCCCGGGCACCGGTAGCCCCGGGCGTGCCCCAACGACCGGGCGGCCCGGTGGCAGTCGGGGCATCGGGGGGCCCGGAACGACCCGGGCGCCGCCGCGAGCACCGCGAGCCCCTCGAGGCGCAACGTCCGGTCGACTCCGCGGCTGCCCCAGGCGCGCAGTCGGTCCCCCGGCCGCAGGTCGCGCGCCGCGGCCGGAAGGGTCTTGGTCGGTTCGAACGCGACGCACGCGACCGAGCCGCCCGCGGGGTCCGCGAGCGCGAACCGGACATGTCCGCCCGGCAGCACGGACGGCGACTCCGCCACGACCCCCTCCACGATCGCCGCCCGGTACGGGCCGATCTCGGCGAGCGGACGGGGACAGAGATGGTCCCCGGACCCCTGGTTGGTCCGGAACAGCATCCAGCGGTCGACGGGCTCCGACCGGACGAGGGCCAGCGCCCGGCGGGCCGCCCCGGGGTCGGTCGCCCGCAGTCCGAAGAGGATGGGGCAATCGGTGTGCGGGGCGACGAGCAGTCGCCGCGTGCGGCGGTCCTCGCAGAGGAACAGCTCCGGGTGACGGGCCTGCGCCTCCCGAACGCTCCCGCGGTCGAGCGCCCGACGCGAGCCGATGCGCTCGGGTCGCCGGTATGCGATCGCCTCCCAGGTGGGGTGCCCCGCGGGCCAGGCGATCGCCGCGGCCGCGCCGACGAGGCCGCGCGGGGTTCCCTCGTAGCGGAACCAGACCCCGGACTGCTCGAGCAGCCCGCGCACGGCCGGCACGGAGACGATCTCCCGGACGGCCTCCCAATACAGACGTGCCGGCAGCCGCCGCCGGGCCACGACCATCGCGGGGTCGGTCCCGGGTTCCCCGCGCCGGGCGGTCTCGAGCAGCCGGGCCCAGGCGGCGTCGACGAAGGCGGTCTCCTCGGAAGCCGGACGAGGAGCCGCACGCGCGTGCGCCCAGACCGGGCGGTCGCCGAGCGACCCGACCCGACGGCGCGGCCCGGCCCCGATCCCGAACCGGGCCGAGAGGGCCGCGTTCCCCCGGGTCTTCCAGGGGACGTTGGGATTGAGCCGAACGAGGCGGGGCTCTCCGATGAGGTCGAGGCCGAACCGGCCCGCCTCGTCCACGAGCTCCGTCAGCGCATGGGTGGTGCAACCACCTCGCGGGCTGTCCGTGTCGTCGATCCCGACCCACAGCATGGCGGGAGACCGCACCCTTGAGCGCGCGGCCGGCGACGGGGCCCGCTCAGCTCAGCGTCGCGACGAGCTTCTCGTACGCGGGTTGGTTGGCCGCGAAAGTGATGTCGGCCCCGAGGGGGCCGGTGCGGTCCGGCAGGAGCTTGAGCTCGAGACCTTCAGCGGACGGCGTCGGCGGGCGGTGCATGACCCCGATCGGGATGCGTCCCGAGTCGATGACCTCGAGGCAGAGCCGGAACATCACCTTGCGGTCGGTGGGATCGTATCCGGGCAGGGTCGCGACATCGACGACCTGCTCGCGCCACAGCTTGTACGTGTCGTTGTACGTCACGCAGGGCGAGAGGTCCTCGACGAACGCGAAGCCGCGGTTCTCGCGGTTGAACCGGATCGCCTCCTCGAGGACGGCGGTCATCGTCTTGGGGTCGCCGGAGAACGTCCGCGCGACGAAGTTGTTCGCGGGGATCGACAGCGCCGTGAGGATCGCGTGGAACGGCGGCTCCACGTTCCCCTCGAACCCGATCTGGCTCGTCGGGGAAGGTTGGCCCTTGGTGAGGCCGTACGTCTCGTTGTTCATGACGAGGTAGAGGATCGAGGCGTTCTTCTTGAACGCGTGCATGAAGTGGCCCATCCCGATGGCATAGCCGTCGCCGTCGCCGCCCGCGGCGATCACGGTGAGGGCTGGGTTCGCGAGCTTGACGCCGACCGCCTGGGCGAGGAGCCGGCCGTGGAGGGCGTGAAGGCCGTTGACCTCGACGAAGTTGTGGATCGATCCCGAGCAGCCGATGCCGCCCACGAGGACGAGCTCGTGCGCGGGGACCTTCAGGTTCGCGGCCGCCTTCTTGATGGCCGCGAGCACGCCGAAGTCGCCGCACCCGGGGCACCAGATCGACGGGCGGGCCTTCGCGGACTGGACCATCTAGGCCACCTCCCGGATCGCAGCGATGATCTCCGGGGCCCGGAACGACGAACCGTCGTACTTGAGGATCGACCGGAGCTTCGCGTGGTGCTGGGGCAGGTGCTCCCGGATCAGGCGGGCGAACTGGCCGGTGTAGTTGTGCTCGACGACGTAGGCGACGTCGACGCCCTCGAGGAACGGACCGATCTCGTGGACCGGGACCGGGAACAGCGTGCGGGCCTGCAGGTAGCGGGTGGCGACCCCGCGGGCCTGGAGCAGCTCCTGAGCCTCGCGGATCGGGCCCGAGGTGCTCCCGTACCCCAGGAGCCCGACCCGGGCGTGCGCGGCCCCGAACAGCCTCGACGGCGGGAGGTCGTCCCGGGCCCGGACCATCTTCTCCATCCGCTTCTGCATCATGCGGACGCGGTTCGTCGGGTTCACCGAGACGTGGCCCCACTCGTCGTGCTCGTTGCCGGTGACCTGGGCCCAGACCCCCGGCGTTCCGGGCGCGGCGTACGGGCTCACTCCGTCGTCCTGGAACGAGTAGACCTTGTATTCCGCGAGGGCGTTCACGGCCTCGCCCGAGAGGCGCTTGCCGCGGTCGACGCGAACCTTCGAGAGGTCGAACCGTGGGACGGTCGTCGTGTTCTGGCAGAGCGCCTGGTCCAGGAGCAGGATGACCGGGACTCGCCAGCGCTCGGCCAGATTGAGCGCGTCGGCCGTCATCCCGAAGGCGTCGTCCGGCGTGGCGGGCGCCACGATGAACCGGGGGTACTCCCCGTGGCCCAGGTTGGCCAGGTGCGCGAGGTCCGACTGCTCGTGCCGGGTTGGCTGCCCCGTGGAGGGGCCGACGCGCTGGCAGTCCGCGACCACGATGGGGATCTCGGCGGTGCCCGCCTGGCCGATCCCTTCGGTCATGAGGGAGAGGCCGGGTCCGCTCGTGCTCGTCATCGTTCGGGCGCCGGCGTAGGCCGCCCCGAGGATCATGTTCACCGCGGCGAGCTCATCTTCGGCCTGGCGCACGACTCCATGGAACGCGGGCAGGTACCGTTGCAGGTACTCCATCACCTCGGTGGCGGGCGTGATCGGGTAGCCCGCGAAGAAGCGTCCGCCCCCGACGACGAACCCCATCGCCACGGCCTGATTGCCCGTGGTGAGGACAAGGTCGTGGGCGTCGCCGTCGACCACCGCGAAGCGGTCCGGCACCCCGGGAGCTTCGGCCGCGACCTTCCGGCCGATCTCGAGGGCCTTCAGGTTCTTCTCGAGCGCCTCCCCGCCGCGCCGCTTGAAGCGCTCCTCGATGACCGCCCGGGTCTCTTCGTGGTCGAACCCGAACAGGATCGAGAGAGCACCGTAGGCGGCCGTGTTCTTGAAGATCGGTTGGCCGAGCGGCCCCCCCACGAGCGTCGCGAACGGGAAGCCAGCGGCGTTCGGGAGATCCAGCTTGAAGGTGGTCGAGTCGTACAGGATGAACGAGTGGTCGGCCAGCTCCGGCCGGCCCATCTCCACCGCCTCGTTGTCGAACGCGACCAGCACGTCGACCTTCGACTTCACGGCGGCGATCGGGTCGCGGTTCGCGCGCACGGAGGCGTCGGCATGGCCCCCGCGGATGCGCGACAGCACGTTGCGCGAGGTGTACACGTAGAGGCCGCGCTTGCGGAAGTACCGTCCCAGGAGGTCCGAGACGGTGAGCGTGCCGTCCCCACCCTGTCCGCCGATCATCACGCTCACGTCCGCGAGCTCGAGGGGACGGGGGCGGCTGGCGGGTCCGGATTCATGCGCGAGCGGCGTGGTCTGCGAGGCCGGGGTGGTCATGGTTGATGCTCCGAATCGGGTCTGGCCGATTTGTACGTCGTTTGAGGACGGGTCGATATTTAAGGGGTCCTTCGGCGCGAGCGCTGTGGGACGTTCGGTCGGCGAACGAGGCGCGACGCACCAAAGGCTAAGTCGCCCGAGCCACTGGAAGGACCCATGCCCGACGAGCGGCTCGTCGAGGACTACCATCCGGCCACGTCGAGCCAGCGGCGCATCCCGCCCACGATCGAGGTCTGGGACGAGACCCTGCGCGACGGGGAGCAGATGCCGGGGGTGCACTTCTCGCCCGACGAGAAGCTGCGGATCGCCACCAGGCTCTCGGACGTCGGGGTCCCCCTCCTCAACGCCGGAATCCCCGTGGTCTCCGACGAGGAGGCGCGGGCGGTCCGCCTGGTCGCCGGGGCCGGGCTGCGCGCGAAGGTCCTCGCCGCGGCCCGGACCGTGTCCGCCGACGTGGACGCGGTCGCGAAGAGCGGGGCGACGCACATTGCGATCTTCGTGGCCGCGAGCAACGTCCACCTCCGCTACAAGCTCAAGATGAGCCAGGACGACGTGCTGAAGGCGTCGGTCGCGACCGTGCGCCAGGCGAAGGACGCCGGGCTCCACGTCGCGTTCGTGACCGAGGACACCGTGCGCGCGCCGTTCGACTTCGTAGAGCGGCTCTACGGCGCGGTCCAGGAGGCCGGGGCGGACCGCCTCGTGGTCGCGGACACGGTCGGGATCATGACCCCACTCACCTTCCGGTGGTACCTCACCGAGTTCGTCCGGCGCGTGGAACCGAAGGATCTCTCGGTCCACTGCCACAACGACTTCGGCCTCGCCACCGCGAACACGCTGACCGCCCTCGAGTGCGGCGCGCGCGCGCCGCATGTCTGCGTGAACGGACTCGGCGAGCGCGCCGGCAACGCCTCCCTCGAGGAAGTCGTCCTCGCCGTCGAGTCGTTGTACGGGGTCTCCACCGGGATCCGGACCGAAGGACTGTTCGAGCTCTCCCGGCTCGTCGAGGAGATCTCGGGCGTCCCGGTCGCCGCCAACAAGGCGCTGGTCGGCTACAACGCGTTCTCGCACGAGGCCGGGATCCACACCCACGGCATGCTCGCGCACACGCTCACGTACGAGCCGCTCCAGCCCACGGTGGTCGGCCGGCGACGGCAGATGATCCTCGGGAAGCACACCGGCAAGGCGGCGCTCGTGGAGAAGCTGAAGGAGCGCGGCCTCACCGCGTCCGACGCGCTGCTGCTCGAGCTCCTCCGGCAGGTCAAGGCCGAGACCGAGGCGCGATCGAAGGAGGAGATGCGACGCTTTCTCCGACAGTACCGGACGTACTTCGACAAGCCGGGCCTCTCCGACGAGCAGTTCTGGGCGATCGTCGAGGCGGTCGGGATCCGACCGGTGAGCGCATGACGTCCGCCCCGGGGCACGGGATGACCCTCGCGGAGAAGGTCCTGGCCCGCGCGTCGGGCGAGAGCCGCGTCGTGCCGGGACAGATCGTCGAAGGGGCCGTCGACCTTGCCATGATGCACGAGCAGGGGGCGCAGACCGTCGCACCGTTCCACCAGATGGGCGCGGAGCGGGTCTGGGACCCGGAGCGCGTCGTCATTGCGATCGATCACTGGGTACCGGCTTCGACCGAGGGGGCGGCGGTCCTCCACCGGATCCTTCGGAAGTTCGCCGCCGAGACCGGGCTGCCCCACTTCTACGACGTCGGCAACCACGGGATCTGCCACCAGATCCTCGCCGAGAACGGCTGGGTCGTCCCGGGCGACCTCGCGGTCGGCACCGACTCGCACACCAACATGCTCGGGGCGATGGGGGCGGTCGCGGCCGGGATCGGTCCTACCGAGATGGCGGCGGTGCTCGCCCTCGGACGCCTGTGGCTCAAGGTCCCGCCGACGGTCGAGGTCCGCGTCCGCGGATCGTTCGGCCGGGGCGTGACGGCGAAGGACCTCGTCCTCCGCGTCCTCGGCGAGGTGAAGACGACCGGGGCCACGTACAAGGCGGTCGAGTTCACGGGCTCGACGGTCCGAGCGCTCTCGATGCCGGAGCGGTTCACGATCTGCAACATGACGACCGAGATGGGGGCGAAGACGGGTCTGGTCGCTCCGGACGAGACGACGTACGACTACCTGCGGCCGATCGCGAAGCATGCGATGCATCCGCTCCACGCGGACGCGGATGCGGCGTACGAGCGGACGGTCGAGATCGACGTCGACGGGATGCCGCCGATGGTCGCGTGCCCCTACTCCCCCGACAACGTCCGCCCGCTCCCGGACGTCGTCCGCGAGCACGTCAAGGTCGACCAGGTCTTCCTCGGCTCCTGCACCAACGCCCGGATCGAGGATCTGCGCGAAGGCGCCGCGTTGATGAAGGGGTCCAAGGTCGCGCCCGGGGTCCGGTTCATCGTCTCCCCGGCGTCGACCCGGATCTACGACCAGTGCCTCCACGAGGGGATCATCGAGACGTTCACCGAGGCGGGCGCCGTGTTCACGAACTCGAGCTGCTCGGCCTGCTTCGGCGGGAACATGGGGATCCTCGCGCCGGACGAGGTCTGCGCGTCGTCGTCGAACCGCAACTTCCCCGGCCGGATGGGCGCGAAGGAGGCCCGGATCTACCTCATGTCGCCCGCGGCGGTCGTCGCCACCGCCATCCGGGGCGAGATCGCCGATCCCCGGGAGATGCAGTAGCGGGAGGGCCTCGCCGTGCAGGACGTCATCGAGGGGCGCGTCTGGACGCTCGGCCGGGACGTGGACACGGACCAGATCATCTCCGGCAAGTACCTCACCATCATCGATCCGAACGAGCTCAAGAAGCACGTCTTTGAGATCGCCCTGCCGGAGTTCGCGAAGGAGGCCCGGCCGGGCGACATCCTGGTCGCGGACGAGAACTTCGGATCCGGCTCGAGCCGGGAGCACGCTCCGCAGGCGATGCGGGCGATCGGGGTGGGGGCGGTCGTCGCCGACTCCTTCGCCCGTATCTTCTACCGCAACGCCATCAACCTCGGCATCCCCACCGTCGAAGTGCGCGGGGTCCGGGCGATCTTCGAGCAGGGCGACCCCGCCCGGATCGAGATGCGCGCGGGCCGGGTCACGAACCAGCGGACGGGGGCTTCCGTCTCCTTCCCGCCGCTCCCCACGCACCTGTTGGACCTCCTCGAGGCCGGCGGCCTGGTCGAGAAGGTCCGGCGGGAGCTCGAGGCCCGCAAGGCCCCGGGCGTCCCGCGCCCCGAGGCCGGTGCATGAGGAGCGCTGGCTACGAGGTCGCCGCCTTTCCCGGGGACGGGACCGGCCCCGAGGTCGTCCGCGAGGGTGAGAAGGTCCTCGACGCCCTGGCCGAGGGCGGCCCGGCCCCGTGGCGGGTCACCGAGTTCCCGGGCGGGGGCCAGTATTTCCTCGCCACGGGACGGGAATGGGAGTCGGACGCCGAGGCCGCGGCCCGCGAGGCGGACGCGATCCTGCTCGGCGCCGTCGGATGGCCCGGGGCCCGGTTGCCGAACGGGGACATCGCCGGGCGCGCCCTGGTGCTCGGCCTGCGCGAGGACCTCGACCTGTACGCGAACGTCCGACCGTGCAAGTTGTACCCCGGCGTCCGGCACCGGATCAGCGGCGAGTACCGCACGGTGTGGACCCCCGACAAGGTCGACCTCATCATCGTCCGGGAGAACACCGAGGACCTTTACACGCCGGCCCGGGGCCGGCTCGCCCGGGCCGGGGAGACCGAGGTCGCGATCGACACGCGCATCATCACCCGGAAGGGCGCGGAACGGGTGATCCGTCGCGCCTTCGAGATCGCCCGCGCCCGGCCCCGCGGGGCTCCGGTCGACGGGGTCCGTCGGGTCACCTGCGTCGACAAGTCGAACGTCCTCGAGGGGTGCCGCTTCTTCCGGGAGACGTTCGACCGGGTCGCCGCCGAGTACCCGGAGATCGAGAAGGACTACGCGCTCGTCGACGCCTTCACCCAGTGGCTCGTACGCAACCCCGAGCGGTACAACGTGGTCGTGACGACGAACATGATGGGCGACATCGTGACCGACCTCGCCTCCGTGCTGCAGGGCGGGATGGGGTTCGCCTCGGGGGCCAACCTCGGCGACCGGCACGGGATGTTCGAACCGGTCCACGGCAGCGCCCCCAAGTATGCGGGCAAGAACCAGGTGAACCCGTACGCGACGTTCTTCGCGATCGAGCAGATGCTCCGCTGGCTGGGCGAACGCCATGCCGATGCGGGGGTCACCCGCCAGGCGGAACGCCTGCAACGCGTCCTCGCGCGCACGCTGGCCGCCGGCGGCTCCAGGACCTACGACCAGGGTGGCACGGCCTCGACGCGCGACGCCGGGGACCGCGTGGCCGAGGCGGTCCGCGAGGAGCCGCGATGACCGGTCGCTCCGTCGCCCTCGTCGGCGGGGCCACGACCCCGTTCGGGGTACGGCCGACCACCTGGTCGGAGATGGCCCAGGAGGTTGGCGCGGCGCTGTTCCGCGCGATCCCCGAGCTCCGGTCGGAGGACGTCGACTCGCTGTTCGTCGGGGCCGCGGAGCCGGAGCGGTTCGCGTTCCAGTCGCACGTGGCCCCGCTCGCCGCCGAGCAGATGGGCCTAAGGCCCCGCCGGATCATCCAGCGCACCGAGCTCGCGTGCGCCTCCGGGCAGTCGGCGATCCGCTCCGCGTACGCGGCGATCGCCTCGGGGCTGTCCGACGTCGCGGTGGCCGTCGGGGTCGAGAAGATGAACCTCCCGTCGATGGCCGAGGCGAACTCCGCGATGGGGTGCGTCATGGACCGAGCGTGGGACGGGCCCCACGGGGCCACGGCCCCGCCGTTCTTCGCGATGGTCGCCCAGCGCCACATGCTCGAGTACGGCACCACCGCCGAGCAGATGGCCGCCGTCTCCGAGAAGAACCATCGGTTCGCGAACTCGAACCCCCACGCCCAGTTCCACGCGAAGACGTTCCCGCGGGCGAAGCTGCTCGGGCTCCCGGTCGTCGCCCCGCCGTTGAGACTGGGGGACTGCTCCTCGATGACCGACGGCGCCGCCGCGGTGCTGCTGGTCGCCGAGGAGCTCGTGGGCCGGTACTCGGACGCTCCGGCCTGGGTGCGCGGCTCGGGGCAGTATTCGGACTTTCATAACCTCGCGAACGCGGGGTCGCTCACGGACTGGGTCGGGCTGCGCCACGCCTCCCGCGAGGCGCTCTCGCAGGCCGGGATCGGGATCCACGACATCGATGTCGCGGAGATCCACGACTGCTTCTCGATCTCCGAGATCGTGGAGTACGAAGCGCTCGGCCTGTGCGGGCCCGGGGAGGGCGGCCGCTTCGCGGCGGACGGTCGCGGGGACGTCGGCGGGGAACTCCTCGTGAACCCCCGCGGCGGCCTCCTCGGCTGCGGCCACCCGCTCGGGGCCACCGGGATCGCCCAGGCCGTCGAAGTCTACCAGCAGTTCGCGGGCGAGGTCCCGTCCGTCCGACAGGCTCCCTCGCCGGAATGGGCCCTCGTGCACAACCTCTCGGGCAGTGCCAACGTGCACTCGGTGATGGTCTACCAGCGGGGAGGGGCGTCGTGAGCGCCGCGCCCCGCGCCCGTCGGCCGCCCGGACCCGAGCCGACGACGGCCCCGGCGCCGGCGGCGGCGCCCGAGGCCGCAAAGAAGACGGTCCGCCCTCCGTTCCTGCTCGACTTCTTCCCGCTCGAGTCGGAGCAGGACACCCGGCTCGCGCGGTTCTTCGAGCGCCTGCGCGAAGGACGCCTCACGACCACGCGGTGCCCCCACGAGGGATCGATCCACTGGCCGCCCCGGGTCGCCTGTCCTACCTGCCACCGCGAGGCGCTCGAGTGGATCGATCTGCCGGAAGAGGGCCGGATCTATGCGTTCAGCGCCGTGCTCGGTGGGGCTCCGCTCGGCATGGAGGACGACGTGCCGTTCGCGGTCGGCCTCGTCGATCTCACGGGGGCGCCGATCCGCCTGTTCGGGCGCATCGAGGGCCGTCCGTGGACCGGGCTCGCGATCGGCGACCGGGTGCGTGCCGAACCCTACGAGGTCGGGGACGGTCGCGTGTTCTACCGGTTCCGGACCGTCGATTGACTCCGGTCGCGCGGGTCTCCCGGGGCGAACGTCGCGCCCCACGTCCGGGCCGTCTCCGGACGGCCGTCTCACGAAGGCGGCGCGCCGCTGCGGCAGCCTATAAATAGACCTCCTCGGTCTCGCGCGCCGTCGCTCGAGGGGCCAGCCGTCGGCTATGGATCCGAATTACAGCGGGTGGTGGCACCGCCACGGGTGGACGATCGCCGTCCTCTTGGCGGCGTTCGCTTCCGCGTTCGCGATCCGGACGATCTGGACGTACCCGGTCGTCGCCCAGTACGGTCCGCTCTACACGTACGCGGGCGGCTCGGACTCGTACTACCACTCGCGCGTGATGTCCTACATCATCCTCAACCACACCAACCTGGTCCGGGACCCGCTGCTCCGGTTCCCGGTCGGGGCGGTCAATCCGCGCGAACCGCTGTTCGACTGGATGAACGCCCTCCTGGGCATGGTCTTCGCCCCCGCGTTCGGCGGCAACGCCGTCGTGGCCGGCGCCTGGTTCCTCGACCTGCAGGCGCCCCTCTGGGCGGCGCTCAGCGTCTTCCCGATCTACCTCATCGGCAAGGAGGTCAGCGGACGCCGGATGGGTCTCATCGCGGCGATGATCTACCCGTTCCTGTCGGCGAGCATCGACTCGTCGATCTTCGGGTATGCGAACTATCTGTCGTTCTACACGTTCATCATGCTCATCACGATCTACTCGTACATCCGGACGGTCAAGGCCGTCGGGAACCGGCGCTGGATCGAGAGCTATCGCAAGCCGGGGCAGTTCCTGCCCGGCCTCAAGGCGTTCCTACGGACCGAACGGAACGCGGTGAAATGGGCGGTCTTCACTGGGGTCTCGCTCGGTGCCTTCGCGCTGTCCTGGCAGGGGTACACGTACGCGGTCGTCGTGATCGGGCTCTCGGTCCTGATCCTGATGGTCGCGGAGCGGATCCGCCGGGTCGACTCCTTCGGCCTCTACACCGCGACCTGGATCGTCGGGCTCGTGGGTTTCCCCATGGAGTTCCCGTACTACTTCGTCCAGTACCGCACCGACTTCGCAGGCTTCGAATCGTTCTTTCTCCTCCAGGCGCTCCTGTTCTTCGGGATCCTGGTCCTGCTGCTCCCGTTCCTGATGCTCCGGGACGTGCCCTGGGTCTTCTCGATCCCGTTGATGGTCGGCCTGATCGCCGCCGGGGCGGCCGGGCTGTTCGTCGTGAACCCGGGCCTGTTCACGACGATCGTCACGGGGCAGGGCTACTTCGTGAAGACGCTGATCTACTCGACCGTCGCAGAGGCGCAGGCGCCCAGCGTCGATCAGCTGGTGATCGGCTACGGCATCGTCACGTTCTTCCTGGCGTTCGTGGGGGTCGCCCTCTTCCTCTACTTCCTCGTGCGCGGGCGCTTCAAACGCGTCCACGTCGTCTTCCTCGTCTTCGCGATCCTGTCGATCTACCTGCCGGTCTCGGCGACCAAGTTCTTCCTGCTCGGGGCGCCGGCGTTCGCGCTCCTCCCGGCGGAGGCGATCAGCCGGGCGCTCGACGTGGGCTCGTATCCGGAGCTCCGTCGCACGGTCGCGTCCCTCTCGGACCGTCGGAGCCAGTTCGCCGCGTTCCGCAAGGCGTTCAAGGCCCGTCACGTCCTGGTGCTGCTCCTCGTCCTCGTGATCCTGCTGCCGAACGTCTGGGTCGCCATCGACGCCGGCATCCCGGGCAACACGAAGTCGGGCTACGCCGCCCAGGTCGGCGCCACGCTGCCGCCGTGGCTCCAGCTCAACACCTCCAGCCCCTCGAACTACTACTTCGGGGCCGCCGGGACGTCCCTCGACACGCCGAACCAGTACGATAGCGCCGGATACAATTGGCTCGCCGAGCAAGATACGAATATCCCGCAACCCCGACGTCCCGCGTTCGTGAGCTGGTGGGACTACGGGTTCCAGGCGATCGATCAGGGCCAGCATCCGAGCGTCGCCGACAACTTCCAGAACGGCATCGACCCCGCCGGGCAGTTCCTGCTCGCCCAGAACGAGTCGATCGCGATCGGCGTCCTCGCCACGACCCTCCTCAACGGGGCCCAGTCCGGCGGCACCGGCTACCTGCCCGGCGGGCTCGACCAGATCGTGGCCCAGAACGGCCTCAACGTCTCCAAGCTCAACAGCGACCTCGTGAACCAGTCGGCCGACTTCACGACGGTCGTCAACGACCCCGGGCTCTACCTGCCGGTCGACTCGAGCACGCTCACGGACCTCAACGCGATGTTCATGGTCACCTCCTACTACATCGCGGGGTCGCTCACCCAGAACGGCGTCGCGGGCTTCTACAACGCGATCCAGGCCTACACGGGCCACTCGATCCGCTACGCGATGACCGACAGCCGCCTGATCCCGTTCGGCGGGAACCCGCCCGACACCGGGATCTACTACGCGCCCGCCGAACTGACGGGCCGGCTCATCGACGGCTCGGGCAATCCCTCGACGTACTTCAACGTCACCGTGCTGGGATCCGACGGCAACACCTACCCGGAGGACGCGGTGCCCGCCGACGTGAGCCCGGTCGAGTACTACACGAACTATTTCTCGCCGTTCTACAACTCGATGATCTACCACATCTACTTCGGCTACAACGGCACCGAAGCCGGTCTCGGCCCCGGGATCCCGGGGCTTACCCTCAACGCCTCGATCGAACCGGGCTGGATGCTCCAGCACTTCCAGGTCGTGTACCAGACGGCGTACTACTGCCCGAACCCCAACAGTACCTCGAACTGCCTCGCCGAGAACAAGCCGACGGCGATCGCGCTCGCGAACGCGACCAACGGGACCGCCGACACCTCCGCTTCCTCCTACTTCGGGGGCGGCGAGAGCTTCCTCGAGTACTATCCCGGTCAGACCCTGCTCGGCGAGGTACGGCTCCCGAACGGCGCCGCGGTCTCGGGCGCGACGGTCACGGTCGACGACGGCTGGGGGATCCCCCACATGGTCACCACCACCGCGAAGGACGGCTCGTTCTCGCTCGTGCTCCCGCCCGGGAACGACACCGTCAACATCACGATCGGCTCGGCGGACCTCCTGACCCAGCAGCGGTCGACGGTCCTCGAGTCGGTCAAGATCGTGGTGCCGAACGCGATCGGGCTCAGCTACGATGCCCCCACGGTCGCGCGGACGTTCACGCTCCAGCCGGCCTCGGTGGCCGGCACGGTCTACTGGCAGACGACCAACAGCACCTCCTATACGCCGGGCGAGCCGCTCCTCTCGGGCGCGAAGGTCGTACTCTGGGGGGACAACCTCTCCACGGTCACGGCGACGACGGACCTCTCGGGCTCGTTCTCGCTGCCGAACGTCCCCGCGGGGGTCTACAACTACAGCATCCTCTACGCGGGCCACAACTACTCCGAGGGTAACGTCAGCGCCGTGCCCGGCACTCCGACCAACCTCACGACGGGGCTTCCGGCCGCCAGCATCGGCGGCCACGTGTTCCAGAACGGGGCCCCCGTCGGGGGCGCCCTGGTCTCCGTCACCGGAGCCGGGTTCTCGCGGACGAATGTCTCGACCGCGGCCGGGAACTACTCGGTGACCGCGCTGGGGCCCGGCAACTACACGGTCATCGCGACCTTCCCCGGGACCTCGCTGCGCTCGGTCGGGGCGTTCGTGGCGATCTCGACCCCGGGGGCGAGCTCGAAGCTCAACCTGACCCTGACGACGACGGCCCCCGTCACGGTCTCGGTCGCGGCGAACGGGCTTCCCGCGAGCGGGATCCCGGTCCGGTTCGTCCCGCTGCCGACGTTCGCGAACTCGTCGACCCCCCCGATCACGAGCCTGGAGGCCACGACGACCAACGGGACGGTGGTCACGAGTTCTGTCAACGGACGGGCCACCGCCGTGCTGCCGGTCGGGTCGTACGAGGTGTACGCGCTCGGCTTTGTCGGGAGCACGCTCGAGGCCGGCCTCGGCACGGTGACCGCGTCGGTCACGACGCCGCGGGCCCCGCTCTCGGTCGCGCTCTCGCCCGCCGTCAGCCTCCGCGGGACGGTCACGCAGGCCGGGCCGAGCGGCAGCGCCTCGAGCACCGCGGTGATCGTCTACGGCGCCGCTGGCGGCGAAGCGGTCGGATGGGCGGCGTCCAACGGTTCGTACGCCTTCTACCTGCCCGCCGGGGCGTACAGCGTGCTCGCGATCCAGGGCCCGAGCGCGGGCACGGGCACGGTGTACGCGGCGCTCGCCTCGGTGTCGCTGCCGACCGCCCCGGCCTTGACGCTGACCCCGTCCGTCGCCGTCGCCGTCCGGTTCACGCTCGGCGCCCTCAATGCGACCGGCGCGCTCTTTGCCGCCCCGACGTCGCTCGTGAACGTCTCGTTCGGGTCCAACGGGGCGACCGTCCCGGTCGTCGGGAGCTCGAGCGGGGTCATCGCCACGTATCTCCCCTCCAGCCTACCGCTCAGCGCGGGCAGCTACTGCGTGCGGGCGAGCGCCCCCGGCTTCGCGAGCGCCACGCAGTGCGGCCTCTCCCCGAACGCCCTCGGGACCCTCTCGACCCTTCCGCTCGCGCTCACGCCGGTGACGGTGACGCTCCGGTTGCCCGGCCTGCCTACCACGGGGACCGCGACCGTGAACCTGACCGCGGCGAGCCCGAGCGCGGCCTCTCGGACGGTCTCGTCCGGTCCCACGGGCACGGTCTCGCTGCTGCCGGGCACCTACCAGGTCTCGGGCTGGACGCCGTGGGCGAACGGCACGATCCTGTACCGACCGGCGGCCCCCCTCACGGCGACGATCCCGCTCGGAGCCGCCACGGCCTCCGTGAGCCTTCGCCTGGTCCCCGAGATCAACACGACGGGGACGCTCACGCTGCCCGCCGGGGCCTCGCTCGGGACCACCTACGTCTCCCTCTCGTCGCCGCCGCTCAACGTCTCCGTCAACGGGACCGCGTACACGACCGGCTTCTATGCCGCCGTCGGAACCTACTCGGTCTACGCCAACGTGACGGTCGCCGGCCAGGCGTTCACCAACGTGACGCGGGTCTCGGTGCCCAGCGCGGGCGCGATCACGCCCACGATCACGCTCCGGACGGGCGGGATCGGCGTCAACGGCTCCCTCGTCCAGCCGAGCGGGTCGCCGCTGCTCGCGAACACGACGGTGACCCTCACGACGCCCGGCGGCGCGACCGTCCTCGCCTCCGTCGTGAACGGCTCGTTCTACGCGGTCCTCCCGACCGGCGTGACGTACGGCGTGACCGGTTCCACGGTGACGCCGATCGTCGGGCCCAACGGCACCTATGCGGCGTCGTGGACCGCCGCGAGCGGGAGCTCCTGCACGATCACGACGACGAGCGCCCAGTGCTCCGTCGAGTTCGTGCCCACGACCATGCGCGTCTGGTTGAACGGCACGCTGACGGCCTCGGGGATGTCGGGCCCGGTGCCGGGCACCGTCCGGCTCGTGGGCCCGTACCCCTACACGAACCTCACGATCGTGAGCGCGCCCAACGGGACGTTCTCGGCGTGGGTCCTGCCGGGCGCCTACTCGATCTACGCGAGCGCCAGCTCGCTCTCCGACCTGCTCGCGAACTTCGGGTCGAGCCTCGTGCTCCCGGGAGCCAACCCGTCGGTCGCCGTCGCGCTGCAGCCGACCTGGCTCGATACGATCTCCCCGGCTTCGGCGAACGGGTCGCTCGCGGCCCCCGGGCCCGCGAACGTGACGGTCGCGAGCGTGTTCGGCACGTCGACGGTGTACCCCGGGGTCACGGCGTCCTCCCCGGTGCAGATCGCCCTCCCCGTCGGCACGTACTTCGTTTCCGCGCTGGCGACCGGCTCGCCGTACGGCGTCGCGACGGCCGCGAACGCCTCCGCCACGGTGGCGATCGTCTCCGGCAACGTGGGCACCGTGCTCCGCCTCGCCTACGAGTTCACCCCGTCCGTGACCGCGACGACGATCGGCCCCTCGAGCGTCACGGTGGTCGGCGGCACCCACGTCGTCTTCCAGTTCCGGTTCCAGAACCACGGGAACGTCCCCGTCACGGTCCACCCCGTCGGATCGCCCGCGTACTGGAACTTCACGTTCTCGTTCGGCAACCTGACGCTCCCCGTCGGCGGCTCGCCGGTGACCGGCATCGCGACGATCTACGTCCCCACCGGCACGATCGTCGAGCACCCCTCGATCGCGATCGCCTTCGCGCTCCCGAACGGCACCGTCATCGGCTCCGTCCTCCCGGCCCCGATCATCCACGTGGTCGGGGTCTACGGGGTGGCCGCGGGCATCCCGCCGACCTCGTCGCCCGCCCAGGTCGGGCCCACCGAGGCCCGCGTGCCGTTCTACACGGTCAACACGGGCAACCAGGGCGAGACGGTCCAGGTCTCCGCGGTCGACGCGAACCGTCTCACGAGCCTCGGCTGGTCCACGACCTTCCAGCTCGCCGGCCAGAACATCTCGAACGGGGTCTCGTACCTTGCCGCCGGGCAGAACGTGACCTGGTTCGTGCTCCTCAATGCGACCGGGCCGATCTTCGTGCCGCCCGGCGCTGTCCACGTGGCGGTCACGGTCCTCAACGCGAGCGGCAGCGCCCAGGCCTCGGTCGCCCTGCCCGTGCCGTTCGGCTCCGTGAGTCCCTCGACCGCCCACGGGGTCCCGATCTTCACGGTCACGGGACCCGGGGTCGGATCGGCGCCCTCGAGCTTGCCCGACTGGGTCGTTCCGGTGCTCGTCTTCGTGCCCGCGTTGGCGCTGATCGGCGTCATCCTGCTCTACCGGTGGAACCGGTCCCGGAGGTGGCGGCGACGCTGAGCGCCCGCGCGGCCGCGGTCCTCGCCCTCGGGCTCGCCCTGCTGCTGGGCCTGGCCGCGCTCGCCGCCCCGGCCGCGGCCGGCCGGAACCCGGCCTCGAGCTCGGACCTCGCCGGAGCCGCGACGTCGAACTTCACGGCGTCGATGAGCGGGCCGACCCTCCTCGCGACCAGTGCCGACGGCTTCTACGACGTCAACGCGACCGGCGGGGCGGCCTACGCGCCGAACGGCACGCTCGTGGGGAACATCACCTACTATGCTGCGATCTTCGCGAGCAACACCACCGGCATCACCTTCACGCCCACGACGGCGACGATCTCGAACGGGTCGTACCGCGGGGCCGCGCTCACGGTCAACGCGATCGCGCAGCTGGTGACGATCGACGTGCTCGTGACGAGCGTCTCGTCGACGGCCAACGACTCGATCAACCTCACCTACACGATCCACGTCGTCCAGCCGTACGAGCTCGCCGCCACCCTCGTGGACCGCTCGACGGCGACGGTGCTCTCGTTCGTCGTCACCATCGAGCTCGACGGCAGCGCCGTCGGGACCGTGACCGTCCCCACCTTCACGGCCGGCAGCACCTACGACCTCTCGTACAAGTACGTCACCCTCGGTCTCGGCTCGGGCTGGCACACGTTCACGATCTCGCTCGCCAACGAGCACGGCCTCGTCACGTTCCCGAACGGCTCGACGGCGTACTCGGTCTCGTTCTACATCCCGGGCGCCCCGCCCGACTACACGCTGTGGTACGTCGCCGGGATCGTGGCGTTCCTCGGGGTCGTCTTTATATTCGCTACCCGGGTGGCCGCGCGCCGGCGCGGCGCCGTCCGCAGGTAGGCCCGCCGCCGGCGAGCGAAACGATGGAATCCGCGTCCGGGATCGCACGGTGCACCTCGAGCGGGCACGCGCTCCCGGCGCCCGGCGGGACCCAGTTCCCGTGCCCGGGCTGCGGCATCGAAGTGATCGGGCGGTGCGCCCGGTGCCGCGACCAGAGCGTCCTCTACAAGTGCCCCCGGTGCGGGTTCGAGGGGCCGTAGGCCGGGTCCGATGGGTCAGGTCGCGGTCCTGTTCCGGCTGATGCCCCAGGGCGTCGACACCGACCTTCAGGAGGTCGCGAAGCGCGCCCGGGAGGCGCTCCCGAAGGGCGTCAGCGTCCGGGGCCTCCAGGTGAAGGACATCGCCTTCGGCTTGAAGTCGCTCCTCCTCTCCGTCGTCATGGACGACACGGGCGGGGTCTTGGACGCGACCGAGCAGGCGCTCGCGAAGGTCCCGCACGTCGAGTCCGTCGAGGTCATGGAGGAGGGGCTCCTCTAGGGCGCGGTACGGTCCGTGGACCTCTTCACGCACGTCCTCGTCGCCTACCTCGTCACCTTCGGGATCGTCGGGTTCCAGCCGTCGTACCTCGCGGCCGGGGCGCTCGCCGGCGGGCTCCCCGACGCGGACGCGCTGTTCTGGCCGCTCGCGCGGCGGTTCCCCCTCCTGCAGCACCACGGGATCACCCACTCGTTCTTCGGGGTCACGGTGGTCGCGATCGTCGGGGCCGTGCTGGGGCCCCTCATCGCGCCCGGTTCGGCGCTGATCTACTTCGTCGTCATGGAGGTCGGCGGCACGTGCCACATCCTCCAGGACGGGTTCACGCACTTCTCGGTCCCCCCGCTCGCCCCGTTCTCCGACCGGCGGCTCGAGATCGACGCGGACCGGGCGATCAACTTCGTCACGATGGCGGTCTCGATCGCCTCGTTCTACCTGCTCCTCGTCGTCGAGCGCAACCACGTGCCGTTCGGGACGTACCTCGCGACCGTCTACGCCCTGATGGCGTTCTTCGCCGCCTACTTCGCGATCCGCCTGTGGGGCCGCTTCCGGATCGGCCGGTACCGGCGGGCCGTCGGGCCGAACGCCGTCCCCGTGCCGACCACCAACCCGTTCCACTGGGTGATCCTCTCCGAGGAGCAGGGCGACGGACGGGTCCGCACCACGTGGGCCCGGTACACCCTCGGCCGGGGGCTCGTGGACGGCCCGTACTCCGTCGAGGCCCCGCTCGCCGTGCCGCCCCACACGGGAGCGCCCGCGAACGCCCGGGAAGCGCTCGAATGGTCGTACGCCCCGGCCCGCGCGCAGAGCCGGGTCCTCGCGATGACCTACCACTTCGGCGAGGCGTTCCAGTCGGCGGCCGGCGCCTGGGTCGCCGTCTGGTACTCCCTCGAGTTCACCGCCTTCGGCCGCGCCTCCGCGGTGCGGGTGAGCTTCCCGGCGGACGGCGGCGCGCCCCAGGTGCGGTCGACGTTCTACAAGCCGACGCACCGCGCCGTCTAGGACGGGGGGTTCGGCGGCGGGTCCCCGGCGCCGCCGGGGGTCTCGGGCGCGGGGGCCGCGGCCGGTGCGGGCGGCGACCGGGCCGGGCCGCGGGCGAGCGCGGCCTCGAACAGCGCCGCGAAGTCCTCGGCGCCGTGGCCCTGCCGGATCGCCTCCTCGGCGAGCCGACGGACCTCGCGGCTCAGCCGGGTCGGGCGGCCGGTCTCCCGGGCGGCGCGCTCGATGAGCTTCAGGTCCTTCGCGGCGAGATCGAGCGCGAAGGCGGTCGGGTACTCCCGCCGCTCGAACGCCGGGCGCTTCTGTTCGAGCATCGCGGAACGGCCGCCGCCGGCGAGCAGCCGGTCGAGGGTCGCGGCGCGGTCGAGGCCCAGGCCGTCGGCCAGGGCGAGCGCCTCGCCCGCGAGGGCGACGTAGCCGATCGTGAGCAGGTTGTTGACGAGCTTCGTGGCCGCTCCCGCGCCGACCGGCCCGACGAGCTCGACCCGGCGGCCGATCGCATCGAGCAGCGGCCGGGCCGTGGCCAGGTCGGCGGCGCTCCCTCCGGCAAAGACGAGGAGCTGGCCGGCCTCCGCAGCGGCCGTGCTGCCGCCGACCGGCGCCTCCAGGTAGTGGAGCCCCCGCGCCGAGAGCCGTTCGGCGAGCGCGCGGCTCTCGTCGGGGGCGATCGTCGTCAGGTTCACGACGAGGGCTCCGGGCGAGGCGCCCCGCACGAACCCGCTCCGGCCGAACAGGACCGCCGTGAGGGCGCGCGTGTCCCGCACGAGGACGCCGACCGTCCCCCCGCCGATCGCCCGGCCGACGGCGCGGGGCGAGTCGGCCCAACGCGCGCCGGCGCCCAGGATCGGCTCGGCCTTCTCCCGCGAGCGGTTCCAGACGACGAGGGGCGTTCCCGTCGCGAGCCAGCGACGAGCGATCGGAAGGCCCATCCGTCCCAGGCCCAGGAAGCCCGCGGCGGGCGGGGTCGGGACCGGTGATTCGACGGAGCCCGACACGAGCCCTCCTTAGGATGAGAGACCGTGCGGCGCACCGCGCGCGGGGCGCCTACTTGTACGTCGACTGGTGGACGGTGCCCTCGTCATCGACGATGGTGATGCACTCGCCCTCGCACTCGAAGAGGCACGCCTCGCACATGATGCAGTCCGGGCCGTGGATCACGGCGGACTTCTCGGCGCGGAACTGGAACTTGGCCGCCACGTTGGGGTCGTCGACGACGTTCGGCCAGTTCTCTCGCGGCTGCATCTCGAAGACCGTCACGGGGCAGACGTCACGGCAGTGACTGCACCCGGTGCACTTCTCGTGGGCGACCTCGACGGAGACCATGGCTGACCCGAGAGTCTTCACCGATGGTGCATATATTAAGTTCCCTCTCGGACGGGCGCCGGCGGGTTCCGTTCGGCGGCCGGACCGCGCCTACGGGAGGTCCTCGGGGTCCATCTGGGTCACGCGGGGCCCGCCGCGCAGGCCGTCCAGCCGGGCCATCTCCGCTCCGGAGAGCGCGAAATCGAACACCCGGGCGTTCTCGAGGATCCGCTCCCGGTGGACCGACTTCGGGATCTCGACGATCCCGTGCTGGAGCCCCCAGCGGATCAGCACCTGCGCCGGGGAGCGCGCGTGCGCCGCCGCGATCTCCGCGACGGTCGGGTCGTCGAGCCGCCGCGCCCGGGTGAGCGGGGAGTACGCCTCGGCCCGGATCCCGTGGTGGTGAAGGTGCTCGAGCAGGGCCGGATCGTAGACCCACGGGTGGAACTCGACCTGATCGACGGCGGGGACCGTCGAGGAGTGCTGGCGCAGTTCCTCCAGGTGGCGGATCGTGTAGTTGCTCACGCCGATCGCCCGGCAGACCCCGTCGTCCCGGAGGCGTTCGAGCGCGCGCCACGAGTCGAGCCGGGCCTGGGGGCTCGGTGCCCTCGGCCAGTGGATGAGGTAGAGGTCGATGTACTCGAGCCCGAGCCGCGCGAGGCTCGCGCGACCGGCGGCCAGCGCGCTCTCGTAGCCGTGTTCGCTGAACCAGAGCTTCGTCGTCACGAACACCTCGCTCCGCGCGACGCCGCTCGCCCGCACCGCGCGGCCGACGTCCTCCTCGTTGCGGTACATCGCCGCCGTGTCGATGTGACGGTACCCGGCCTCGAGCGCCCACCGGACGGCCTGCTCCGTCGACGGCCCGGGCTCCGACTGGAAGACTCCGAGCCCCAGCCACGGCATCTCGGTCCCCTGGTTCAGTCGGACGCGGGAGGCGAGCCCGGTCGGAAGCGACTCGGTCATCGGTCGGCTACCGGACCGGGGCTTGTAGCGTGTTCGGCCGGCCCCGGCTCACCGGCGGAACCGGCTCGGCTGGCGACCCGACGTGACGAGCCTCCCATCGATCGTCCGGAGCTGCGCTTCGTGCTCGTCGCACACCGAGAACGGCGACCAGACGGCGGCCGCCGAGGTGGCGTCGGTGCCCGCGGCGAACAGCTCGAGGCGATGGGGCCTCGTGTCGCAGCCGCCCCCGAACTCGGGCCCCGGGTCCCCGGCGGCCGGACGGAACGCGAAGTCGTACGCCCGGCCCATCTCGCACAGCGGTCGCTGGAAGATCGCGCTCATGGCCCCGTCGGGCGCCCGAACGGCGGTCGGATAGTAAGATTGCCCGGGCGACCGGGCGGGGCCACGCCTAAGAGGAGCCCCGGACTCGCGCGGCGGTCCCGCGCGCGGGCGCGGGGCCGGAACCGGTGGTGAGCGTCGCAACCGTCGACGGGCGCAGCGTCTACTACGAGCTGCACGGGACCGCGGGCGACCCCGTGGTCCTCGTGCACGGCTCGTTCGTTGACCACCGGACCTGGGCGCCCATCGTGCCCGGGCTCGCCACCGCGCTGGAGGTCGTCGTCTACGACCGAAGCGGCCACGGCCGTAGCCCGGCCTCCCCCCGGCCCCATCCCGTCGCCGACGATGTCCGAGACCTCGCGGCCGTCCTCGAGCAGTCGGATCGGTACCCGGCGCACGTGATCGGCCACTCTTACGGGGGAGCGGTCGCGGTCCAGCTGGCGGCGACGCGTCCCGACCTGGTGCGGAGTCTCGCGCTCCACGAGCCGCCGTTCGTGGGCCTGCTCGCAGCGGATCCCGCGACGGCGCCCGAGGCCGAGCGCACCCTCGCGGAACTCGCGGAGCTGAAGGCGCTCGCTCGCGGGGGTCATCCCGAGCAAGCGGCGCGGCGCTTCGTCGGGGCGTTCAGCTCCGAGGAGGGGGCGTGGGAGCGGCTGCCCGCCGCGATCCGGAGCGCGTACGTCGCGGGAGCCCCGCAGTGGGCCGAGGAGCTCGACGACCCCGCGGCGTACGCCCCGTCCCCCGCAGCGCTCGGCGATCTCCTGTTGCCCGTGCTGCTCACCACGGGGGACGAGAGCCCCGCCCTCCTCCGGCGGATCACCGAGGCGCTCGCCGGGGCGCTCCCGTTCGCGACCGTGCAGCGGATCGCCGAGTGCGGGCACGCGCCGCACCTGACGAAGCCCGACGTCTACCTCGCGGTGCTCGGCGCGTTCCTGCTGGAACGCCACGTGCCGCCTACGTAGCGTCGCCCGTCGCACAGCCGTTCCGAAGGGCGGGGAACGGATAGTTATAGGCGTACTCCGTCGCCCTCGTGTGTCGTCCGTCGGACCGGCGGTCCGGAACGCCCACGAGGAACCTCCGCCGCGCTGGGTGACGATCGTCCCCGGGGTGATGGCGCGCCTGCTCATCGAGGGCCGCGGGACCGCGATGATGCTCTATCGCATCGAGCCCGGCACGCGGCTCCAGCTGCACCGGCACCCGTTCCCCGAGCTCGGCGTCGTCCTCGCCGGAGAAGGGCGCGTCACGATGCCGGACGGGGAGCGGGTGGTCCGGGTGGGCGACTCGTACTACATCCCGCCGAACTCCGAGCACGGGTGGGCGATGCCGACGCAGGGCGAGCCCGTCGTCCTCGTGGACGTGAGCTCGGAGCTCGGCGCGCTCGACGAAGAAGGGTCGCGCGACGCGGCCATCGAGCTCGCCCGAGCCGCCGCCCGGCGCTACGCGCCCGAGTTCCGCTGACCGCCGCCGGCCGCCGGGGGAGCCGACGCCGAGGGATCGGGGGCGATCGCCTCTAGGAGGCGGAGGGCCCCCTTCCCCAGCCACTGGCCCCCGTCGACGCTGAGGACCTCGCCCGTGATGTAGCTCGCCCGGGGGCTGGCGAGGAACCGCACGGCCTCGGCGATCTCGGACGGCGTGCCGAACCGGCCCATCGGCACGCCGTCCGTCACGGCCTTTACGACCGCCTCGGAGACCCAGAGCTGCCGATCGGTCCCCTCGGTCCGCACCGGCCCCGGGGAGACGGCGTTCACCCGGATGCCGTAGCGCGCCCACTCCACGGCGAGCGTCCGGGTCAGCGCGACCACGCCGGCCTTGGCCGCCGCCGAGTGCGCCGTGCCCGGCCCGGCGGTCCACGCGTACGAGGCGACGAGGTTCACGATCGACGGGGCCGGCGCGGCGCGCAGCATCGGGAACGCCGCCCGGCTGCAGTAGAACGTGCCGTCGAGCACGATGCCGACCACCGCCCTCCAGCCGTTCGGGGAGATGCGTTCGGCGGGCGCGGCGAAGTTGCCGGCCGCGTTGTTGACGAGCACGTCGAGACGCCCATACTCGGACCGGACCGCGTCGATCGTGCGGTCGACCTGCTCCGGCAGCCGCACGTCGAGGGGCGAGGTCAAGACCCGGGCGCCCCGCCCCCGCAGACGATCGGCCCCGGCCTGGAGGTGCTCGTCCGAGCGGCTCGCGAGGACCAGGTCGTAGCCGTCGTCGGCGAGCACGCCTGCGATCGCGAGCCCGAGCCCCGTGCCTCCCCCGGTCACGAGCGCCACGGGGCGGGAGGGCGGAGCGTCCGGCGGAGCCATGCGCCCTCCGACCCGGCCGGCGGTAAAAGCCCTGACGGCGCTCGCTCAGCCCGGGCGCGCCGGGGGATCGGCGAGCGCCTGGCGAAGCGCGTCGAGGTCGGCCGGGCCGAGGCCGACGCCCGCGACTCCGTCGATCCGGAACACGACCGCGCCGTCGCGGAACGCGACGACCGTGGGGACCACCTCGAGATGGAAGGAGTCCCAGAGCGGGCTCTCGAGGTCCGTCACGTCCCCCCACCCCCGGCGGAACCCGACCGGGCCCGGCAACGCCTCGAACTCGGGGCGGAAGCGACGGCAGAACGGACACCAGTCGGCGACGAACGCCACCGCCCAGGTGCCCGGTCGGGCGAGACGGTCGCCGTCGAACGCCTGCGCGGGGAGCCGTTCGACGCCGTCGGCCCCCGTGCCCTTCGTCGCCACGCGAAGCTCCCCGACCCGGTCAGGCCCTTCGGGCAGATGGCCTCGCCGGCCCCCACCGCCGGCGCCACCGGCCCGCGGAGAACGCCCCGCGGTCGGTCCAGAACTCCGAGAGGCATCTCGCAGGGGTACGGTCGAAGAGTCGCGGGAGCGCGCGCGGAGGGCTCCGTCGCGCCGCGAGCTTTGACTCGCCGCTGACGACATAGACCGGGACCCCAAGCCGACGGGCGGCGTTCGCCAGCCGGCGGGTGCCGACCTTGTGGACGAGCGTCCCGTCCGGATAGAGTGCGTCGGCCCCCAGCAGCACGGCGGTGGAGCCCCGCAGCGCGGCCCGGTAGCGTCGGTCGGCGACCCAGCGGGCGGGAAGACCGGCGCGTCGGAGCTCCTGGGCGAACCGCCGGCCCTCCCCGCCCGGTCGGCTCTCGAGCACGACGATCTCGCTCGGCCGTCGATCGCCGGGGAGTCCCTCGAGCGCTCGGCGGAGCGTCGACCCGCGACTGAGCGTGAGGATCCGGGCGTGCGGAGGCATACGCCGCCGAACGACCGAGTCGAGCCGCACGGCCTCCCGGCGCGGTCGCTCCCGCTCCCGGTCGAGCCATCGGTCGAACGCCCGCCGGCGTCGCCCCACGCCGGCGACCCCCGCCATACCCCGCAGCTCGCGAGCCCAGCGGCGGAAGACGGCCATGGCCGGCTGCAAGCGGTCGAGCCGACGGGCCAGCGCGGCGAGCCACGGCCCCTCGCTCTGCGCGTCCGGGGCCCGCGCGACCTCCCGTGCGATCGCGCGGAGCGTGCGGTCGGCGAGTTCCGCGGCGCCGAGCCGCCGGTCGGCCCCGACCCGGTCGAGAGCGCGGGCGAGTGACGGCCCCAGCGCCCTGGCCCGGGATCGCGCGCGGGCGGACACGGTCTCCCCGCGACCCCCCGTGGGGTATTGAACCCGGCCCCGATGACGGACCCGAGGCGACCCCCATGGCGATCCGTGTACCGACCGAGGCCCGCTCCGAGCGCGTGTTCCCTGCCGGATGGAAGGGACGGATGGAAGTCCACCGGTTCCCGAGCCGAGTCCTCGAGGGGAACCCGTGGGGGGACCCGACCGTTCGCGATCTCCCGGTCTACATCCCCCCGTCGGGGAAGACGGAAGGGCAGCCGCTCCTCCTGCTGCTCTCGGGGTACACCGGGGCCGGCTACCTCCACTTCCAGCGGCCCCGCTATCTCCAGGACACCCACGTGGGCCGTCTCGACCGGCTGATCCGGACGGGCGCGGTCCCGGAGGCGGTCGTCGTCGCGCCGGACTGCCTCACGACGCTCGGGGGCAGCCAGTACCTCAACTCGAGCGCGACCGGCCGCTACGAGGACTACGTCATCGAGGAGGTCCTCCCGTGGGTCCAGGAGACCTATCGGACGGGACCGTGCGCCGTGCTCGGGACCTCGAGCGGCGGCTACGGGGCGTTCGTGCTCGGGCTCCGCCACCCGGACCTCCTGCGCGCGGTCGGCTCCAACGCCGGGGACGCCTACTTCGAGTACACGTACCTCCCCTCTTTCCCCGGCATCTTCCGCCAGTTCCGGCGCTCGGGGGGCCCCGAGGCGGTGCTCCGGCGCATCCTCTCGGAGCCCACGAGCGACTTCGGGCCGCGGAACCCGGACATCCAATGCCTCGAGATGATGGGCTATGCGTCGTGCTACTCGCCGATCGACGCCGAGCCCGGCCGCTTCGAGATGCCGTTCGACCTCGAGACCGGGGAGCTCCGCGACGCCGTCTGGTCGAAGTGGCTCGCGTGGGATCCGGTCCGGATGATCCGCACGGAGCGGTACCGCGACGCGCTCCGGCGGCTCGCGTACGTCTACGCCGACGGCGGGACGCGCGACGAGTACGCGCTCGACGTCTCCGCCCGGGTCTTCGCCGCGGAGGCGAGCCGCCAGGGCGTCTCGGTCGACCTCCACGAGTTCGACGGCGTCCACGCGGACAGCGGACCGCGCTACGAGGTCATGATCCCGAAGCTGTTGGCCGCGCTCGGATTCCCCGCGCCGGGCCGTCCGCCCCGTGCGGTTTAGTAGGCGGGGCGCGTCGGCCCGCCCACCCCCCCGGGAGAACCCTTGACGCTCAAGGACGGCGCGATGGTCTGCGACGGCTGCCAGAAGGTGATCACCCGGCTGACCGTCGTGCCGGACGAAGGGTGGCCCCGGATGCACAACCTCTGCTCGTCGTGCTTCGCGGACCTCTGGAAGAGCTCGATCCCTCCCGCGTAGGGAGCCGGCCCGCCTAGGGGCCGACCGTGTGGTCCTCGAGCGGTACGAACGCTTCGTCCTCGAACCACGCGAGCACGATGAAGAACCAGCTCAGTCCCAGGAGGAGCGGAAGCTCCGGCCGGCCGGTCGCCGCCGGGGCCACCAGCACGGCGCCCCCCTCGAGCGTCCGGCCCTCGCGGACCGGCTCGATGTGGAGACACTCGGCGGCGTCCGGGCCATCGACCTTCCAGGCCGGGACCAGGACGCCGGCCCGATGGAACCGGTACGTCGGCCCGCCCGCGAGTTCGATCGCGTGGTGGTTCAGGTGGACGACGAGCCGGGCCGTCTCCTTCCCGTCGGGCGTGTGCGCCGTGAGGTGCGGGTTCAGGAAGCCGCCGCGGGCGAACGTCCAACCCCCGCCCGCGTACTCGGCCTGGGCGACGGACCCGGTCCCCTTCGCCCACACGAGCCGCAGCACCGGCTGGTCGCCGGCCGAGAGCCGGAACTCGGGCGGCGTCGTGCCCGACCGCAGCCAGCGGAGCGTGGAGAGATCGAGCGTCGCGAGCGCCGGGAACTCCATGGGCGACCCACCGCGGCGGGACCTCTTAACGGCAGAGGGCGCCCGGGCTCACGGCGGCACGGCGGCGTCGGTCGGACGGCGCGGCGCGATGTCCCGCTGGATGTCCTCGATCTCCGCGAGCGCGTTCTCGACGACCGCGGTCCGGGGCGCTGGAGCGGTCGCGGTCGCGACGGAGGTCTCCGTCTCGACCGGGCGCCGGACCGGCGCCCTCCGCGGAGCCGGCAGCGGAAGATCGTCCTCGGACCAGATGGCGGGCAGGGCGGGTCGGCCCCCGAGCGAAGTGACCGCGACCGCGAGCCCCCCCGTGGGCATCGGGACCGACCCGGGCGTCGCGGCCGGGCGCGGCCGACCGAACTCCGAGCGGTCCCCCGAGGCGGACGAGGCGGGAGCCTCGGCGGGGGCCGGGCGCCCGCTCGCTTCCTCGCCGATCGCGACGGTGAGGCCCGCCCCGATCACCGCCAGCAGCCCGAGCACGAACAGGAGGTCCCAGAGCGGGAAGATCCGCGGTCCGGCCGCGGGGGCGCTCACGTAGGCGACGTACGCGCCCAGGAACAGGGCGGCGGCCGCCACCCCGAGCGGCAGGATCGAGACGACGGCGTCCCACCGGTGGGCCGGAACGTCCGGTACAGCAGCGGGCGGCTCGGAACGCGCCACGGGGCCGACTACACCCCGTACGATGCGGGGAGGGGGGATTTCTGACTATCGGAACCCCGGGGCGGGCCTTCCGGAGGGGGTCGTCAGCGGCGGGCGACCAGGTAGAAGATCCCGGCCAGCAGGGCGAGGATCGTCGCGAGGATCCCGAGCAGTCCCGACCCCAGGCCGACGAGCAGCCAGCCCACGAGCGCGAGCACGAGCAGCCCGATCCCCGCCGCGAGCGACCGGTCCTCGGCGCGGGAGTGGCCGAGCAAGGCGAGGAAGCCGAAAAGGAACCCGAACACGAACAGGATCACCGCGCGGCTGAGCGTCGCGGTCACGAGGCCGAATCCCGACCCGACCGCGAGGAAGAACACCCCAGCCACGATCTGGACGAGCCCATCGACGATCAGCAGCACGGCGGCGAGGATGCCGAAGACCAGGCCGAGCCGCCGGTTTCCCTCCGCCGACATGGGCGCTGTCCTCCCCCCACCCCCCTGGGACGCGCGGGACGATGAGCGTTTCGCGCGGGTCCGGCGGCATCAAGCCCTATCTGCCCGTGCCGTTCCCGGTCTTCGATGTCTCCGCCCCGGTCCGGCGCCTCCCTGCGACGTGAGTTCGACCGGGAGGCCCGCGGCTACGACCGGACCGCGCGCGCGTCGATGCCCGGGTACATCGACCTGCACCGGACGATCCTCGGGGGCATCCCGTGGCTGCCGACCCGTCGTTTCCGCATCCTCGAGCTCGGGGTCGGCACGGGGACGCTCACCGCCCAGCTGCTCGACGAGTTCCCGCACGCCGAGCTCACCGGGATCGACGTGTCGCCGCAGATGATCGCGCGGGCCCGCGCGAAGCTCAGACCGCACCGCGAGCGCGTGACGCTCGTGACCGGGGACCTGGGCGACTTCGAGGAGCGACCGTACGACGCGGTCGTCTCGGCGCTCGCGATCCACCACCTGACCGACGCCGAGAAGTGGCGGCTGTTCCGTCGCATCCATCGTGTGCTGCCGCGCGGGGGCTACTTCGGCGATGCCGACGACCACCTGCCCGAGGACCCGATCTTCGACAATCGCTACGCTCAGATCGCGTCGGCGCTCCGGCCGGCCGGAGCGCGTTCGGCAAGCTGGACGAGCCCGCAGCAGGTCTGGCACGCCCACGAGAAGTTCGACCACCCCTCGACCGTCGCCGCGGAGGTCGCGGCGCTCGAGCGGGCGGGGTTCGAACACGTCGGCGTGCCGTGGCGTTTCTTCGGTCAGGCGGTGATCTGGGCGTACCGGTGACGGCACGTCCCGGGCCGACGACCCATGGTTCTGCGCGAGACCCAGTTCCTGATCGGCGGGGTGCTGGTGGCGGTCGCCGGGGGCCTGTTCCTCGGGGCCCTCTGGTGGTCCGGGGCCGGCTGGCTCTACTTCGAGGCGTGGATCGGCGGCGCGCTCGCGATCGCCTTCGGGCTGTGCTTCGTCCAGGTCGCTCGGGCGGAACGCCGAGAGCGGCGGGCGTTCCTCACCCGCTCCGAGACCGAAGCGGGCCGGCCTCCCCCGTCCGGGTAAACCTTTTCTCTCGGGGGCGCGCTCTCGCCGATGCGGCCGGGATGGGGTAGCTTGGCCTATCCTGGGGGACTGTGGATCCCTCGACCCGGGTTCAAAGGGGGACGGGGACGCACCCCGACCCTGAGACTCTCGGTCCCGGCCCTCTAGCGGGCGCGACGGCCCTTCGACCGTTTCGGACGCGCCGGCGCCCGATCCGGGGCCGTCAGGCGGTCGAGCACCTCGGGGAGCCCGCCGAGCTGGTAGTCGGCCCACACCGCTCCCCACTGCTCGAGGTCGGTCGGCGCGAGCGACCAACCCGGCACGTGGGAGGCGCGTCCCAGCGCGCGGACTCCCTCGACGGAGTGCGCCGCCTCCATGTCGAATCGGGAGTCGCCCACGAGGAACACCGGCACGCCGGGGAACCGCCGCCGGTACTCGGCCAGGTGCTCGCGCTTCGTTCCTTCCGCGGAGCCGAGCACCTCCTCGAACCAGAAGCGGAGCCCCTCCCGCTCGAGGAGAAGGTCGGCCATCTCCGTCTCGGCGCCCGTGGAGATCGCCATCGTCCAGTCCTCCTGACCGAGCCGCTTGAGGAGCTTCGGGATCTCGGGGAACGGCCTCGCCTTGGCGTACGCCTCCGTGACCTTCCGCTGGTGGAACGTGCGGGCGGTCGAGGCGCGCAGCGCGGCGGGTGCGGTCGGATACAGCTGGGCGAGCTGCGCCTCGAACGGCATCCCGGTCGTGGCCAGGTAGTGGACCCGACCCTCCGCCGCCGGGGTGCCGAACGCCTTCTCCATCACGTCGCCGGCGACGTGGCTGATGAGGTCCATGTCGTCGAGGATCGTGCCGTCGAGGTCGAAGACGACGACGCCGCGCTCCACGGAACGCGGCGGCGCCGCGAGCCGGGGGGGTCCGGCGGGGCGGCTCACCTCGGCGAAGTGGCTGGTCGCCGCGACGACGGGCAAGGGCACCTCGTCGCCGGTCGGCCCCGGCGCCTCCGGTCCCGGGGGGGTGGGCGGCGGGGTCGGCATCGGCCGGACGGAAGCGGTCCCCCTCTTTAGGTCCGCCCGGCCGCATCGGCGCTAAGAGGGGCCCGTCGATGCGGGGGCCGAGGAGCGAGCCCGTGCACCCCAGTCGCGCGATCCGCGGACGGACGACCCAGCTCCTCGCCGGGCGTCGGATCCTCGTCGGCGTCTCCGGCTCGATCGCCGCCATCGAGGTGCCCCGGATCGTGCGCGAGCTGATCCGACACGGGGCGGACGTCCAGGCGGTGATGAGTCCCGAGGCGACCCGCCTCGTGACGCCGGAGACGATCGAGTTCGCGACCGGTCACCCTCCGATCGTCCAGTTGACCGGTCAGGTGGAGCACGTGAGGGAGCTGGGGCCGGGCGAGGGAAGGGCCGACCTGTACCTGATCGCTCCGGCCACTGCGAACACCCTCTCGAAGATCGCCCACGGCATCGACGACACGCCCGTCACCTCGTTCGCCTCGATCGCGCTCGGGGGCGGAGTTCCGATCCTGCTGGCCCCGGCCATGCACGAGGACATGCATCGGAACCCCGCGATCCAGGAGAGCCTCGCGAAGCTGCGCGCTTGGGGCGTCGCGGTCGTGGCCTCGAAGAGCGTCGAGGGCGAGGAGAAGCTGGCCCCGCCCGAGGAGGTCGCCGCCGCCGTGCTGCACCGTCTCGGTCGACCGCCGTGGGCGGGGCGATCGGTCGTGGTCGTCGGCGGCGCGTCACGCGAGCCGATCGACGCCGTCCGCTCCGTGACGAACGAGAGTTCCGGGGCGACCGCGGTCGCCCTCGCGAACCAGGCGTACTACCGGGGCGCGGACGTGGAACTGTGGGCCGGGGCGCTACAGGTGCCGGTCCCGGCCTGGCTACCGGTCCGGACCTGGTCCCGGGTCGAGGACCTCGTCGCCCTGGCGCGCGAGCGCGCGCCGTCGCTTTCCCGGGCGGCGGCCGTGATTGTTCCCGCCGCGCTGTCCGACTTCACCCTGGACGCCCGGGCCGGCAAGATCCCCTCCCGCGAACTTGCCCACCTCACGATCACGCTGCATCGCGCGCCCAAGGTCCTGCCCGAGCTGCGACGGCTCGCCCCCCCGCCCACGCGGCTCGTGGCGTTCAAGCTGCTCGCGGGCGAGGGCCGGGAGCGCCTCGAGGCGGAAGCCCGTCGACTGCGCGACGAGACGCGAGCCGACTGGGTCGTCGCGAACGACGTCGCGACGATGGGCAGTCCGGAGATCGACGCCTGGCTGGTGCCGCCCCGGGGTCCGGCCCGGGAGGTTCACGCCGCCAAGCCCGAGTTCGCCGGACGGTTGCTCGACGAGGTCGGCGCCGACCTGCCGAGGCCGGGCGAGGGATCGGCCGCCTCCGATGCCCATCGGCCCCGTGCACGTCGACGCGGGCGACCGCGTCGCGCGTCGACCCGGCCCGATCGACCGGCCTGACCCACGCCCGGTCCGCCCGACGTTGCCGACGCATCCCAGCGCTCGGAACCCACCGGCTCGGGGAAAGGACTCGCGGCCACCGCCGATGCCCACCGGTCGGGCGAAGCTATCTCGGCGGCCCAAGCCACCATCTTCCGGCGATGCCGGATCAGGGCGTAGGCGAGGTTGCCGACCAGCAGCGCGTAGAGGAACGGGTCGGCGATCCCGCCCCCGGCCAGGGCCCAGGTGGCTAGACCGACCCCGGCCCCGTACGCGGCCTGGGCGGGGCCGGGCCAGGGGGAGGTCCGCGGGTCGGCGACCATGAGGAAGGCGACGGCGAAGTATCCGGTCCCGACCAGAGTCGTCATCCAGCCGACCGAGAACCCCGGCACCCAGCCCGATCGCAGGAGGGTCGGGATCGCGTACGCGGCCCCGAACGGCACGGCGACCGCCAGCCGTCGTGTCGAGGCGAGGGCAACCGTAAGCGGGGCGAGCACGAGGAGGCCCCATGGGACGGTCGGGCTCGGCCCGCTCCAGCTGGTCGCGCTCACCCCGAGCAGTCCCAACGGGAGCAACAGGCCGACGGCCGCGGGATTGAAGATCGGCGACCCGTGGGCGCGCAGGACGAACTTCGAGCCGACGGCCAACGCGCTGGTGGCCACCGGCACGACGACCGGCAGGCCCGGGGGCAGCAGCGCGCCGACGAGGAGACCCGTGATCAAGGCGGCGTACGGGACTCTCCACGGCCGGTGCCGAACGCCGCACCCGACCGCGGCCTGCACCAGCGCGCCCGAGGCCGTGGCGGCCAAGGCGCCGATCGGAACGACGCCCTGGCGCGCGGACGTGAAGCCGATCAGGCCCGCGAGCACCAGGAGCGCGCTTCCGTACGGTAGGAAGGCGCGTCGTAGCCCGGTCATCGCCCCACCGCGTCGGCCCAGGCGGAGGCGGGCCGCCCTACCCGTTGACCCCCGAGTAGTCCAACTCGCCGAAGATCCCCTGGGACTCTGCGCTCGAGCCCGCCGTAAAGTACAGCTGGTCGGTGGGGCCTGCGCCGTTGCCGGTGCCGAACGTGAGCGACCAGAGGTCGTCGATCTGAAGAACGGTTCCGCCCTGGGCCACCGTTCCTAGGTAGGCCCCCGTGGACGCGTTGTACGCGTTAATGTGACCGTCCCCGAAGTTGCCGACGAGGAGCGCGCCGGCGAGGGCACCGTAGTCGGACGGGGCGAGGGCGAGTCCCCACGGGGAGTTCAACGGCCCGCCGCTCACGAGGCGCCGCTCGAAGCTGCCGTCGAGGCTGTAGACATCGATGTATCCGTTGCCGACCCCTTTGACGTCGTTCTGATCGTCAATGCTCTGTTTCGCGTACGTCACGAAGAGCTGGCCGTCGATCACGGCGACGTCGAACGGGGCGTAGCCGGCCGGAAGCAGGGGATCCTGGTATCCCCACGGGGTCTGGACCGGCGCGTAGGTGGAGTTGAACACGTCGATCCGGCCTTGGCTGAAGTCCGCCACGAACAGCTCCCACCCGTACGGCGTGTCCGCGGACGCGACGCCCTTGAACACCGCGCCCGAGCGGTAGTCGTCCACCCGGATCGTGGCGTTCAGCGGCTCCGAGCCGTTCGCGAGCGGCTGCCAGCCGGCGATGACGCCTTGCTCGCTCACAAAGGTGAACGCGTCGCCCAAGAACGGGGCGCCCGGCTGTCCGTGCAGGGAGTCGAAAACGAGGCCCGTCAGCGGCGCGGGACCTCCCGCGGTTGGATCGGGCGGAACGTAGACGGAGAGAGGGACGAGCTCGCCGGGGTGATCTACGCTGTCGTCGATCATCACCGGTCCGCCGGTTCCGTTGTAGACGATCGAGTACCCCGACTGGGCGTTCACCCAGATGCGACCCGGATCCCCGAAGGAGAGCCCCCACGCGTCGATGAGCTCGGGGTCCGTGTGGGCCGCTACGCCCGGGACCGACGAAGTGAGGTTCCGTTGCTGGAACTCGAGGAGGGTCGGGGTGGGCTCGCAGCCGCTCGCGACCGTGCACGAAGCGGCGGGCGGGACCGGTTGCGCGAGATCGAGCACGAGGAGGGCCACGACGGCGATCGACAGGATTGCGATCACGGCGCCCGTGGTGGTCGAGACGGCTCTATCGGTCATGAGGTCCTCGGGGATTTGGCCACATCAAAGTGTGGGATTCCCGCCGACCGTTTAACGATGACGTCGTGAACACGACTACATCTATAGTCACAACGTGAATGAAGCCTTCCTCGGCAGGGTCACCCTGGCGGTCCGGCGTTGCATGAGCTCATGATCTGCAGGTCAGCGGTCCCGTGCGCGCTGCTCCCGTCGGGTTCTTCCACCGGGGAGTAGACGTTCACATCGTGACGCAAGCGGGGCCATGCTTCACACAGAAAACGATTAAAATACCGCGGAGTGACCCCTGCCGAGCGTCGATGAGCGACTTCCTCTTGTTCATGGCCCTGACCGCGGCGATGGGACTCTCGATCTTCCTCTCCCTACCGGTCGTGTACAGCCGACGGGCCCAGGGGCGCTGGTCCGTCGCGCTCAACGCGATCGCCATCGGAATCCTGATCTTCCTGCTGGCGGACGTGTTCTCCGATGTCGCCGGGCTCCTGTACCCGGGGGGAGGATACGTCGCCAGTCTGAGCGCGTCGGTCGCCTTCGGTGCGGCGTTCCTCATCGCTTTCCTCGGCCTGTACGCCATCGACAATCTTCCGCGCGGGAGGCCCCGGGGCGCCGGTTCCGAGATCCCGGGAGCGAACGATGGATCGCCCGCGCTCGTGGGCGAGATCGACAGCGGACCGCGGACGACCGCGCTGATCATCGCGCTCGGCATCGGTCTCCAGAACCTCACCGAGGGGCTCGTCTTTGGCGGCAACTGGACCGCGGGCAACCTGGGAATCCTGGCGGTCGTATTCGTCGGATTCTTCCTGCAGAACGTGACGGAGGGGTTCCCGATCGCGTCCCCGTTCCTCGGAACCTCGGCCTCGCGCGGCATCGGCCTGATGGTCGCACTGTTCCTGGTGGGCGGAGTCCCGACCTTGCTCGGCGGAGCGATCGGCTACTTCTGGAGCAGCAGTCTGTTCCTCGTCGTCTTTGACGCGCTCGCGATCGGCGCGATAGCCTATGTGATCCTGCCGATGCTGCGTACGGCGTTCCGACCGCTCGAGTCCAAGGAGGCGTCGGTGCGGCGCAACCAGCTCGTCTATCTCGGCGTGATGGTCGGCTTCATCCTGGGCTTCGCGGTCAACGCGGTCTAGGGCGCGAGCCCGTCGGGGCGGCGAGGCACGCAGGCGGTCCGCGGACGCGTTCGACCGCCCCCTTTCGCTTAATAGAGCGCCCGTTTCGGCGCGCCGAGGCTTGTTTCCATGGTCAAGCTCGCCGAATGGCGCGGGAAGGAGATGTTCGGGAAGTACGGCGTGTCGCTGCCCCGGGGCGCGGTCGCCCGGAGCCCGGACGAGGCGGAGCGCCTCGTGCGGGCCGGCGCGGTCCCGCTGCCGTGCGTCGTGAAGGCGCAGGTCCTTGCGGGCGGGCGGGGGAAGGGCGGGGCGGTCCGCTTCGCGAACACGCCCGAGGAGGCGCGGGCAGCCGCGCAGGCGATCCTGGGGCTCGAGTTCAAGGGCGAGGTCGTGAAGGAGCTCCTCCTCGAGGAAAAGCTGGCGATCGCGCAGGAGTACTATCTCTCGATCACGCTCGACCGGAGCCTGCGGACGCCGATCGTGATCGCGAGCGCGAAGGGCGGCGTCGAGATCGAGTCGGTCGACGACGCGGACATCGACCGCCAGCCCGTCCATCCGTTCCCCGGGCTCGCGGCCTACGAGCGGCGCCGGGCCGCGAAGGTCCTCGGCGTGTCGGGGCCGGTCGCGAAGTCGCTCGACGCGCTGCTCGCCTCGCTCTGGCGGGCGTTCCAGGAGGAGGACGCCGAGCTCATCGAGATCAACCCGCTCGCGCGCGTCGGCGACGGGCTCGTCGCGCTCGACGCCAAGGTGATCATCGAGGACGATGCGGCGTTCCGTCACCCCGAGTACGCCGAGATCCGCGACGACCGGACCCCGCTCGAGGAGATCGCGCGCGAGAAGGAGATCGCGTTCGTCCAGCTCGACGGCAACATCGGCGTGATCGCGAACGGCGCCGGGCTCACCATGGCGACGCTCGACGTCCTCAAGGAGTTCGGCGGCGACCCCGGAGTGTTCCTCGACCTCGGCGGGACCGACGACCCCAAGAAGGTCACGGAGGCGTTCCTGCTCATGGCCCAGGCGAGGCCCCGGGCGGTGTTCCTCAACATCTTCGGCGGGGTCACCCGGTGCGACACCGTCGCGACGGGCCTGGTCGCCGCGATGCGGCAGGTCCCGGACGGGGACCGGTTCCCGCTCGTCGCCCGCATCCGGGGGAACAACGAGAAGGAAGGGATCGCGATCCTCCGGTCGGCGGGGATCACGGCGACGCCGGGCCTCAAGGAGTCCGCCCAGGCCGTCGTCGCGGCGTCGCGGGGGCCGGCATGAGCGTCCTCGTGACCCCGGAGACCCGGGTGGTCGTCCAGGGGATCACCGGGCATCAGGGCACGGTCCATACGCGTCAGATGCAGCTGTTCGGTACCGCGGTCGTCGCCGGGGTCACGCCGGGGAAGGCGGGCTCGTCCGTCGAGGGGGTCCCCGTCTTCGACTCGGTCCAGGACGCCGTGCTCGCCACCCAGGCGAACGCGGCGTGCATCTTCGTGCCCGC
>DATJUJ010000027.1:0-51203 GCA_035502475.1 Thermoplasmata archaeon
GCCTTCAACTCGGACGGGGTCCCTTCGGCGAGGATCCGGCCGTGGTCGATGATGGCGACCCGGTCGCAGAGCGCGTCGGCCTCCTCGATGTAGTGCGTGGTGAGGAGGACCGTGACCTGGAACTCCTTGTGGACCTGGGTCACGATGTCCCAGAGCATCCGGCGGGTGCTGACGTCGAGCCCGATCGTCGGCTCGTCCATGAAGATCACCCGCGGCTGATGGAGGAGCGCCAGCGCGATCTCGAGCTTCTTGCGCATCCCCGTCGAGAAGTGGCTCACCTTGTCGTCCGCCCGGTCCTTCAGCGAAAAGTACTGGAGCAGGTCGTCGGCGCGCGACTCCCAGTTCGTGAGGCTCTGGAGCTTCGCCTGGAGCCAGAGGTTCTCGCGCGCGGTGAAGTCGTCGTCGAGGATCACCTCGGCCGCGACCCACCCGATCCGGGCCTTCGCCTCCCGGGGGTTCCTTCGGATGTCGAACCCGGCGACCGAGGCGTCGCCCTCCGTGATGTCCGTGATCCCCGTGAGCGCCTTGATGAGCGTCGTCTTCCCGGCCCCGTTCGGACCGAGCAGCCCGAACACTGTGCCCGGCTCGATGGAGAGCGAGACGTGATCGAGGGCCCGGACCGCCCGGTCCCCGGACCCGTAGGTCTTCGAGAGGTTCCGGACGACGATCGCGGGGTCGGTCATCTCAGGCCCCCGAGGGCCGACGACGGCCGGGACGGGCTCGTCGGCTCCTCGACGGGCCGAGCCGGTCGAGGGTCGCGGAGAGTTCCGCGAGGGCGGCGTCCCGGAGCGGGCGGCCGCCGGCCTGGGCATCGGGCTGACGCTCGAGCAGCGCTTCGAGGGCATCGAGGTGGCGCCGCAGGTGCCGGATCAGGTGGGCGCCCGGGTCCGACGACCCGGCGATCTCCGCCCAGAGGAGGCTCAGGTCGGGGGCCCCGGGACCGACTCCGGCCATCTGGGCTCGAATCCGACGCAGGGCGGCCCGGCCCGCCGGGGTGATCGAGTAGAGGCGGCGCTTTCCCGCGACGGACGAGCGCGCGTAGCCGCGTTCGACGAGGGTCGAGAGTGCCGGATAGATCGCGCCCGGTCCGGGACGCCAGGCTCCGTCCGTCTTTGCCCCGATCCGTTCGGAGAGCAGGTAGCCGTACACCGAACCCTCCCGGTCGAGAGTCGCCAGGGCGTACAGGCCGAGGACCCGGCCCTGCATCGGCCCGCGCGGCGGGGGGTTCGCCATAGTACAGAGTTATGTATCGAGTTCGATATATAACGCTTCGCTGGAGCCGGTGTCACCCGCCGGGGCCGGTGCAACACGCTCGGCCGAACGACGCGGGCCCGGCCCCACCGGGACGCGGGGGACCCGTTACGGGGTCCAGACCGGACCGCCGTAGCCGGCCGGGAGCTCGGGAGGCTTCGGCCCACCGAACGGATCGGGGCGGGGCTCCGGGGCGCGTCCGTGCTTCTTCGCGAGGTAGACGTCGATCGCGGCCGCCGCCCGCTCGCCGGCGGCCATGGCGTGGACGACGGAGCGTCCACCGGTCGCGAAGACGCCGTCCACATCGGTCATCCAGTCCTCGTGCTTGCCTTCGGGCCAGCCCATCGAAGCGAACTTGAAGCCGTAGTCGGGATCGAACCCCGAGAGGTCGGCGACCTCCCCGACGGCGACAATGATCATGTCGCACGGGATCGTCTCCTCGGAGTTCGGGACGACGACAAGGGTCCGTCGCCCCTTCGCGTCGGGTGGGCCGTGCTCGGTACGCTCGACCACGAGGCCCTCGACGTGCTCCGGGCCCACGATCGCCTTCGGGGCCCGATAGAACTGGTAGTGGACGCCCTCGATCTCCCCACCGGACTTCTCTTCCTCGGTCGCCTTCATGTCCTCGGGGCCCCGCCGGTAGACGAGCTCGACGTCGCCGCCGCCGGTGAGCCGCCGGGCGGACCGGGCGGCGTCGAGCGCGACATCGCCGGCGCCGATCACGACGACCCGGCGGTTCTTCCGTCCGTAGAGTCCTTCGGGCCGCTTGTTCATCGCGAGGAGGAACGGAAGCGCGTGGTAGACCCCGGGCAGGTTCTCGCCCGGGATCCCGAGCTCGCGGGCCTTCGAGGCTCCGATCGAGACCAGGACCGCCTCGTAGCCGTCCGCGAGGAGGCTCTTCGGGGTGTAGTCGACGCCCGCGCGCTTGCCGACCACGAAGGTGATGTCGAGGTTCTTCCAGCGCGCGAGGTCGGTGGCGAGATCGTCCGGATCCAGGTGATAGCGGGGGATGGTGTTGATCTGACCGCCGAGGAACGGCTCGTACTCGAAGACCGTGACCGGGTGACCGCGCACGGCGAGGTCCCAGGCCGCCATGAGCCCCGCGGGCCCCGCGCCGATGACCGCGACCCGTTCCTCGCGCTTCTTGGAAGGGACGTACTGCAGATCGGACTTCCCGAAATCGAGGGCCGCCCGCTTCAAGTGACGGATGGCGATCGGGACCCCGCGTCCGGTCATGATGCAGTCGTCCTCACAGAAGTGATAGCACGTCTTGCAGAGGACCGTCGCGAGCGGGTTCTCGCGGAGCGTGAGCCGCGCCGCCTCGTCGAACTTTCGTTCGCCGATGAGGATGTTGTAGCCCCGGCAGTCCTGGGTGATCGGGCACCCCTGGACGCAGTACGGCATGGCGCACTGAAGGCACCGCTGGCCCTCGAGGACCGCATCTTCCAGGGTGTACGGCTGATCGATCAGGGCGAATTTTTCGATCCGCTCTTCCCGATTCTCTTCCGGGATCGGCACTCGTTCGTAGCGATCCACCGACATCTCGGACTCCGCGCGCGCCTTACGGCACCCCAGAGACCAACGGCGGCCCTATAGGCTTCGCGGGTCCGCGTGTCACGGAACCTCACGGAGCGGGCCGGCCGACGAGGCCCGCGGGCGGACGCCCGGACGTCGCCGGGAGGGAACGATCAGGCCCGACGACACCGCTCGATGAGCGCCGTCGGGGTCCCCACGAGCACGCGCTCGAGCTGGTCGACCGGGACGCCGGCCCCGAGCGCAATGCGTCGCGCCTGCTCGGCAGGGATCAGCTGATCGACGCCGTGCGCGTCGGAGTCGACGACCAACTCCGCCCCGGCGTCTAGGGCCCTCCGGACGACCAGGCCGTTGCAGAGCGAGTGGCCGCGCCGGCCGGAGATCTCGAGGACCACCGATTGCGCTCGGGCGAGCTCCGCGTCCCGGGCCTCGAGCAGCCCGGGATGGGCCAGCACGTCCACCTCCCCGCTCTCGATCGCGGCGCGGTTCGTCCCCGCGGGCACGTGCTCCACGATCGTCTCGCCGTGCACGAGCACGATCTCGGCGCCGGCCTTCCGGGCGGCCCGAGCGGCGTCCGCGATGCGGCGAGGGGGTACCTTGGTGAGCTCGACGCCCACGATCGGCCGGAATGCGCTCCCCTCCCACGCCCGGGCTTCCCCGAAGAGTCGGTCGATCAGCGGCTTGGGATCCTCGAGCGACAGGTGATCGGTGAGCGCCAGCGCGCGGTGCTGGAGCGCCTCCGCCTCGTTCCACATCTCGGTCGGTGAGGTGGTTCCGTCCGTCAGGAACGAGTGGGAGTGGAAGTCGGCCCGGCGGGCGGCGGGCTCCGCGGGTCGCGCCACGGCCAGAGCACGGACGGTGCTTCATAGGCTTGGTGGCCGACCCTCGCGATCCCGAGCCCCGGAGTCGAGCGCGTTCCCGGTCGGTCGGAGCGGGGGAGTCCCCGCCTCGCTCGACCGACCCTTCAGGCCGCGGCTCTCCGAACGAGCTCGGCGATCTTCGACTCGTCGGTGGCGCTAAGCTCCGTGAGGGCGAACGCGACCGGCCAGAGGTGACCCTCGTCGAGGTGCGCCGCGTCGTTGAAGCCGATCGTGAGGTAGCGCTCCTTGAACTTCTCCTTCGGCCGGAAGAAGCAGACTACCTCGCCCTCCTTGGAGTACGCGGGCATCCCGTACCAGGTCCGGGGCACGAGGGCCGGGGCGCTCGCCCGGATGACGGCGTGCAACCGGGTCGCCAGACGTCGGGACGGCTCCGGCAGGGCGGCGATCGCCTCGAGCACAGCGTGCTCGCCGTCGACCTGGCCCGGGGCCGGCCTCCGAAGCTCCTTGACCCGTTCCCGCATCGCGGCGCGCTCCTCCTCGGTGAATCCCTCGCGGGACCGCTTCGCCGGCATGTTCGCCCCCCGGCCGGCGGGAACTTGTCCCTCGGTAAAAGCGCGACGGAGCCGGCGGCAGGTCCGGTGGGCTCCCCGACCGGGCCGGGTGGACTCTTGCGTCGACCCCTACGTACCGCGACCGGCCGTACGACTCCACCGCGACGTTCACGACCGGAGCGGGCGCGTCGAGTGCAGGTCCCGGACTCCGACCAGCAGCCCCCGACCGGGGGTGAGTCCTCGGGGCAGAAATCGAGCCGTCAAGCCCGCGGTACGGAGAAGCCGAAGCAATCGACCGCGCGGGACCAGGAGGCCCGGGTCCACCTCTTCGTAGTGCTCGATCGGTCGACCCGCCCGCCCGAGCAGGTAGTGGTAGTGGACCGCCGAGCGTCGGCCGCGCCGCGAGGAGAAGGCCATGCGGGCGACGGCGACCTCGGGCGTCCGGTGCGTGAGGAGGTGCAGGAACCCGGCACGGAAGTCGGCGGGGTCGATCCACGGCTCCACGATCACGACCCCGCCCGGCTGGAGGTGCCGTGCGAAGTTGGCGAAGGTGGCCGCGAGTTCCCGCTCGGACCGCAGGTGCCCGATCGCGCTGAAGAGGCAGCTGATCACGTCGAACCGCTCGCGGAGACGGAAGTCGCGCATGTCTCCGACGGTCAGGCGGACTCCCGGCAGGCGTCGGCGCGCGACGCGCAGCATCTCGCGGCTCCGGTCGATGCCGCGGACCGCGAAGTCCCGGCGCAGGAAGCTCAAGTGCCGGCCCGTACCGCACGCCACGTCGAGCCACGCGCGGCCCCCGGACCGCCCGTACCGCCGGGCGATCGACTCGAGCTGGCGGACCTCCGACCGGTAGTCCTTCGCGCCCACGAGGACGTCGTAGTACGGCGCCAGCCGGTGGAACATGAGCGGTGGGGTCGCGGACATCGGCGGGTTCCCTGCTCCTCCGGGACCGGTCAAGGACGACCGGAATATGCCCCGTTCGGCCCTACCGACAGGGCCTCAAGGTCTCGCGCGGTCCGGTCGAACGGCCGCATGGATCGACCCGGCGCCCCCTTCGAAGTTGCGGAGCCCGGCTTTCGGGAGGTGCTCCGTCGGATCCCCGACCAGCCGGGGCCGAGCCCCCCTCCCGACTGGCTGCGATGGGAGATGGTCGAACGGGACGAGGTCCTTCGACAGGGCCCCTCGCTCGAGGGGTTACGAGTGGTCGAGATCGGATCGGGCCCGCACGCGATCGCGACCGTGCCGCTCGCGTTCCGGGTGGGACCGTCGGGGCGGGTCCTCGCGCTGGAGCGTTCTCGATGGGGTCGGTTTCGATCCGTGACCGAGGCGAGTGGCCTCGAAGACCGGGTGGACGCCGTCGGGGGCGACGTCCGGCGGCTGCCGCTTCGAGCCGACTCCGCCGATCTGGCCGTTTGCCTCCACGCCGTTCGCTCGTTGGGGTCGGACGCCTCGCTGGTCCGCGTCCTGCGGGAGATGCTCCGCGTGGCGCCCCGACTGCTGTTGGCGGAGTCGCTGCCGATCGCCCGGACCCCTGCGCAGCGGGCCCACCTCGCGATGTACGCACTCCGCGAGGAGGTGCTTTCCGGCCCCGAGGGAGCGCCGGAGGATCGGCACTACCTGCCGCTCGATCGGATCCTTGCGCTTGTGGAGGAGGCCGGCGGCCGGCCGGAGCGGGCCGAAGTGCTGGAGGTCGACCTCCCGCACTTTCTCGCCCGTTTCCCGCGATCCCTCGTGGAACAGATCCCCGACCCGACGATCCGCGACTCGCTCTTGCTGCGCTGGGACCAGGCGGACGTCCTGTGCCAGCGCGATGGCGAGGATCACCCTCCGGTGGGGATCGTCACGGCGAGTCGCCCGTATTAGGCCCGAGCTTCGTGATCGCCCGAGAGCCCGCCGCCGGTTCGATCCTGCGCGGCCGGAAAGCGGACGGTCGAGAGGATCCCCCGGACGGTCTACCTCGGCCTGAGGTCCTGGCCGGGGCGGCCCGCGCGACGCCCGGGAGGCGGACCGGGCCCGAGCATCCTCCCCCGGGCAGCGTTCCCCAGCGCGAGGGCAGTAACGGTTGTTCCCGAGCGTGCGGGGCAAACGGAAGGAACTCGCGCAGGGCCTTGCGGTGATGAATGCCCCGGAAGGTCACGTTCCAGGCCCCGGGCCCGACGAGTTCGAGACTCCGCGAGCATCCGCCCGACCGGCTCGAACTCCTCACCGGATTTGCGCATCCCTAGAAGTTCTCGGGTCCGGCGGCTGACCGCCAACGTGGTGGCCCTGCATCGAAGCAATCACTGGAACGGGGCCAACAGCTCGTACGGAGCTGGCGGCACGGGCGCGGAGGGATTTGAACCCTCGACCGCCGGGTTAGGAACCCGGTGCCCTATCCAGGCTAGGCTACGCGCCCCTCGGCGGGACCGACCCCGGAATATCAGGGCTTTGCGACGGTCGGCGCCCTCCCGTCGGGGGGCAGTAGCCGCTCGTAGCGATGGTCGATCGGCGCCGAGAACTCGGTTGCCGCCTCCTGCAGGATCTCGATCCCCTCGAGGTACTCCCGCAGGGTCGGCAGGACAGGCCGCCGGGGCGACCGATCCGAGGTCTCCGCGGTCGAGCCCCCGAGCGCCGCGAGCAGCCACCGGTCGCCCCCCGCGACGAACGCGAAGGGATACACGCGGGACTCGCGCGTGAGCGCCGCGAACAGCAGCTCGGGACGCGCGCCGGCGTGGGGCGTGCCCGAGATGATCACGACCTGATCGCCCGTCCGCCCCTGGTAGGGCGGGAGCTTCGCGGGATCGAGCAGGGTCCGGTGCGTGATCCAGCCCCGGGCCAAGAGGCGTCGCTGCGAGAACGGCAGCCCGAACGGGCCGACCAGATGACCCCCCTTCCCCTGCTCCGTCGCGGCGAACGGTCGCTGGAGGAGCTCGGAGAGCGCCCAGCGCTGGTGGGGCGTGAGCGGGGCCGGTGCGTCGTCCTCGTCCTCGCCGGCGCCCGGCAGCGGGCCCCCGAGCCCGTGCGGATAGGCGATCGTCCCCGCGAGGCCGGCCAGGTGGCACCAGAGGCCCTCGAAGTCGAAGTAAACGGGCACGGCAGGGCCGTCAACCCGCACCGTGATCCCCAGCGGGTTCGCCACGAGCTTCCCTGAGACGAGGCGCTCGACGAGCTTGGGTCCGTCGGTCGCCCGGGGCTGGAACAGGACGGCCAGCCCGATCTGGGTCGCGGTCCACAGGAACACCGTCCCGTCCTCCCGCGCGAGCCGCTCCGTGAACTCGGAGAACCGGTCCGCGTACGGTCGGGCCACGACGAACGTCACGAACGGCCGGCCGATCCGGACCGGGTGCGGGATGTAGCGGTCGCGGAGCCATCCTTCTTCGTAGGCGCGGCGCCGCACCGCGTGGTACGTCGATCGGGGGATCCCCACCTGGTGAAGCCGTTCGCGCTCGCGGTCGGGCCGGGCTGCGAGGAGCACCGCGATGACGCGGGCCTCGGAGTCGGTCAGGGCCCGCACTGGGCGGAGGCCTCCCGAATGCTACGGCTTAGCACGCAGTCCAAACGGGCTCGGGGGGCTCGGCACTTTCGTTTAAGTCCCGCGCCCCGCATCATTCTGCTCCGGCGGCACCCGTGCCGAAGGTTCGGATGATGAAAGCGAATGCGCGCGGCATCACGACGGTCGCGGTCGTAGGCGTGGCCTTCCTCATGGTCTTTGTCCTCCCCTCGGGCCTGGCGGCCGCCGCGTCGCCGGCCGGCAGCGTTCCGGCGAGCGAATGGGCCTACGGGGCCGTGAAGACGATCTCGGTCTCGGGTACGTCGGCGAGCGGCTGGCAGTACCAGGGCAGCGCCACGTTCGGTTACTCGGTGATCCTCAATCAGACGAATACGACGACCGACGGCTCGACGTTCGAACTTTCCATCAATCGGACCATGGGGGTCCTCTTCACGATCAACTTCTGCTACCCGTCGTGCGCGAAGGCGGTCTACACCGCCAACGAGTCCTACCACAGCTGGGAATCCGAGGACGCCTGGGCGAACTTCACCACGCTCGGCAACGTCACCGAGGGCACCACGGTCGTTCCGGCGCTCGCCCTCGTCAACTCGCATTCCACGATCGTCGGCCACCTGCTCGAGGTCGACTCCTCGACCGTCCCGACGGCCAACCGGACCCGCTCGCTCGCGGTCAATGTGTCGGGCGACGCGGAAGTCAACTTCTCGAGCCCGCTCGGGCTCCTGCCGCTCAACTTGAGCCCGTCCGCTCCGGCGAGCTGGACGTCCTCGAGCGCGTTCGTCGCCTCGGGTTCGGCGGGCTGGGGCTACACGTACGCGTTCGTGGGGCCGGTCCACACGGTGTCGATCTCGAAGAGCGGCGCGGTGGCCGTCGCCGGGTCCGGCACGGTCTCGGTTCAGGGGCTCTACACCCTCGGGAACACCGTCAGCTTCGGCGGGGTCACCTACCCGGCGATCGAGCTCACCGTCACGGGGCCGTTCGCGGTCCGCGAGGGGATCATCCTCGTGCCGGACGGCAGCGACCTGTTCGGCGGCTCCACCCAGCCGTGGAGCGGCAACGAATCCGGGACCGCGACCGCCTCCATGACCGCGGTCGATGCCCGACCCACCGCGGGCGGGCACTTCGGGCTGGTGGCCTCGGCGTGGCTCTACTCGGCGTCCGGGTCGATCGACTCGGGGGCGCTCGCGGGATCGGGGGCTCCGCAGGGGCTCGCCCCGGCGACGAGCAACGCGGCCCCGGCCCCGCCGACGACGGTCCAGGGGATCCCGCAGTCTCCCGCGAGCTCGCAACAGAACCAGTCGTGCCTCATCGCCGGCAACGGATGCCCGGGCGCGACGTCCGGCAGCGGGCCCGCGATGCTCCCGCGGGGCCTCCTCGCGGTCGGCGCCGTGGTCGTGATCGCGGCCGTCGTCGGCCTCGTGCTGGTCGCGGAGCGGCGCCGCATGCCGCCGCCGTCGTACCCCAACGCGAACCTCTACCCGCCCGGGAGCGGTTCCACGGCCCGATGGCCCTCGGGCCGCGGCCCGTCGGACGAGCCCGAGCCGGCCGAGGACGACCCGCTCGGCAACCTGTGGTAGACGGCAGGCGCTAGTCGGGGCTCGGCTTCGACGCGGCCGGCCGTGGGCGCTCGATGAGCCGCGTCGCGATCGGGTAGCGGAGCAGCGCCGCGACGCCCCCGAACGCCTTCTCGAGCATCTCGCCCTCCTCGCTCTCGGTCGAGATCAGCCGGCCCGTGGCGCCGAACTCGGCCGCGCGGCGGAAGAGGCTCTCCACGAAGTCCTCGCGCTCGATCTCGGTGAGCGAGCGCTGGCCGCAGTGGGGGCACGGGCCGTCGAGGACCGGGTCGATCTCGGAGTCGGGGAGGGTCCGGGTGAACTCGGTCTGGCAGGCCGAGCAGCGGAACGTGACCCGGTGCCGCCGAAGCCCCTCGGAGATGAGGAGCGTGTCGACCGCGCCCATCTCGAGGGCCCGGTTCACGTCGGCCTCGCCGTAGGCCGCGAGCCCGGTCTCGGCCTTGCGGATCTCGTTGAGCAGCCGCTGGATGATCCGCTTCTCTTCCGTGAGCTCGAGCCCGTGGAGGGTCTGGGTCGCCTTTTCGACGAGCTCCTTGAGGCCGTACTCGTCCGTGTAGCCGGTGTCGAAGAGGGGCTGGACGACCTTCTGCTGGAGCTCGTACTGCAGGAACCCCTCCTTGTAGAAGAACTCCTTCGTCGCGCCCGGCCCGCCGAGCAGGATCCCCTTCAACTCGTCCTTGCGGGGCAGGAAGATCTCGGCGGCCATCTCCGCGATCTTCACGAAGAACTCGTGCGCCGCGTGCTCGATCATCCGTTCGAACCGGTGCGCGGACTGGCCGCCGCGCCCGTGCTTGCTCGGAACCTGCGACTGGCGGTTCCGCAAGGGCTCGACGCGCTTCCCCCGCAGGAGCCCGATCGTCACCTCGGCGCGGTCCAGGACGATGAGCCCCCAGACGTCGGGCTCGTGGATCATGGAGAGCAGCGGGTCGAGCACGAAGGCCGAGTCGCACCGGTAGAGGTAGGTGTTGAGCGGCTCGGGGGGCTCCACGATGAACGTCACCGGTTCCGACTTGTCGGCGCCGACCGCCTTGCTGCCCACGAAGAAGGCGACGCCGTTCGGCGGGGGCTGCTTGAACTGTCGCACCCGGCCCATGAGCGACTCGATCGCCCACATGACGTTCTTGCGCGTGGTGCGGCTCTTGATGTTCGAGCTCTGCGCGTACTCGTTCCGCAGGTACGCCATCACGTCGGAGATCTGCTTGCCCGGCGGGACGTAGAGCGTGACCAGCTCGGTCGCCCGGCCCTTCGCCGAGGCGATCTCATCGAGCTTGCGCTGGAACGAGTATCGGGCGAGCTGCGGGTCCGGAGCCGTCGGTGGCGTCGCCATCAGCGGCCCTCCGGACGGCCCGCGCGGCGACCGAGGCCGGCGGGAGGGTTCGCGTCGACCGGACTCACCGGTCGGCGCCCGTACCCCGGGCGGGAGAGTCAGAGCAGACGACGGACGTGCTCGTCGATGACCTCTTCGGGGTAGGCCCCGACGATCCGGTCCACGAGCTTCCCCTGCTTGTAGAAGAGCAGCGTCGGAATGCTCATGATGCCGAGGGCCCCGGCCTTCTCGCCGTTGTCGTCGGAGTTCATCTTGCCGAACGCGACCTGGCCCTTGTACTTCTCGCTCAGCCGGTCGACGATCGGGGAGACCATGCGGCACGGCCCGCACCACGGCGCCCAGACGTCGACGACGACGGCGCCGTGCTCCTGCGCGAACTTGTCGAAATTGCTGTTGCCCACCTCTTGAACGGACATGAGGATCGACCCGGAACAGCGCTCCCGGATATTAAATTCCGAGCGTCCGCCGGCTTCACCAACCCACGCCGGCGCCCCCGCCCTCCGGGTCCCGCCCGGTGGGCCGTCCAAAGCGTCTTTGTAGCTTACGCCCCTTCGGGGGGCATGAGCTCCCCGCCGGCGGGCGAGGGCAGCGCCCCCATCGACCTCGCTCCGATCGGCGATGCAGTGCCGTATGTCGACCGCGCGGTCCGCCGGCCCGCCCTCCTCACGCCGTCGGCCCGGAAGGGGATCCGGCAACGGATGCTCCTCTACCGGCAGGCGGCGCTCGACCGGTTGGCCGCCCTCACGGGCGTCGCGGCCCCCGACCTGCAGCGGTTCCGGCGCGAGCTCAAGGAGAGCGACCTCCCCGACACCCTGATCCAGCGGGGCGCCGGCATGGCCTTCGCCGGGGAACTGCCCCAGGGCGCGCTCCTCTACCTGCTGGTCCGAGCCCTCCGGCCCCGGGCGGCGGTCGAGACCGGGGTCCGGCCGGGCTACTCGACCGCGTGGATCCTCGCCGCGATGGAGGCGAACGGCGTCGGCACGTTGACCTCGCTCGGCCCGGGCCCCACCGCGGGCCGTTCCGTCGGGGTCCGCGAGGTGACGGTCGGCCAGTTCGTGCCCCCGGCGCTGCGCGCGCGCTGGACCCTCGCGCTCGGCAACACGGAGGAGCGGATCCGGGAGATCCTCACCGGACGCCGGATCGACCTGTTCTTCTACGACAACGGACCGGACGTGAACCGGGCCCGCCTCGAGCTCAAGCTCGGCTGGGAGGCCCTGTCGGAGCGCGGCGTCCTGCTCGCCCACCACGTCGAGGCGAACGCGGCCTGGGCGACGTTCTGCCGGGTCCAGGGGCTCCCCCCGCAGATCCTCGACCCGGGACCGCCCCCCCTCGGGGCGCTCGGGATGCGGAGCCTCGGCCGAGCGGGCGGCTAGCGTTCGAGCTCTTCCACCAGGTGGATCGACGCGGGCAGGATGAGCTTCTCGATCGCCGTCCGCACCGCGCGCTCGCTGCCCGGCAGCGCGAAGACCGGCTTCCCGTGCACCACGAACAGGGCGGCCCGGCTGATGATCGCGAGCGGACCGACCTCCTGGAAACTGAGGCTGCGGTAGATCTCGCCGAACCCCTCGAGCCGGCGCCCGCCCATGACCTCGAGGGCGTTCACCGTGAGGTCCCTCGAGCTCGCCCCGGTCCCCCCGACCGTGATCGCGGCCTCCACGCCGCGCTCCCCGAGCCACGGCTCGAGCGTGTCGCGGACGTCGGCGACCGAGTTCGCGACGAGCGCGTAGTGGACCACCTGGTGCCCGGCGCCCGAGACGAGCGAGCGGGCGAGGTGGCCGGACGGATCGTCATCCTCGGTGTGGGTGTCCGAAACGGAGAGGACCGCGAAGCCCAGGCTCCGGGTCCCTCCCAGGTGGTGGCGGCTCGCGGCGCCGGCGGCGGGTGCGGTGGGTTCCGTCATGGGTTCGCTCGGGGCGTCTTCTGCTTCGAGACCACGCGGACGGGTCCGAGCGCAGTGCGCGGATAGAGCCCCCGCGCATCCTTCTCGAGGTACTTGACCATGTCCCATACGGTGAGCAGCGCAACGGTGGCGCCAACGAGCGCCTCCATCTCCACGCCCGTCCGGTCGACCGTCTCCGCCTCGGCCCGGACCCGGACGCCCCGCGCCGACCGCCGGATCTCGATCCGGCTCGCGGTGAGCGGTACGATGTGGCAGTGCGGGATCAATTCCGCGGTCCGCTTCATCGCGAGCAGGCCGGCGAGCTCTCCGGTCGCGATCGGGTCCCCCTTGGGCACGGCCCGGCGCGCGAGCGCCCGCCGGGTCGACGCGCCCAGGGCGAGCTCACCCTCCACGACGGCCCGTCGCGCGACCGGCTCCTTGGCGGCGATGTCGTTCTGACGCGCCATGGCCCCTACTTCGGACCCGCGGGGGCCCCGGCCGCGACGTGGGCGAGCACCGCCTCCAACTGGACCCGCTCGGAGGCGCCCTGGGCGAGCCGGAAATCGACCTCGCCGAGGAACTCGATGAGCCGCACCTTCTCCCGGGCGGGGAGCACCTGCTCGCTGACGTCGGGGAGGTAGCCGTGGATCGCGTGGAGGATCTCCTCTCCGCTGGTGCCGCGGTCGGTGAAGAGGGTGTAGAGCCGCTCACGCGCCTCGCCGAAGTTGCCCCCGAACGCCGCGCCCAGCATCGCCTCGACCTCGCGACGGAGCGGCACCGCGGCGTGGTCCTTCACGGTCTCCGCGGTGATCGTGTCCGAGTAGGTCGCCGTGAGCTGCAGGAGGTTCACGGCCCGGCGCATGTCGCCGAAGCACGCGGTGACGAGCGTCTGGAGCGCGTCGGGGGTGATCTTCTTCCCTTCCGCCTTCGCGATCCGCTCGAGCTGGGCCCGGATCGCGTCGTCCGAGTAGCCCCGGAACCGGAAGACGGCGCACCGCGACTGGATCGGGTCGATGATCCGGGACGAGTAGTTGCACGACAGGATGAAGCGGCACGACCCCGAGTACCGCTCCATGAGCCGCCGCAGGGACGCCTGGGCGTCGGACGTCAGGTTGTCGGCCTCGTCGAGGAACAGGATCTTGAACCCCACCTCGCCGAGGGGCGCCGTGCGCGCGTACTCCTTGATCGTCGTGCGGACGGTGTCGATGCCCCGCGAGTCGCTCGCGTTGAGCTCGAGGAAGTTCTGGCGCCACTCGGCGCCGTAGAGGTCGTGCGCGAGCGCGAGGGCGGCGGTCGTCTTGCCCGTCCCGGGCGGACCCGCGAAGAGCAGGTGGGGCAGCGTGCGCTTCTCGGCATACGCCCGGAGGAGCGGCACGATCGCGTCCTGGCCGAGCATCTCCTTGAGCGAGGAGGGGCGGTACTTCTCCACCCAGACCGTGTCGGTCGCGCGCTCCGGCATGTCGTCCCCGGCCGCTCTCGCGGACGACCTCTTTACTGTTTCCTCGCCGCCTCGGCCAGGTACCGTCGCTCCTCGGCGCGGTGTCGCCGGATCGCCTCCGCGAGGATCCGCCCGTACTGGCCGAGCGCCTGCCGATGGCCGCCGTGGTCTTCCTGCTCCACGATCGAGAGGAACCATCCGAGCTGATCGGCCGAGCCCAGGAACCACGCGTGGTCCGAGACGAGCACGCGCCGGAGCTCCTCGAGCCCCCGGCCCGCCCGCGGCGGCGTCGGCATGATCGGCACGCGCATGTGGGCCGCGACGGCCGCCTGGGCGTGGTGGATCGTCTCGCGCACGCCGCGGAGCGGGTACTCCTCCAGCAGCACGAGGCGGTAGCAGTACGCCTCGAACCAGTCGACGAGGGCGTCGAACTCCGCCGGTGGGCGGGTCGGATCGATCGTCGGTCGTTCCCCGACCACGAGCGGCGGATCGCCCCGGACCGCATGGGCATTGTCCTACGGCCCGGCGGTGCTCACCGGTGGTGAGCGCGCTCGGTGGGCTGCCCCGGTGCGCTGGGGGCATCCCCCCGTGCCCTCTCGTCCCTCCAATGAACGCGTTCGCCGTCCGACCCCCGATCGCCAGCGTCGACCTGAGCCGAACCGCCCCGCCCGTGCCCGAAGGCTCCGAGGGCCGCCCGTCCGAGGACCGCTCGAGCGACCGTCCGTCGCGACGGGCCTGGTGGCGCCGATCGCCCCCCGCCTAGGGTAAGGCCGCGCCGGGGGGCGGAGGCGGGGCCGCTCCCCCGACGGCGGGCGGGGGGCCCGTCGGCCGATGCCGAGCGTCGATCGCCCGACCGAGTCGATACTGGAAGTAGGCGACGAGCCCCGCGACGAGCAGGATCCCGGGCACCGAGAACTCGGTCGGTAGGTCCCAGACGAAGAGCACGAGGAGCATCCCGGTCGCGAACCGGTACTCCGAGATCTCGAGGTCGTCGGCGCCGACCCGGGTGAGCACTAGAGCCAGCGCGGCGGCGTTCACCGCGAGGAGCGCCGCGGCGGCGACGACCGCCGGCACCACGGCCGTGCTGGAGAGCACCAGGATCAGGAACCACCCGTCAAAGGAGAGCGTGCCGGCCAACCACAGCCCGAGACGGCCCAGGCGCGCCGGTCCGGGCCGGACGGAGAGGAGGTCCGACGGCACCCGGTACGCGAGGTAGATCAGGACGGCGACGACGACCAGGAAGAGCGCAAAGACCGTCGGCGAGGGACCGTGACCCACCAAGTAGGCGAACGCGGCCACCACGAGCAGATACACGCACGCGACCAGTCCGACGGACCCCCGGTCGAGCCAGCGGACGGAGGCGACCTTCGGGAACCAGAGCCGCGTGAGGAGGATCGGGAGCGCGATGGAGTACGTCGCGTGGAAGATCGTGAGCCCGAGCGCCCAGAGCCAGTTCACCCCGAAGGCGTGGCCGTACGTGCCGAGGGCGTTGACGGGGCTCCCGGACGGCTGGAAGAACGTGTGGACCGCGAACCCTTCCTCGGCGATCCCGTAGGCGGCCCCGAGCAGGAGGGTCGACGCCCAGCCCTTCCGGTAGTAGACCACGAACTCCCGGATGAGCAGCGCCCCCGTGCCGTAGAGCCCGACGTCGATCCCGAACGAGACGAGGAACTGGATGGGGTCGAAGAAGACGGTCGAGACCGGCGTGGAGCCGGTGAGCAGCTCGGGGATCGTCGGGGCGAGCAGCAGGACCGCGAGGACCGGGAGACGGGGGCGGATGAGGATACGCACCGTCGGCTCCTGGGTCGCCCCGTTACTTCAATCCCGCGCTGAAGCGGGCGCCCCCGCTCGGCTATAAGGAGCGCGCGGCTCCGCACCGATCGATGCGCGAGCGGCTCGCCCACGTGACGTTCCGGGGGACGATCCGGGAACGGTCGGTCGAGCCGTACCTTCGGCTCCTGCGGGCGCTGCGCACGCGGCGCCGGATCAAGGGCGTGCTGCTCGACATCTCGAGCGGCGGCGGCGAGTCGATCGCCTCCACCGACCTCTACCTCGCCGTGAAGCGCCTCGACCACGAGAAGCCCGTCTTCGCGGCGATCGGCTCGATCGGGGCGTCGGGGGCGTACATGGCCGCGCTCGGGGCCCGGCGGATCTTCGCCTACCCGGACTCGACCGTGGGATCGATCGGGGTCGTCTATCCGCACCTCGCGGTCCGCGACCTCGCCCGACGGCTCGGGATCGAGATCGACCTCCTCCACATGGGGGAGCACAAGGATGCCTTCCAGGGGCTCCGGCCCCTCACCGAGGTCGAGCGAACGAAGATGCTCGGCGTGATCGCGGAAGGGTACGAAGGGTTCGTCCGGCTCGTCGCGCAGGAACGCCACCAGCCCGTCGAGACGGTCCGGGCCCTCTCGACCGGCGAGGTCTGGACGGGCGCCCAGGCGTTGAAGCTCGGGCTCCTCGACGGGCTCGGGGACCGGGAGATCGTGCTGGAGGAGCTCGCGCGCGCGACCGGGGTCTCGGCGCAGCGCACGATCCGCGTCGCGCCGCCCCGGTCGTTCGTGGACCGGTTGCTCTCGGGGAACTCGAACGGGTTCGGCGGGCTCTCCGAGCGGATCCACGACGTGGTCGAGGAGACGGTCCTCGACCTCGGCGGCTTCGGCCTCCGCCGGTAGGCGCGCGTTTCGCCTCCGTTAAATACGAGCCGCGCGCTCGCGGGATCGACCATGCCCGACAACCGACGCTCCGGCTTCTCGAGCGCCGCCGGCCTCATCCAATACTACGACATGGAGGAGAGCCGGGCGCTCAAGATCAACCCGTACATCGTGATCGGGCTGGGGATCGGCGCGGCGATCTTCGTCGAGTTCCTCAACTGGCGCCCGATCTGAGCGCGACCGGCCCTTGGACCATCGGGAGCTCCTCTCCCGGCGGAGCCCGGCCGGGCAGATAGCGCCCCTCGAGCGATCGGCCGAGCAGGTAGACCTTCGACTCGGGCGATTCGTCGAGGGTGAGGTAACCGGTCCGCTGGGCGAGGCGGCGGGCGAAGTCGCCGATCTCCTCGTGCGTGGGCACGTGATCGCGCCCCAGGCGCTGGCGCGACTTCCCCATGTAGACGTAGCCCTTCGGCTCGATGAAATCCGGCTGGGCGAGCCCGTCGAGCTCCGCGTACGCGTCGACCCAGCCGAGGTTCCAGCCCTTCACGAGCGTGTGCCGGACCACCCGACGGGTCTTGAGATCCCGCACGATCGAGAGCGACTCGCGGAGCCGCGCCCACGCGTCCTCGTGCGCGGGGAGCGTGAGGCGGCGGAAGATCTCGGCGTTCGGGGCAGTCACCGAGACGTACAGCTGGGTCGGGAGCGGGTCGAGGGCCCGGAGGGCGTCCGGGTTCGTCCCGTTCGTGACGAGGAACGTCGTGATGCCGCGCGCGTGGCACAGCGCGAGGAAACGGTTCATCTTGGGATAGAGCGTCGGCTCGCCGGTGAGCGAGATCGCGATGTGCGCCGGCGTCTGCGACGCCTCCCAGCGTTCGCGCGGAACGGACGCGTCGCCCTTGAAGCCCGAGAGGATCCGGCGCTGCGCGTCGATCGACCGGTCGAGCAGGTCGTCGGGGTCGTCGAACTGCGGCATCACCGCGTCGTGCTCCCATCCCTGGTTCCGCCAGCAGAACCGGCAGTGGAGATTGCACGAGTCGATCGCCGGCGACATCTGGAGGCACCGGTGGCTCTCGATGCCGTAGAACCGTCCCTTGTAGCAGTCCCGGCCCCGCGCGAGGGACTCGCGGGTCCAGTAGCAGAGCTTCACGGCGCTGTGCTTGCCGACCAGCTGGTAGCCCTGGCCCACGAGCTCGTTCGAGAGGTCCTGGTCGCCCATCGGTCGGGCGCTCGACGGGCGGAGGAGGCATAAGGCTTTTCAAAACCCCGACCTCGCGCCGCCTCTCGGCGCCCCCATGGACCGCAACGTGCGATGGCTCGGCTTCGGCGCGGTCGTCCGCGCGACGGGCGTGAGCCTCGTCCTCCCGTTCCTCATCCTCTACCTCCGCAACGTCCTCGGGATCGGGTACGTCGAGATCGGTCTCCTGATCGCGCTCACCGGCGTGGTCCCGCTGCTCGTCGTCCCGTTCGCCGGGGTGCTCGCGGACCGGATCGGACGCCGACCGGTCTTCCTGACCTCCCTCGCGGCCGAGGCGGCCTCGTTCCTCGGCCTCGCGTACTTCCTCGAGGCCCGGTCGCTCCTCGGGGTGCTCGCGCTCGCGACGTCGGTCCAGATCGTCGGGACGATCGCCGCCCCGGCGATCTCGGCGTACGTCGCCGACTTCACGCGCGGCTCCGAGCGGACCATGGGCTTCACCTGGACCCGGATCGGGTGGAACATCGGGTTCACGGTCGGCGTGTTCGCGGGCGGCGTGCTCCTCGGGCTCGTCGGATTCGTGGAGGTCGCGCTCTACGCGGGCCTCGTGCTGCTCGGCAGCACGACGCTCCTGGCCTTGGCCCTGGACGCCTCGCCCTACGACCGCGCGCGTCGGAGCGGGGCGAGCGCGCGGGCCGTCGAAGCGGCGGCCGCGACCGGCCGCCCCTCGCTGCGGGAGAGCGCCCGGATCCTGGTCCGGGACCGCCCGTTCCTCGCGCTCTGCGGGGCGGCCGCGCTCGCCCAGCTCACCGTCGCGCAGTGGAACACGATCTTCCCGCTCTACGTGAACTCCGTCCTGGGGATCCCGTACGCGATCCTCGGGGCCGGGCTCGCGCTGAACGGGCTCGTCGTCGTGTTCGGCCAGGCCCCGATGACCCAGGCGTCGTTCGGGCACCGGCACACGACCCTGTTCGTGGCGGGCACGGCGGCGTACGCGGTCGGCTTCCTCGTCTTCGGGGCCGTGGGCCAGTTCGCCTTCTTCCTGATCCCGTCGTTCTTCGTGGTCGTCTTCGTGCTGACGATCGGCGAGAACCTCACTTCGATCCCGTCGACCACGCTCCCCTCGAACCTCGCCCCACCGAGCGACATCGGCGCGTACAACGGCGCGTTCTTCGCGGTGTCCGGGATCGGCACGCTCCTCGCGCCCGTCCTGGGCGGTCTGGCGATCGCGGCGACGGCGAGCCCGCTCGGGGTCTGGACGATCCTCGTCGCACCGGCGCTGCCCGCGGCGGTGATCCTGGCGCTCTTCGTCACGCCGCGGCTGGCCGCGGAGGCGAACCGGGCGTGACGGTCCCGTCTAGGTGAACTGTTCCCGCTCGAACAGCAGCAGCCCACCGAGGGTCGTTCCGACGAAGTAGCCGAGCATCACGACGATCCCCTCGAGGTACGTCGGGTTGTAGACGGTCGAGGACCCTCCGCCCGGACCCACGACCCGCCCGATGTGCTCCGGCACCCCGGTGAGCGGGTACGCGATCACGCCGTCCGCGTAGGTGAGCATGAACCACGGCTCCGTGTGCGCGAGGGCGACGATCACGTCCTGGATGATCGAGAAGCCGAACAGGAACATGACCGCGACCACGAGCACCGCGTAGAGGCTCGTCTTGAACAGCGAGCTGAACAGGAAGACGAAGCCCATCAGGGCGAGCAGATAGAGCAGCGCGAGCCCGATCGAGGCGAGGAGGGCCGGAAGGTCCGAGAACGCGTTGCCGCCGAGGTAGAAGACCGCGTTCCCCATCAGGATCACGAGGTAGACCACCATCGCAACGATGGACGCGGCGAGCACCGCGAGGTACTTGCCCGCATAGACGGTGGTCCGCTTGACCGGGAGCCCCATCAGGAAGTAGCCTGTCTTGTTCTGGAACTCCCCGGCGATCGCGTCGCCGCCGAAGATGATGCCGGCGAACAGGATGAGGAAGGTCGCCCCGCCCGCCCAGAGCCCGCCGAAGAAGTCGTTCGCGTTGTCGATGAGCGCCGCGGGCCGGTAGTAGGCCACGATCGAGGTGAGGATCGCCCCGACCACCGCGACGATCCCCATCATCAGGATGAACCGGCGGGACCGCAGGTAGTCCCGGAACTGATAGCGCGAGAGCAGGAGCGCCTGCTGGAGTGTGCCGGGCACCTGCCCGAGCGACCCGTCGGCGGACGAGACGGCCGCGGTCGACCCTGCGGTCGCCCCCGCGGGCGCGCTCATGCGTCCCCCACGGAGATCTCGCGAAGGTAGACCTCCTCGAGGGCGCTCCGCGCCTCGTGGAAGCTGACGAGTCCCAGGTGCCGGGCGGCGATCGCCTCGAGCAGCTTCGACTGCTCCGCCGGACCGCCCTGGACCCCGAGCGAGAGGCGGTTCGGGGCGAGCCGCGTGCAGCTCTTGACTCCGGGAAGGGTCGCGATCGGACCGACGGCGGAGTCGTCGAGGGCCGCGGAGAACTCGGCCTCGACCGTCCGCGTGTCGGCGCCGAGGCGGTGGGAGACGTTCTCGAGCGAGTCGTAGAAGAGCAGCTTGCCGCGGTCGAGGAGCGCGACCTCGTCGCAGACGTCGACGACCTCGCTCAGGATGTGGCTGCTCATGAAGATGAGGCGGCCGTCGCGCTTGAGGCCGCGCACGATCGACCGCACTTCCGCCATCCCCCGGGGGTCGAGCCCCGTGCTCGGTTCGTCGAGGATGACGACCTCGGGGTCGGAGAGGAGGGCCGCGGCGATGTTGATCCGTTGCTTCATCCCCTTCGAGAAGCGACCGACCTTGTGGTCGGCCCACTCCGTCATCTTGACCTCGTCGATCACCTGGGCCGTCCGGTCGCGGATCTCGTCGGCGCTCATCCCGCGCAGCGCGCCGCTCATCTCGAGCGCCTCGCGCGGGGTCAGCGACGAATAGATCTCGGGCGTCTCGATGAGGTCCCCGCAGGACGAGAGGGCCCGCTTGCGGTCGACCTGGACCGAGACCCCGTTGATGAACGCCTCGCCTTCGCTCGGGAAGATGAGGTCGGTGAACATCTTGAGCGTGGTCGTCTTGCCGGCACCGTTCGGGCCGAGGAAACCGACGCACTTCGAGCCCTCGACCTTGAGGTTCAAGTGGTCGAGCGCCGTGAACGTGCCGAAGCGTTTCGTGAGGCCCACGGCCTCGAGACTCGGTGCCATCGTTCGCTCCGAGCGGGGTCTGGAGGAGACGGTTATTAAGCGTGCGGTAGAGGCGCTCCGGGCCGCCGCCGCCGGCCCGCGGAATCCCCGGCTCCGCGCAGCGACGGGGCCCCGATCGCCAAAAGTCTAAGTCCGCCTCCCGTTGAGGGTCTCGCGGCATGGAGCAGCTCGAAGCCCCCGAGGTGGCCCGTCGCCTGAAGGCGCGCCCCGGCGCGGTCGTGCTCCTCGACGTGCGCGAGCCGTTCGAGCGCGAGCTCGCGGTCATCGAGCCTTCGCTGCACATTCCGATGGGCGACGTGCCGGAACGCCTGGCCGAGATCCCGCGCGATCGGGAGATCATCGTCTACTGCCACGGCGGAGGCCGCTCGGCGATGATCGCCGGCTACCTCGAGGGAGAGGGCTACACCGCCGTCGCGAACCTCGACGGCGGGATCGACGCCTGGTCCGTGCTCGTCGATCGGAAGGTCCCGCGCTACGGCTGAGGCCCGCCCGCTCCGCGGCGGCGACCGCTCCGCTCGCCCGGGGGCCTCTCGAGGAGCTCCACGTACCCGCGCATCTTCCAGTACGTGTCGAGGAACTCCTGCCCGCGGACCGTGATCTCGTACGCCGGGCGGCCGTCGAGCTCCTCGCTGTGCAGGAGGCCGAGGGCGATCAGTCGTTCCACGAAGTTCCGAAGGCGGTCGACCGGCATGCCGGCGCCGTACGAGACGCGCGTGATCCGGGCCTCGCCGTGGTAGCGCTTCACGACCTCGAGGACGGTCGCATAGAGGTCGGTGACCTCCCGGCGCCGCGCCGCTCGGGACCCGTCGTTCGGTGCCCAGCCCATCCGTCGCGCCCCCCGGTCAGAGCGGGAACGGGGGCAGCGCGCTCTCCCGTCGGGGCGGGGAGGTCACGAGCGCCCGTTCGCTCGTCGAGCACTCCTGCGTGTAGACGATCGCGCTCACCTCGGCTCCGTCGGCGACCCGGACGCGCTCGGCGAAGATCCGGTGGGCTCCCGCCTTCTCTTCGAGCACGACGCGCTCTCCGTAGACGTCCTCCGCCCGCGCGCCCCGGTCCAGCGTCACCGTCCCGCCGACCAACGGGCCCTTCGCGTGGGCGCGCCGGTGGAGCTCGATGCGGGCCGCCTTCAGCCCCGAGCGGGTCTGGACCGAGCCCCCGATCTCGGCGCTGCCGGAGAGGAGGGCCCGCTCGGCCTCGAGGGACCCGCCGATCTCGAGGGACGCCGCCGAGAGGGCCGCTCCCACGCGAATGGACCCCCCGGCCTCGAGGAGTCCCGTGAGGTCGAGCGCGCCCTGGACCTCGATCTTCCCGCCGGCCTCGACCGTCGTGCCCTTGGCGTTCCCGTGGATCTCGCCGATCCCGCCGATCTCGAGGTGGTCGAACGCGAGGTCCCGGTGCGCCGTGAGCAGGCCGCCGATCTCGATCGATCCGCCGGTCGCGTTCTCGCGGAACTCGGCCATCCCGCCGGCCTCGAGCGAACCGAAGGTGAGCGGGCCCTCCGCGAGGAACCGACCCCCGACCGCGATCGACCGACGCACGGTCCCCCCTCCGATGCGGACGAAACCGCCGACCTCGAGGCTCTCGCAGTCGACCTCGTGGAGTTCGATGGAGCCTCCCGCCTCGACGGACGTGGCGGAGAGTTTGCCGACGAGCCCGAACTTCCCGCCGACCGAGACCTTCCGGGCCGAGAGCGTCGCGCCGCCCTCCAGGACCCCGCCGACCTCGACCTCGTCCGCGGTCACCGGACCCGAGACGGACAACGTGCGGTCCACGTCGACCCGCCGGGCCTCGAGCGCGCCCAGGACCTCGAGCTCCCCGTCGCGGCAGCGGATGTCCTGCGCGACCCGGAGGGAGCCGGTGATGCGGAGCGTGCCGTCGTCCGCCTCGAGCCGGAGGCACTCCAAGTCCCCCACCACCTCGACGCGGCCGTCGAACGTGGCCGTACCGTTCACCACGACCCGTCCGTCGGCCTCGATCCGGGCGCCCGACTCGACGTGGAGGGACCCATCGACCGCGCCGAGGCGCACCCGGGCCCCGCGCGGTACGCGCGTCTCCGTCATCGGCAGGGAGAAGGAAGGCCCCTTCTATAGGGATGAGTCACCGCGGGTGAGCACCCGGTGAGAGCGGGGGCCCCGCGCGAACCTGCTTTAGGGCGACCGGGCTCGCAGCCTCCATGACCGACTCCCTCGACCGGATCCGGGCAGAGGTCGTCGCGTGCCGGCAATGCCCCCGCCTCGTCGCGTATCGCGAGCGGGTCGCGCGGGAACGCAAGCGCGAGTTCCGCCTGCAGGAGTACTGGGGACGGCCCGTGCCCGGATTCGGGGACCCGAACGCCCGGCTCGTCGCGGTCGGGCTCGCCCCGGCGGCCCACGGGTCGAACCGGACCGGCCGGGTCTTCACCGGCGACCGGTCGGCCGCGTTCCTCGTCCGGGCGTTCTACGAGGCCGGGTTCGCGAACCAGCCCACGTCCCTCGCTCGCGGGGATGGCCTCCGGTACCAGGACCTCTACCTCACGGCGGCGGTCCGGTGCGCGCCTCCCGACAATCGGCCGACGCCGGTCGAGCGGGCGCGGTGCGCTCCGTTCCTCGCGCGCGAGCTCCGGTGCCTCACCGAGACCCGGGCGATCCTCGCGCTGGGAGGGTTCGCCTGGGACGCGCTCCAGGAGTCGGTCGCCCACGTCTACGTCACCCCGCCGACCCGGACCCCGTTCGCCCACGGGGCGTGCGTCGTGCTCGGCCCCGGCCGACCCCTGCTCTGGGCCTCCTACCATCCGAGCCCGCAGAACACGCAGACCGGCAAGCTCACGCTCCCGATGTTGGTCGAGCTCCTGCAGAGGATCCGGGCCGGGTACGCGGGCCCGACCCCGGGGCGGACCCGACACTCTTAACCCGGAACTCGGCTGGCCACCGGCGTGCCGGGGTTCGAGGTCCTCGAGCGGGACGGGCTCGCCCGGCGCGGGCGGTTCGACACCCCCCACGGTCCGGTCGAGACCCCTTGCCTCCTGCCGGTCATCCAGCCCGACCCGGCCCGGCAGCCGGTCCCTCCGGCCTCGCTGCGGTCGCGGTTCGGGCTCTCGGCGGTGATCACCTCGGCGTACATCACCTGGAGAACTCCGCCGCTGCGTGCGGTGGCCGAGCGGTCGGGGATCCACGGGTTGATCGGGTTCGACGGGCCGGTCATGACCGACTCCGGGGCGTTCCAGCAGCACGCCTACGGGTCCGTCGAGGTCGGTCCCGAGGAGATCCTCGAATTCCAGGAACGGATCGGCTCCGACATCGCCACGGTGCTCGATCGGTTCACCGAGCCCGAGACCGGCCGCGACGAGGCCGAGGCCGCGCTCGCGGAGACGCTCGACCGGGCCGTCGCCGCCCGGGCCCGACGCACGGGACTGCTCGCGGTACCGGTCCAGGGTGGCGCGTTCCCGGACCTGCGAGCCCGGTCGGCCGCCGCGGCGAGCGAGCTCGGGGACGTGCTGGCGCTCGGGGGCGTCGTGCCGTTGCTCGAGCAGTATCGCTTCGTCGAGCTCGCGGCAGCGATCGCCGCCGCGCGCCCCGCGATCTCGCCGGGCGCCCCGCTCCATCTGTTCGGAGCCGGTCACCCGATCACCTTCGCCTTCGCGGCCCTGGCCGGCGTCGATCTCGTGGACTCCTCGGCGTACCACAAGTTCGCCCGGCGCGGGGACCTGCTGTTCCCCGAGGGCACCGTCGCCCTCGCCGACGTGCGCGAGGACCTCTGCCGATGTGCCCTCTGCGGGGAGCTCCCGCTCCCGAAGGTCGCGCTCCTCCCTCCCTCGGAGCGCGAAGCGCACCTGGCCGCCCACAACCTCCTCGCCTCCGCACAGGAGATGGCCCGGGTCCGCCAGGCGATCCGGGACGGGACGCTGTGGGAGCTCGCCGAGCGGCGGGCGACCGGCCACCCGGCGCTGCGGGCCGGGCTCTCGGAGCTCACCCGACACTCGGAGATCTTCCTCCCCACCGAGCCCGAGAGCCGTCGTGCGTTCCGGGAGACCGGGCCGTGGAGCCACGACCGCCCGGCCGTCGTCCGCTTCCGCCGTCGACGCGACGCGTTCCTGGCCCAGACCGGCCGGGGTCCCGAAGTGCCCCGGGTGGCGTTGAGCCCCGAGTACCTGGCGCGGATCCCCACCGAGGACCGCGAGGGCCGGGCCATCCCGTGGACGGTGTCGACCGCGTTCGGCCCGGTGCCGCTCGAACTGGCGGACCTCTATCCGGTGGGTCCCTTCCTCGGGAGCGCCGAGTTCGAGTTCCCCGGTCGGTCCATCTCCCCTCACCGGCTGACCGAGACGCTGCGGGGTCGCTCCGGCCCCTCGCTCGATCTCGACCGGGACTGGTCGACGTCCTGGGACGCCCGGCAGCCCCGTGTGCTGCTCGCGTGGCAGTACGGCCCGGCGATCGCCGAGACGATCATGGTGGGATTGCGGGCGGAGCGCTCCCGCCGGACGGGACGGCTGCGACGGATCGGGGACGCGACCGGCCCGCTGTTCGTCGTTGGATCGGACGGGCTCGCCCGGCCGACCTTCCGAGGGGCCGGCCGGCTGCACGCGCTCCTGCCCGAGGGCCGCGGGCGAGTGCTCGTCGCCGAGGAGGCGGTCCCGTTCGTCCGGGAGGGCCGGAGCCTGTTCGCCCGGTTCGCCCGCGGCGGCGACCCGAGCCTGGTGCCCGACGCGAGCGCTCTGCTCGTCGACGACGCGGACGCACTGCTCGCGGTGGGCCGCCTGCGCCTCGCGCCCCACGAGATGGGACGGCTCACGCGCGGGGTCGCCGCGTGGGTCACGAGCCATGCGGCCCGTCCCGTGCCCGCGGACGACGAGCCCGAGCCGTCCGGCTGAGCGGGCCCGTCGGTCAGCTTTATCCCGCGCGCCCGGTTGCGAACGGAACCTCGGGACCCGGATGACGAAGACGTTCCTCCTGTTGCAGCTCGACAGCGAGGGGGCCCCGTACTCGAGCATCGCCGACGTGCTGGAGAGCCTCGGCTTCCGGCCGGAGACGGAAGGGTACGACTTCGTCTACGACTGGGAGCGGCCCGTGTCGGTCGCGGAGTCCCTCGAGTTCGCCGACCGGATCCAGGAGGCGCTGCGGGGCAAGCGCGTCCGGTTCCGGATCGAGTCGACGGACGACTAGGACGCCCGGCGCGGGCCCGTTAAGAGCGCGCCGGGGCTGGTCGGACGATGCTGGTCCTCGGGATCGAATCGACGGCGCACACCGCGTCCGTGGGGGTGGTCGACGAGACGGCGCGCGTCGTCGCGCTCGCCTCGGACATGTACCGGCCCCCCGCGGGGGGCATCCATCCGCGCGAGGCGGCCAACCACCACGTCGAGAAGCTCCCCGAGCTGGTCGCGCAGGCCCTCGCGGCCGGTCGCGTCCGGCCCGACGAGATCGACGCCGTCGCCTTCGCCCAGGGCCCGGGACTGGGTCCCTGCCTGCGCGCCGGCGCCACCGCGGCCCGGGTGCTCGCGCTGGCGTGGGACCGGCCCCTCGTGCCGGTGAACCACTGCGTGGCCCACGTCGAGATCGCCCGGGTCCTGAGCGGCCTCGACGATCCCCTGCTGCTCTACGCGAGCGGCGGGAACACCCAGGTGATCGCCTACGGCCGGGGGCGATACCGGGTGCTCGGGGAGACGCTCGACATCGGGATCGGCAACTTCCTCGACAAGCTCTGGATCGAGCTCGGCGGCGTCTTTCCCGGGGGTCCGGCGATCGAGGCCGAGGCGAAGCTCGGTCACGAGCTCCTGCCGCTGCCGTACTCCGTCCACGGGATGGACGTGGCGTTCTCGGGGATGCTCACCGCCGCGCTCGCCCACCGGGCGAAGGGGGCGTCGCGGGCCGATCTGGCGTACTCGGTCGAGGTGACCGCGTACGCGATGCTGACCGAGATCACGGAGCGGGCGCTCGCCCACCGCCGGCGGGACGGGGTCGTCCTCGGCGGCGGGGTGGCGTGCAACGAACGCCTCCGGGGAATGGTGCGGGCGATGGTCGAGGGGCGCGGCGGCACGATGTTCGCCCCGCCGCGGAACCTGTGCGTCGACAACGGGGCGATGATCGCCTGGACCGGGCTCCTCGGACGGCGCGCCGGACAGGGAGTGGCGATCGCGGCGTCGGCCGTCCAGCCGCGTCAGCGGACCGACCTCGTGGAGACCCCGTGGCGCGAGGCGGGCGCCCTCGCCCGCCCGTTATCCGTGCCGTCCGCGTAGGGCCCCCGTGAACGCGTACGACGCGCTCGTCGTCGGCGCCGGCCCGGCGGGCTCGACCGTCGCCTACCGGCTCGCGAGGGCGGGCCATCGGGTCCTCGTCGTCGAGGAGCATCCGAAGGTCGGCTACCCCGTCCAGTGCGCCGGCCTCGTCTCGCAGCGCGTGCTCGACCTCGCCGGGGCCACGACCTTCGTGCGACGGCCCGTCCGGGGGGCGACGGTCTTCGGGCCCTCGCTCGGCGCCGTCGCGTTCCGGGCCGAAGCGCCGCGGGCGTTCGTGATCGACCGGGGCGCGCTCGACGTCTACCTCGCCGACCGGGCGGCGCGCGCGGGGGCGGAGTTCCGGACCGGGACCGCGTTCCTCCGTCGGGCGGCCCCGGAGGGCGGCGCCGAGTCCGTCGACCTCCGGGGCGAGGGTGGCGGGGACTCGACCGTCCGCGCCCGGGTCGTCGTCGGGGCCGACGGCGTCACGAGCGCGGTCGCGCGGGCCTACCGCCTGCGCCGACCGGTCGAGATCCTGCCCGCGTTCGAGGCCGAGTTCCCGGTCTCGCCGGGCGACCCGGACTCGGTCGAGGTGTACCTCGGCCGGTCCGTGTCCCCGGGGCTGTTCGGCTGGTGGATCCCCGACGGGGCCGGCGGCGCGCGGGTGGGCGTCGCGGTCGACGCGAACGGCACGCCCGCGCGGACGTACTTCGACCGCCTCGTCGACCGGCTCGCCCGACGGTTCGGCCAGCGCCTCGCGAGCCCCACGGCCTACCTCGCCTCCGGCATCCCGATCGGGGACGTGCCCCGGACCGTCGCCGACCGCGTGCTGCTGGTCGGCGATGCGGCCGCCCAGGTGAAGCCGCTGTCGGGCGGCGGGATCTTCACCGGCATGCGGTGCGCGGAGCTCGCGGCGGGCGTCCTCGACCGCGCCCTGCGCTCGGGAGACCTCTCGGCGACGGCCCTGGGCGAGTACGAGCGGGCGTGGCGGCTCGAGTTCGGCGAGGAGTTCCGCCGGGCGCTCCACCTCCGGCGGGTGCTCGCCCGCCTCTCGGACGCGGACCTGGACGCGGTCGTGGAAGCGCTGCGGAGCGGCCGGCACGCGCCGACGATCGTCGCGTTCGGGGACATCGACTTCCCGACCCACGTCGCGCGCCAGCTCCTCAAGGAGTCCCCGAGCCTCGTGCGGCTCCTGCCGAAGGCGCTCGGGGCGTGGTTCGGCGGCGGTGACTACCGGGCCCCCGCGCTCGACTTCGAGACCCGGCGGAAGTAGACGAACGCGCCGACGCCCACGAGGACGACCCCCGCGCCGGCGATCGCGTAGATCGCCCAGTCGAGCGCGCTCGACGAGACCAGGACCGCGGTCTCCGGGATCACGCCCGACACCCCGAGCCGCGAGAGGTTGAGCGTCACGCTGCCGTTCGGCAGCTCGGTCGCGTTCGCCCACACCGCGTCCGAGAACCAGCCGCGCGACTCGAGCCGGTACGCGGTCCCGTTCTCCGAGAACGCGAGCGCGGTGCGGACCGCGAAGGTGCCGCTCGGCGTGGTCGCGGAGGTCTGGATCCCGATCGAGCCGCTGACGGACCGGCCCGGCAGGACGGACCCCAGCGAGACGTTCGCCTCGGCGCCGGAGGAGCTCGGGGTCGTGAGGACCGGAGCCCCCGCGACGGGCACGCCGCCCGTGGCGTTGCCCGGGAACCCGTTGAACGCGTACACCCCGAGCGTGAGTTGGGCGTCCGCGAGCGGCGCCGCGAGCGGGTCGCTGACCGAGAAATCGATCGAACCGCCGCCCCCCGGCGCGAGGCTGGGAGCGGAGAGGTTCGGGAGAAAGTCCCGGTCGAGCGCTTCGGGGAGCGGCGGGTACCCGGTCCACGGGACGGGGCGCGCGACCGCGCCGGGAACGAGCAACAGGAGGACGACCGCCACCGCTCCGAGCCCCGGGGCGACCAGCGACCGTCGGCTAGGCAACGGGCTCCTCCGGGAACCGCCCGCTCTCCGCGAGCGCGACGAGCCGGCGGATCCGCTCGACCGCCTGCCGCCGCCCCCTCCGCCCCCCGATGCCAAGCAGGCCGGGGAGGGGCGAGCCCGGGCTCGGCGTCATCTGGGTCGCCTTGAACAGAGCGCGCGCGAGCGCGCGGGGCCGCCGGGTGAGCTCGACCGCATCGAGGTCCGCGCGGAACTCCTCCCGGGCCGTGAGCCGGTCCGAGAGGTAGGCGAGCACGGGGTCCCAGCGCATCATCCGGGCGAACGTTCGGAAGAACGTGAGGTACCGTCCGTCGAGCTCGCGCAGGTGACCGAGCTCGTGGGCGATCACGGCGGCCTGCTCCTCGGGCGCGAGCTGCGAGAGCAGGCCGTCGGAGACGAGGATCACGTCCCGACGCCGGGGGCGGCCGTCGGGCCCCCGCTCGACGAGGGTGAACGCGAACGCCTCGGCCGGCACCGCGCGAAAGGCGAGCAGGCTCGTCGGCGCCGTCGGACCCGAGAGCGCCTCGGGCCACGGCAGGGCCCGGGGACGGAGCGCGAGCAGGAAGCCGCGCCCGACCGCCTGGCTGAGGCCGAATGCGACCGCGAAGACCACGAACGCGCCGAGGCCCCCGGCGATCCAGAGGAGCCCGTACCGCGGTTCCACGATCACCCCGGGGGAACGGAGCAGCTCGACGATCGCGCTCCAGCCTCCGTTCGCGAGCACCCACGCGAGCGTGGTGGTGGCGAACACCGCCCAGCCCGCGAGGAAGATCGCGGCGAGCCGGAACACGGTCGGCGACGCCGATCGTCGGTAGGCGAGCGAGAGGCCGACGCCCGCGCCCGCCCAGGCCACGACCGGCAGCGCGAGCAGGGCGAGTTCCGGGAACGTCATGCGGACGGAGGGGGTTCTACTCGTCGAGACCGAGTCGGCGCTTCAGCTCGCGCTCCTCGTTGGGATGGAGCTTCGCGATCTCCTCGTTCAGATGGACGACCCCCGCGGGGCCGAACATGGCGACGACCCCCTTAAGGAGGTTGACGAGGTACTTCCGCTCGACGTCCGCGGTCCGGTAGACGTAGCGCTCCCCGCCCCGGCAGGTCTCCCGATGGCGCCGGACGAGGCCCTTCTCGAACAACCGGGAGAGGATCGTCGCGACGGTCGTGTAGGCGACCCGGATCCCCCGCCGCTCCAGGGCGAGGCGGACGTCCCGGGCCGGCGCCTCTCCCAGCTCGCGCAGGGAGGCCACGACCTCGGTCTCGAGCGATCCCAGCATCGTCCCGTCCGTTCCACCGAACGACGGGCGGACGGGCCTTAACTACTAGGGCGGAGACGAACGAACCAGTTCGTACCGTCCGGAGGGGCGCCGGCCGGTCGCCGGTCGGCCGCGACGGAGCGCCCGGAGCGCGCGCGTCGGCAACCACTTATGGGGAGGCCTCCTCGAGGCGCCCGTGCCGGCGAACCCCCGGGCGGAGACGATCCTCGACCTCGTCGGGAACACGCCGCTGGTCCCGCTCCGACGGGTCGCGTCCGGCCTCCCGTACCGGTTGCTCGCGAAGCTCGAGTACCTCAACCCGGGAGGCTCCGTCAAGGACCGGATCGGCGCGCTGATGATCGAGGAGGCCGAGCGGACCGGTCGGCTGAAGCCGGGCGGCACGATCGTCGAGGCGACGAGCGGCAACACGGGCGTGGGCCTCGCCATGATCGCGGCGGTCCGCGGCTACCGGTGCGTGTTCGTGCTGCCCGACAAGATGAGCTCCGAGAAGATCCGGCTGCTCCGGGCCTACGGCGCGCGAGTGGTGGTGACGCCCAGCCAGTTGCCCCCGGAGCACCCCATGAGCCACTACTCGGTCGCCCGACGGCTCGCCCAGGAGATCCCGGGCGCCTACTACCCCAACCAGTACGAGAATCCGGGCAACCCCGAGGCCCACTTCCGCACGACCGGGCCCGAGATCGACCGGGACGCCGGCCCGGAGCTCGCCGCGGTCGTCGGCACCGTCGGGACGGGCGGTACGATGAGCGGGGTCGGGCGCTATTTCAAGGAGCACCGCCCGTCCGTGCGCATCGTGGCCGTCGACCCGGCGGGCTCGGTCCTCGGGCCGTACTTCCGGACCCATCAGTTGACGAAGGCGGTCCCGTACCAGGTCGAGGGGATCGGCGAGGACATGATCCCGAAGACGGTCCACTTCCAGTACCTCGACGAGTTCGTCGAGGTGAACGACCGCCAATCGTTCCAGATGGCCCGGCGGCTCGCCCGGGAGGAGGGGATGTTCGTCGGGGGATCCGCCGGGGCTGCCGTGGCGGGCGCGCTGCGCTGGCTCGCCGGCCGCCCGCTCCCCGAGGGGTCGACCGTCGTCGTGCTGCTCCCCGATTCCGGGGACCGGTACCTCTCGAAGTTCTACTCCGAGGAGTGGATGCGCGAGAAGGGGTTCATCGAGGCCGGTTCGACCGCCCGGGACCTGCTGGGACGCAAGGCGGATGCGCCGGCGCTCGTCGCCGCCGACCCGACCACGATCGTGCGCGACGCGCTCGCGCTCCTGAGGCACCACGACATCGGCCAGATGCCCGTGCTCGCGGGGACCCGGAACGTGGGGAGCCTCCAGGAGGACGAAGTGCTGCGGCGCGCGCTCGCGGACGACACCGTGATGGAACGCACCGTCTCCGCCGTCGTGTCGCCGGCGTTCGGCGAGATCTCCGCCGACGGACCGATCGGCGAGGTCCTGCACCGCCTCAAGGAGGAGCGCGCGCTCCTCGTCCGCGACCCGGTGACCGAGGCGCCGATCGGGGTGCTGACGCGGCACGATCTCCTCGGCTTCCTGTCCGAGGAGGAGGGCTCCGGTGAAGTTTGACACGCGGCTCATCCACTCGGCGCAACCGCCCGACCCGCTGACCGGCGCGGTCAACGCCCCGATCTACCTCTCGTCGACGTTCCGCCAGCGCGCCCCCAACCGTCACCAGGGCTACGTCTACAGCCGCTCCGCGAACCCGACCCGCGCCGTGCTCGAGCGCACGCTCGCGGAGTTGGAAGGCGGGGCGACCGGACTCGCGTTCTCGTCCGGGCTCGGGGCGCTCGCGACCGTGCTCGAAGCGTTCCCCTCGGGCAGCCGGGTGGTCGCGATCGACGACGTTTACGGCGGTACGTGGCGCCTCCTCGACCACCACCGTCGCCAATTCGGGATCCGCCCGGAGTTCGTCGACCTCTCGGACCCGGCCGTCGCCCGGGCGGCCCTCCACGAGCCGGCGGACCTCGTGTGGCTCGAGACGCCCACGAACCCGCTGCTCAAGCTCGTCGACCTGCGGACCGTCGCGAAGCTCGCGCATCGGGCCGGCGCGTTCGTCGCGGTCGACAACACGTTCGCGACCCCGGCCCTCCAGCGGCCGATCGAGCTCGGCGCGGACCTCGTGCTCCACTCCACGACGAAGTATCTCGGCGGCCACTCCGACATCCTCGGGGGGGCGCTCGTCCTCGCGAAGGCGGCCGACGGCGAACGGTTCGCCTGGCTCCAGAACGCGGTCGGGGCGGTGCCGAGCCCGTTCGACTCGTTCCTCGTCCTCCGGGGCATCCACACGCTCGGCGTGCGCATGCGAGCCCATGAGGCGTCCGCGCGCGCGGTCGCCGAGGAGCTCGCGAGCCACCGGGCGGTCCGCGCGGTCTTCTATCCCGGACTGGCCCGCCACCCCCAGCACGCGCTCGCCCGACGCCAGATGTCGGGCTACGGCGGGATGGTCAGCCTCGACCTCCGGGGCGGAGGGCGGGCCGCGCGCCGGTTCCTCTCCCGTCTCTCGATCTTCACGCTCGCGGAGAGCCTGGGCGGGGTCGAGTCGCTCGTCGACCACCCGGCGACGATGACCCACGCGAGCGTCCCGCGTGCCCAGCGCGAAGCGCACGGCGTCACGGACGGCTTGGTCCGGCTCTCGTGCGGGATCGAGGACCCGGCGGACCTCGTCGACGACGTCCGCAGCGCCCTGCGAGGCCTGTAGCGATGCGCCGGTTCACCGTCTACGACACGATGAGCCGGGCGCCCCGCGCCTTCGCCCCGATCACGCCGCCCTACGTCCGGCTCTACGTCTGCGGTCTCACGCCGTACGCGGAGGCCCACCTGGGCCACGGGCGGTTCGCGGTCGTCTTCGACATGGTCGCCCGGGCGCTCCGTCGATGGGGCTACCGGGTCTTCTACGTGCAGAACGTGACCAACCTCGACGACAAGCTCATCGCCCGGGCCGGTGAGACCGGGGACGAGCCGCTCGCGCTCGCCGAGCGCAACTTCGCCGCCTGGCGGGGGCTCATGGACCGACTCGCCGTCCGCTCGGTCGACTTCTACCCGTTCGCGACCGACTTCGTGCCGGAGATCATCGAGCAGACGCGGGTCCTCCTCGCGAAGGGGTTCGCCTACTCGGCGCCCGACGGCTCGGTCTACTACCGCGTCGCGAAGTTCCCGAACTACGGGAAGCTCTCCGGCCAACGGATCGAGCAGCTACGCCCCGGGGCCCGGGTCGAGGTCGACGAACGCAAGGAGGCCCCGGAGGACTTCGTGATCTGGAAGGCGGCCACGCCAGGCGAGCCGAGCTGGGAGAGCCCGTGGGGCCCCGGTCGGCCGGGCTGGCACATCGAGGACACCGCGATGACCGGTCGGCTCTTCGGCCCCCAGTACGACCTCCACGGCGCGGGCCTCGACCTCATCTTCCCGCACCACGAGGCCGAGATCGCCCTCGCCGAGTCCGCCTGGGGGGAAGCGCCGCTCGTCCGGTACTGGATGCACAACGGGCTCCTGACCATGCACGGCGAGAAGATGTCGAAGTCGATCGGCAACGTCTCGTCGCTCGAAGGGGCCGTCGACGCGTTCGGCCCGATGGTCGTCCGGTTCTTCTATCTCAACGCCGCGTACCGCAGTCCGCTCGAGTTCGATCCCGAGAAGAGTCTCCCCGAGTCCCGAGAGGCGTACGCGCGGCTCGTCGTGCCGGCGGATCGACTCGCCGAGGCGATCGAGGCTCGCGGCGACGGGGGGGACGGTCGCGAGCTGTCCGACGGGCTCGAGGAGGCCGCGGAGGCCCGCGTCGAGCAGCTCGATCGCGCGCTCGCGGACGACTTCAACTCGCGCGAGGCGATCGCCCTCCTGTTCGGATGGGGGCGCGAACTCGCCCCGGAGCTTCCGCGACTCGCCGAGTACTCGCTCTCGGCCCTCGAGCTGCTCGACGCGCCCTACCGCTGGGGACGGGAGGTGCTCGGGCTGTTCGAGCGCGCCCCGGGCGCGGGCGGGCTCTCCGGGGCGGTGGAGGCGACGATCGCGGCGCGGGCCCGGGCCCGGAGCCGCGGCGACTTCGCCGAGGCCGACCGGATCCGGCAGGAGCTCGCGGCGGCCGGGATCCGGCTCGAGGACGACGCGACCGGCACCCGCTGGAGGCGGGCGCCCCCGGGAGGGTGACGTGCAGGGGTTCGGGTTTCGCGAGCACGGAGGCCTCGATCGCCTCGAGTACGTCGACGTTCCGACGCCCGAGCCCGGCCCGGGGGAAGTGCGGGTACGCCTTCGCGCCGGCGCGTTCAATCGGCTCGACCGGTTCACGCTCGCGGGCATCCCGGGGGTACCGGTGGAACGCCCGCACGTCCTGGGCTCGGACGGGGCCGGAGAGGTCGACACGCTCGGCGCCGGGGTGGACGACCTGCGCGTCGGCGACCGGGTGCTGCTGAATCCGGGCCTCTGGGACGGCACGTGCGACGAGTGCCGCGCCGGCCGCGAGGCCTTGTGCCGGAACTTCCGCATCCTGGGCGAACACACGCAGGGCACGGTCGCCACCCACGCCGTGGTCCCGCGACGCAACGTGCATGCGCTCCCGGACGGCTGGTCGTTCGCGCAGGGGGCGGCGGTGCCCCTCGTCTTCCAAACCGCGTGGCGCGCGCTCGCCACCGTCGGGGCCGTGCGTTCCGGCGACCGGGTCGCGATCGTCGGGTCGGGCGGCGGCGTGCCGACCGCGGCGGTCCAGGTCGCGAAGCTGCTCGGCGCCCGGGTGGCGGTCGCCGCCCGCAGCCGGTCCAAGGAGGAGAAGGTGCGGGGGCTCGGCGCCGACGACTTCCTCCTGTTCGACGACGAACACCCGCTCGACCGGGTGCTCTGGCAGTGGAGCGAGAAGCGGGGCGTCGACGTGATCTTCGATTCGGTCGGGGCGCCCACGATCCCCCGGTCGCTGAAGGCGATCGCGCGTGCCGGGCGGATCGTCGTGATCGGGGCGACGGCCGGGCCGACCGTCGAGCTCGATCTGCGGACCCTGTTCTGGCGGCAGGCCTCCCTGCGGGGCAGCACGATGGCGAACGCCGGGGAATTCCTCGAAGTGCTGGGCCATCTGGCGGCCGGTCACCTCCGCCCGGTCCTCGACTCCGAGTACCCGTTCGCTCGAGCGGCCGAGGCGTTCCACCGCTTCGACGCCCCCGACCTGTTCGGGAAGGTCGTGGTGGACGCGCCGGCCCGCTGACCGAGCGGCGCCCTCGGGACTTGGGGCCCGGCGGCGCCGGCCCAACAAGGTGATTTTTAAATACAAGGACCCGGCCTCTCTTCGGTCGTGAACCGTTCATTGGGCCCGCCTCCGCCGACCGGAGGTGCGGTGCGTCCGATGCGCCGAACGATTCCCGTAGTGCTCGCGATCGTGGTCGTGCTCCTCTTGCTGGGGAGCTCGGCCTCGGTGCTCTCGTCGGGACCGGCCTCGCCGTCGGCGAGCTCTCGGGCCCCGGCGGCCCTAGCACCCGCCCTCACGACCCACGGCGACCTCGTCGTGACGTCGGGGGAGACCTACACGATCCAGCCCACGGCCGGGAGCCACTTCTACTACCAGGGCGGGAACATCACCGTCGAAGCGGGCGGGACCCTCGACGTCCGCAACATGACCCTCTCCTTCGTCCAGTACATCACCGCGACCGGGACGGTCGCCTCGCGCCTCTCCCACCTCTACTACTTCAACGACTTTGGCACGGTCAACTTCTACAATTCGACCCTGACCACGAACGTGGGGGTGATCAACGCCTACGCGAAGCTCAACGTCACGATCACGGGCAGCTTCAATGCCTGGAACTCGAACCTCTCGTTCCCCGGCTGGCTCCGGGTGACGGGCGCCACCGCGAGCTTGACGCTCAACCAGTCCGCCCTCACCTCGAACCCGGCCGTCGCGAACCTCGACGAACCTGCCACGCTGATCGGCGACACGGAGTGGGCGCCCTCGATCCTCGCCACCGCCGGCGGTCAGGTGAACGTCCTCGGGGGATGGCTCAACGACACCTACGCCGACAACCTCCTCGCCAACGGCGCCCCCGGGCCCACCAATCTGACGGCGAGCAACATCCTCCTCAACCTCGCCGGGGACCTCACGTACCCGACGCTCAACACGTCCAACTCTGCGGCGGCGCTCGCCCAGGACTGGTCGTATCCCGGCGAAGGGTTCGGGAGCGGCGGGGTCCAGGTCTCGTACTCCGACACCAACCCCGCGGGCGAGAACAACAACGCCACCGTCGCCGTCACCTACGAGGGCGTGACGTACAACCTGGGCAGCATCATCTTCCAGGGCAGCCTCGCGGCCGTGGACCGGATCGCGTTGACGCCGCAGGCCCTCGCCGGGCTGAGCGCCTCCGGACTGCTGGCCTACATCGAGAACACGGGGGCCTTCGGGGATCCCGCGGGGATCTCGATCGGGATGGTCAACATCTCGGGCACGGGCGGGCTGCCGGCGATCAACATGACCCAGATCAACTTCGCCGTCTACCCCGCTCTCCTCCCGTACGACATCTCCGTCTCGGGGGCCGGCACGACCTTCGCGGCGATCGACTCGACGATGAACCTCACCTTCGCCCTGCCACCCTCGAGCTCGACCTCGCTCGTCACCCCCTTCCCGTGGCTCTCGAACCAGCTCGATCTCGATGACGGGGCCGTCGCCTACCTCGCGAACGTGAGCGTGTCGAACCCGCTCCCGGGCGTCTTCAGCGCGTCGGCGATCAATCCGGACGCCTCCAGCCAGGCGTTCCTCTACCGGTGGGCCCAGTTCAACCTCACCGGGCGCGGCGGCTACCTGCCGATCTACGACGCCCACGTGGTGGCGCACTACGCGTACCCCTCGAACCAGTCCAACAACGCCACGGTCACCGCGTTGAACGATATCGCGTCCGTCAGCGCGCCGATGTGGGGCTACATCCAGTTCACCGACCAGAAGGCGGGGTTCCCGGCCTACGCGTCCTCGAACCGCCACGGGGTCGTCCAGATCCTCCTCGCGGCCGGCAACCTGACGGGCCCGACCCTGCCGGACGGCTACTTCCTCGGACAGTACCACATCAACGTCACGATCCCCGTGGCGACCAACAACAGCCGGGAGTTCAACTGGTCCGTGAGCCCGTACCCCTCCGGGGTCGCCAACGGGACGCCGTTCCACGGGACCCCCGACTTCGGCCCGAGCCTGTCGTTCGCGAGCTACTACGCGGATCTGACGCTGACCTCGTACACGATCACGTCGAACGGAACGCCGACCACCTCGATCGACGACTACCGTCTCCTCGGCGTCAACCTCACGCTCACGGCGTCCGGAACGGCCGAGCTGTTCAACCTGTCGGGCACCTTCACCACGATCGGAGCGAACGGGGTCCCGGCGGCGCTCGACTCGTTCCCGCTCGAGAACATCACCCTCTTGCCCGGGCAGTCGACGACCCGTGAGTTCACCTGGCTCGTCAACACGTCGGTGACGGGGATCGCCGGGCTCCCGGACCACGCGTTCACGGCGCAGATCGTCTACAACGGCGGGGTCGCGAAGTTCGGGGGCGGCAACGTCACGACGTCCGTGCCCATCACCGTCACCCCGTACGTGGCGAACTTCACCGTCTCGGCGAACTTCACCGCGAACGGCACCCCCCTCGTGGGGAGCGTCATCCGGATCGGGCAGGAGCTCAACGTCACCGCTTCGTTGAGCTACACCGGGGCGGCGACCGTCACCTCGCTGACGGCGAGCCTCCTCTACGCCTCGCCCAACACGACGGCGAAGGTCATCGGGCTCCCGATCACCCTCACGCACCTCGCGCTGAACACCCCGGGCGAGGTCCAGACGCTCTGGTTCAACTGGACCGTCAACGAGTCGACCATCGGGCTCCAGGGCAAGACGGTCTTCGAGGACCTCTATCTCTCCCTCGTCTGGAACGCGGCCAACATCGAGATCGGGGGCGGGGCGTCCGTCACGCCGTTCGGCCTGCACTTCGCCCCGTCGCAGATCCGGTTCACGACGTTCGAGCTCCCGCCGACCACGATCAACCTCGGGAACCAGTACTACTCGGCGGGCGCCCTGCAGTACAACGGCTCGCAGGCGGCCTACATCCAGCTCATCGCGACGCCGGTCGGTGGGGGGATCCCCCAGACGATCGCGGCCGGGACCGGCGGCCCGAACGACTTCTCGCTGCCGTGGGTCTCGGACCTGGGGAGCGTGCTGTCCCCCGGCACGACCTACACGCTGCAGGCGAACGCGACCTACAACGGGGTCTCGGCGCTCTACGACCTTCCGGGCACCTACGCGGTCCCGCCGACGAGCTCCCCCGTCAGCAACATCTTCTTCGAGAAGTTCCTGGGGCTGCCGCTCTGGATCTGGCTCGCGATCGCCGCGGCGGTCGTCGCCGCGATCCTCGCGTTCCTGTTCGTCGCCCGGCGGCAGGCCGCCGGCAAGCTCGTCGAGTGCGGCGAGTGCGGCAACCTGATCCCGGAGGACGCGACCGTCTGCCCCAAGTGCGGGGCCGAGTTCGAGTCCGACCTCATCCGGTGCAGTCGGTGCGCCTCCACGATCCCCGCCGACTCGAAGTTCTGCCCCGAGTGCGCCGCCCAGCTGCTGGGGAAGCCCGGCGAGGGCGGCGAGGACGCGGAGCGCCAGGGCTACGCGGACTTCACCGAGAAGTACCGCGCCGAAGGGAAGCGCGAGCTCGGCGAGAACTTCAACGAGGGCTCGTTCTGGGACTGGTGGAAGCGCCAGCCGACGTACACGTCCTACAGCCAGTGGAAGCTGCAGCAGGGCCAGGGAACGAGCCGGGTCGGCATGACCGCCCCGCCGGCCGGTTCGGAGACCGACCTCACGGCCGCGCCCCCGACCACGCCCGGCATGCGCCCGCCGCCCCCGAAGGGCGGTTCGGGCGGCGCGGGCGCGGCGGCCCCGGCGGGAGGCACCCCGCCCGCGACGCCGCCCCCGAGCGCTCCAGCCGCGTCGACGGCCCCGCCCGCGGCCGCCGCACCGGCCGCCGGCGGCGCCCTCAAGCCCTGCCCGAACTGCGGCAACGAGATCCCGCCCGAGTACCTCGTCTGCCCGTTCTGCGGCTCGGTGACGCAGTAGGCCGACCCCGGGCCCCGCCCGCGGGCTGAACCTCTTCCCGGCGCAGCTTTATGCCGTTCCCGACTTCGGAGCGGCAGCGATGCCGGGCGATCTCGAGCGCGGCCGATGGAAGGTCGGCTGGGCGATCTCCCGGATGCCGGTCCTCGGCGCGATCCGACGGCGGTTCGAGACCGAACGGCCGTTCGAAGGGCTCACCGTGTCGATGGTGCTCCACGTCGAGGCGAAGACCGCCGCCCTCGCCCTCGCGATCCGCGCCGGCGGAGCGTCGACCCACCTGGCCGCCGGGAACCCGCTCTCCACGGACGACGACGCCGTGGCGGCCCTCCGGGCCGAAGGGGTCGACACGCACGCGGTCAAGGGCGAGTCGGTCGCGGAGTATCGGGACGGGGTCCAGGCGATGCTCGACGCCGACCCGGACGTGATCGTCGACGACGGCGCCGACCTGGTCGCGCTCGTGCACACGCGTCGCGGGGACCGGGGCCGGATCCGGGGCTCGACGGAGGAGACGACGACCGGGGTCACCCGGCTCCGGGCGCTCGAGCGGTCGGGGAAGCTCCTCTTCCCGGCGATCGACGTGAACGACGCCGCCATGAAGCACCTGTTCGACAACCGCTACGGCACCGGCCAGTCGACCGTCGACGGGATCCTGACCGCCACGAACCTCCTCATCGCCGGCAAGGTCTGCGTCGTCGCCGGCTACGGCTGGTGCGGCAAGGGCGTCGCGGCCCGCCTGCGCGGCCTCGGCGGGGACGTGGTCGTGACCGAGATCGACCCGGTCCGCGGCCTCGAGGCGCGGATGGACGGCTTCCGGGTGCTCCCGATGCTGGACGCCGCCGCGATCGCCGACCTCATCGTCACCGTGACGGGAAGCATCGGCATCGTGCGCGCCCCACACCTGCGCGTCCTGAAGGACGGCTGCCTGCTCGCGAACGCGGGCCACTTCGACGTCGAGATCTCCCGCCCTGACCTGGAGGGCCTCGCGGTGAGCCGGGCCGTCGTCCGGCCCCACGTCGAGGAGTACCGCTTCGCGGACGGGCGCCGGGCGTACCTGCTCGGCGACGGCCGGCTCGTGAACCTCGCCGCGGGCCAGGGCCACCCGGTCGAGATCATGGACCTCTCCTTCGCGCTCCAGGCGCTCAGCGCCGAGCACCTCGCCCGCCACGGCCGCTCGATGGCCGCCCGGGTCCACGCGGTGCCCGCCGACCTCGACCTCGCGGTCGCCCGCGGGGCGCTCGCCCCGATGGGCGTGCGGCTCGACGAGCCGACGGAGGCCCAGGTCAAGTACGCGGAGAGCTGGGAGGGAGGGACGTAGCGATGGACGAATCGAAGGTGCCCGACGGGATCCAGTACACGAAGACGCACGAGTGGGTGCGGATCGACGGCGATCGCGCGACGGTCGGGATCACCGACCACGCCCAGGCCCAGCTCACGGACATCGTGTTCGTCGACCTCCCGTCGCCCGGGAAGTCGTTCGCCGCGAACGCGAGCGTCCTCGTCCTCGAGTCCGTGAAGACGGTCGCCGACGTCTACGCCCCCGGCGAGGGGACGCTCGCGGAGGCGAACGGCGAATTGAAGACCCATCCCGAGCTCATCAACCAGGATCCGTACGGCCAGGGCTGGCTGTTCCGGCTCACGCTCGCGAAGCCGATCGACCCCGCGAGCCTCCTCGACGCCGCCGGCTACCGCGCGTTCCTGGCGTCCGGCGGCTAGCGGCCTACTGGCCCTCGAACTCGGGCTTTCTTCGCTCGAGGAACGCCCGCATCCCCTCGGTCCGGTCCCGCGTCCCGAACGTCTGGCCCGCGGAGACGCCTTCCAGGTGGAGGGCGCCGGCGAGCGACGCGTCGAGGCCCTGGTCGATGACCTTCTTGACCCAGCGGACCCCGAGCGGGGCCCGGCTCGCGATCGTCTCCGCGAGCGCCTGGGTCTCCGACCGGGCGCTCGACGCCGGGAACACCTTCACCACGAAGCCGAGCCGCAGCGCCTCCTCGGCGCTCACCGGGATCCCGGTGTAGGTGAGGAGCTTGGTCTGCGCGCGCCCGATGAGGCGGGTCAGTCGCGTCGCCCCGCCCATGCCGGGATGGATGCCGACCGTGACCTCGGGGAGGCCGAGCTGCGCCCCTTCGGCGGCGACCACGAAGTCCGCGGCGAGCGCGAGCTCGAGCCCGCCGCCCAGCGCGTACCCCTCCACGAGCGCGATCACCGGAGCCGGGAACCGCTCGATCCGCTCCGCGACGCGCTGACCCACGAAACCGAAGTCGATCCCCTCCGCGAGCGTCTTCCGCTCCATCTCCGCGATGTCCGCGCCCGCGGCAAACACCGGCGACGAGCCGGCCAGCACGACCACGCGCACGCCGTGCTCGTGCTCGAGCGCGCGGAAGGCCGCCTCGACCTGCTCGAGCAGCTCCGAGTTGAGCGAGTTGAGCACCTCGGGCCGGTCGAGGAGGACCCACACCACGGGGCCCTCGCGCTCGACGCGCACGAGCTTCAAGGGCCACGTCCGCTCGCCGCGGGCCGCCCGGGCCCGAAGCTCGGCCGAGACCGGGAAGTTCCCGGGCCAGGACCGGGCGTATTGCTCGACGAGCGCGAGGCCCTCCGGGAGCCCGACCGACGAGAGCTGGGCGAACGGCGCCGCGCGGCGCCGCAGGCCGACGACCGCGCCCCGGTCCACCGCCTCCGGGGTCGCGACGCCCTCCTCGACCAGCCGCGTCGCGATGCCGATCGTGAGCCCCAGGAACCGGTCCCGGACCGCCGCCTTGCGGGTCGGCTCGACCTCGGTCCCCTTCCAGGGCCAGGGGCTCCCCTGCCGGAACTGCGTTTCGAGGAGCTTCGCGGGAGCGTAGGCCGGCCCGAAGGCGCGGTAGAGCGAGCTCTCCGCGTGGAACGCGATCGGGATACCGGTGACGTTCATGAGCTCGAACGGGCCCAGGGTCGCGCCGAACAGCTCGCGACCGACCTCCTCGATCGTCGCGAGGCTCGCCGTGCCGTCCTCGGCGAGCCGCGCGGCCTCGTTGAGGTACGGCACGAAGTAGCGGTTGACGCAGAACCCTGCCCGATCGGCGGTCCGGATCGGGATCTTCCGCAGCCGGTAGCAGAACCGCTCGAGCTCCGCCGTGACCGCCCGATCGGTGCGCTCCCCGTCGATGATCTCGACGAGCTTGTTGATCGCGGCCGGGAAGAAGAAGTGGAGGCCGGCGAACCGGCCGGGGTCCGGGAATCCTTCGGCGAGCCGGGTGACCGACAGGGAGGAGGTGTTGGTCGCGACGATCGTTGAGGCGCCGACGAGCGGAGCGACCTCCTCGAGCAGGGCGCGCTTCACCGACTCGTCCTCGAAGACCGCCTCGACCACCAACGCGGCGTCGGAGACCGCCTCCTTCACGTCGGTCGTGAAGACGATCCGGCCCAGCACCGCGTCGCGCTTCGCGGGCGTGAGCTTCCCACGCTCGATCGCGCCGGTCAGCATCTTCTCGATGAGCCCTCGCCCCCGGGCGATGGCCGTCGCGTCGACGTCCCGCACTCGGACGGTGAAGCCGGCCTGGGCACAGGCCTGGGCGATGCCGCTGCCCATGTTGCCGCCGCCGAGCACGGCCACGACCGCTGGGGGATGGAGCGCTGGGATGGTCACGGAACCTCGAGGACGCCCGGGGCGTCGGGCGGCCAGTCGACCGCCCGCACTTAATCGTTCCCGCGGGCGCCGCGAAGCCTCCTTATCCCGCCCCGCCTGACGGGCCCCGTGGCGGAGGATCGGGCGCTGCTTTCCGCCGGCCTCGCGAACGAGCGGGCCTTCGTCCTGACCCTCGGAGGGTTCGCGGTCGAGATCGCGGGGGCGACGCTCGTGACCCACGAGCGGATCCCGGTGCCCCGGTTCAACTTCGTGGACGTTTCCGGGGTCTCCGCCGAGCGCCAGACCGCCTTCTTCGAGCGCGCCCTCGACCACTATTTCCAGCGGGCCCTCCGGCCGGCGTTCCGGGTCGGACTACCGGTCCCCGCCCATCTCGATCGCGGGCTGCGGCGGTTCGGGTTCCTTCCTCGGCGGGACCCGGTCGTTCCGATGGTCGCCGAGGAGCCGGTGGGACCGGGGGAGCGCGGCGGAGCGCGCGTGCGTCCCGCCGTCCGGGAGGAGCTCGACCGGGTCGCGGCGTTCTGGACCTCCGAACGCGAGCGGCCCGAGTTCCGGGCCGCCCTCGACATCGCCTGGGCCCACCCGAACCCGGACGAACGCCTCGTGCCCCTGCTGGGCTCGGTCTCGGGGCACGACGTCGCGGCCGGGCTCGTGTACCGATCCGGCCGTTCCGCGGGGTTCTACGCGATCTCGACGCTCCCCGAGGGCCGGGGGCAGGGGGCCGCGTCGTCCGTCGTCTCCTTCGCGCTCCGTCACACGCCGGCCGGCCCCGTCGACCACGGCTTCCTGTTCGCCGACTCGACCCGTCTCGAGCGGCGGCTCGTGAAGCTCGGGTTCCGCCCCCTCGGGCGCATGCGGCAGTATGAGCTGCCGCCGGAGACCGAGCTGTCGATGCCGCCGTCGCCGCCGTCGGGCCCCCCGCGCTGGCGGCCGCCCCGTACCCCCCCATCGGGCTCCGCCGGCGACCGGGCGGTCGGGCCCGGCGGTTGAGCGGCCGAGAGGGCCCGCACGGATCGCGCCGCGGGGAGCTCCGGTCGGCGGAGCGGGATGCTCGCACGCCACGCACCGTGCGTCGCCCGCCGGTGGCGCGTCCCCCCCCGCGCTGCCCGCGTCGAGGGCTCTGGATCCTGGCCGGGCCGGCCGCAGCGGCGGGCGGCGGCGCTCAGGACTTGCGGTCGCGCATCCCCGCGAGCTTCATCCGCTGCTCGAGGGACGCGATGGTCCGGATGGTGGTCACGACCGTGTCCGCGTTGAGCGAGATCGAGTCGATCCCCTCCTTGACGAGGAACTCCGCGAACTCGGGGTAGACGCTCGGGCCCTGGCCGCAGATCCCCACCGTCCGGCCCGCCTCGTGGGCGCCGTCGAGGAGCAGCTTGATCGCCGTCAGGACCGCGGGGTCGCGCTCGTCGAAGTATCCCATCCGTCCCAGGGTCTCGGAGTCGCGATCGGCCCCGAGCACGAGTTGGGTGAGGTCGTTGGAACCGATCGAGAACCCGTCGCAATGCTTCGCGAACTCCCGGGCGAGCAACACGGTCGAAGGGACCTCGGCCATGAGGTAGAGCTGGAAGTCCCGCGAGCGCTTGAGGCCCTGCGCCCGCATCATCTCGGTGATCTCCTCGAGCTCCCAGGTGTTGCGGACGAACGGCAGCATCACCATCGCGTTCTTGAGGCCCATCTCGGTCCGGACCTTCTGGATCGCCTCGAGCTCGCAGAGGAACGCGGGCTTGAACACCGGCGAGATGTAGCGCGAGCAGCCGCGCCAGCCGATCATGGGGTTCTCCTCGATCGGCTCGAACTCCTCGCCGCCGGGCATCCCGCGGTACTCGTTGGTCTTGAAGTCCGACGTCCGGATGATCACGGGCCGCGGGTGGAACGCCTGGCAGACCTTGCCGATCCCCTCGGCGAGCCGCCGGACGAGCTCGTCGCGCTTCCCCCGCTTGATGAGCGCGAGCGGGTGGTCGCGCACGTGCGCCGTGAAGATGAACTCGATCCGGAGGAGGCCGACCCCCGAGACCGGGAGGCGCGCGTACTCCTCGGCCTTCTCGGGGACCCCGACGTTGACGTAGATCTTCGTCGCGGTGACCGGCGCCGACTCGTGCACGTGAACGATGCCGGCCCCCGCGGTCGCCATCGGCGCGGCCGGGATCGGTTTGCCCCGCGCGACGGCGCCGGCGAACACCTCCCCGAGCTTCCCGTCGACGGTCACTTCCATGCCTTCCGTGATCGTCCGCGTCGCCTCGCGGGTTCCGACGATGCACGGTACCCCGAGCTCGCGGGAGACGATCGCCGCGTGGCAGGTCATCCCGCCCTCGTCGGTCACGATCGCGGCCGCCTGGGACATGGCGGGCACCATGTCCGGGGTCGTCATCGTCGTCACCAGGATCTCGCCGGTCTTGAGCCGGTCCATGTCGGCGGCGCCGCGCAGGATGCGGGCGATGCCGGTCGCGACCCCGGGGCTCGCGCCGAAGCCCCGGAGGATCGGCCGTACCTCCTCCTGGCCGCCGCTCGGGGCGGGCTCCGCCGGCGCCCCGGGCGCGGTCGAGGTCGGGATCGTCGTCACGGGCCTGGCCTGGACAACGTAGAGGGCGTCCGCGTCGCCGCACCATTCGACGTCCATCGGACGACGATAGTGGGATTCGATGAGCCGGGCCAGCGAGACGAGCCGGGCGAGCCGATGGTCCGAGAGCTTCTGGACATTGCGCTGGTCGGCCGGCACGTCCTCGCGCCGGTTCCCACCGCCCTCGGCACGAACGAGCCGAACCCGCTGCTCGGATATCTGCTTGTGGACCGGCTTCAAAGAGACGCCGTCGATCACGTAGTGGTCGGGGGTCACCTCGCCGCCGACGATCAGCTCGCCGAGACCGTAGCCGGCCTCCACGATCATGTGGTTCTCGCCGGTGTTCGGATCGCGGGTGAACAGGATCCCGCTCACCGTCGAGTCGACCATCTTCTGGATCAGCACGGCGAGGCGGACGGCCGCGTGGTCGAACGACTTGCGCTGCCGGTAGACCAGCACGCGCGGGGTGAACAACGAACCCCAGCACTTGCGGACCGCCCGGAGGATCGCGTCCACTCCCGTGACGTTGAGGTACGTGTCCTGGAGGCCCGCGAACGAGGCGCCCTCCAGGTCCTCGGCGGTGGCGCTCGAGCGCACGGCGGAGAAGCGCACCCGGTGCCCCCGGACGAAGGACTCGTAGGCCTCCGCGAGCCCCCGTCGCAGCTCCTCCGGGAACTCGGTGGACTCGAACGCGGCACGGATGCGCTGGGAGGCCGCCTCGATCGTCGGGGGCTGGTCGGGGCGCACGGAGGCGAGCGCCTCCGGGATGATCGTCTTGAGCGGCGTGCTGTCCACGAACGCCGAGTACGCTTCGGTGGTCACCACGATCCCCGGGGGGACCGGCAGGCCCTGCCGGACGAGCTCGCCGAGCTTGCTGGCCTTCCCGCCGACGAGGGGCAGGTCGGACTCGGAAACGTCCGCGAGGTCCACGACCCAAGCCATCGGTCCCCTCCTCAGCCGGCGCGCTCGAGGACGAAGGCGACGAGATCGGAGTCCGGGGCGTACGGGTGCACCGTGTGGTGTTCGACCGTGCGCCAGGCTCCCGGCGACCCGAGCGAGTTCGACACCGCTTCGACCCTCACGTCGAGCCCATCACGGGGGACCACTTCGTAGTAGTACAGTCGCCCGCGCGGCTCGACCGCTCGTGCCACCGAGGGTGCGTACTTAATTCCTTCGTGAGGGAGGTTCAGGATGACGCGTTCCACGGGCACCGCCCGAGGGAGAAACTCCTCGATCCGCTCGCAGCGCGCGTCGACCGGGCAGTCGAACCGGCCCCGGTCGAGCGAGCGGCCGAGCAGTTCGATCGCCTCAGGGTTCGCGTCGACGGCGGTCACCGACGCGGCTCGCCCGTCCCGCGCGATGGTGACCGAGAACGGTCCGACCCCGCAGCACAGGTCGTAGACCCGGTCCCCGGGGGCGATGTCGGCGGCCACCCGGGCGTGCTCGCGCGCGAGCCGGGGCGAGAAGTACGCGCGCTCGACGTCGACCTCCAGCTCGAGGCCGTTCTCGCGATGCCGAGTACGCCACGGACCCGACCCCGCGATCCGTTCGACCCGGCGGCGGCGCTCCGGACCGTGCACGCCGCGATCCGCCCCCACCAGCCGGGCGCCCGGCACGAAGTCAAGGAGCGCGCGTCCGATCTCGCCTAGGCGCGGTTCCAGGGTAGGCGGGATCCGAACCAGGACGATGTCGCCGATCACGTCGAACGCGCGGGGCAGCTCCGCTTTCTCCGCCTCCGTCCAGTCGAGGAGGTCCTCGTAGCGTTGGGGGCCCGGCGTCGGGATCGGCTCGAACTCACGCTCCGCCTCCTCGCCCAGCCCGAGCGGGATCGCCACGCCGTCGCGAACCGGCAGCACGAGCTCCGTCGTGCTGGCGAGGATCTGGAGGTCGGTCCGAAGGAGGCCGTGCTCGGCGAGGAGTCGTCGGGCGGTTTCGCCCTGAGCGCGGGGCACGACGAGCGCGCGGGACCTCATGACCGGGCCGCGGCCCTCGGCAGCAGGAGCCCCAGGACGTCCCGGCCGGCGAGCCGGCCGAGCGCGCCGCGGGACGCGGCGGACTCTCCGTAGGTCTCCGCGGCCAGACGCGGGTCGGGTTCGATGCCGGCGCCGGCCAGGACGAGCGGGACCGGGTCGTCGGAGTGGCCCTTCAGGGCCGCCGGCGTCGCGTGATCCGCGGTGACCGCCACGCGGACGTGCGCCCGGTCGATCCCCGCGAGGAACGGGCCGAAGAACGAGTGATCGATCGCCTCGATGATCTCCCGTTTCAGGAGCGCGTTGCCGTCGTGCCCGGGCTCGTCCGGTCCCTTGAGGTGAACGTAGACGAACGGAAAGCGATCGAGGAGTTCGAGCGTGAGCCGGGCGCGGTCGCGATAGCCGGCGTCCCGGTCCCCGCCCATCGGGCCGACGTACCGATCCTCGAGCCCGAGGACCCGGGCGATCCCGCGCTCGACGGGCATCTCCGTCAGCGCCGCGCCGGCGACTCCGTGCTTGTGGGCGAACGCCTCCGGACCGGGGTCGGGGAGCGCGCCGGCGTTCCGGACGAGCAGCGTGTTGGCGATCCGCTTGCCGCCGATCGCCCGGCGGGCATTCACCGAGTGCCCGGCGAGGATCGCCTCGGCGCGGGGGAGGAACGCGTTGACGGCGGCCGCGGTGCGGGACGCCGCCGGAGTCGAGTCGAGCGGCTGGACCTCGAGGAGGCGCGGGGACTCGGGGCGCCGAGCCTGGCCCATGCCGCCGACCTTCTCGTAGAACGGGTCCGCGTTGGAGATGCTCGCCGAGAGCGGTCCGCCGGCGGTGGGATGCAGCCAGAGCACGCCCCGGTGCCCCACCGTCGCCCGCACCTCCGCCCGGATCTCGAGGTCCTTAAGGAGGTCCGCTTCGGTCAGGGCCCGGGCCAGTTGCTGCGACTCCCCGGTCGAGAGCGAGCGGCCCACGCGGGAGTCCACGATCGAGCCGTCCCCGTCCCTCGTCGCGAAGTTGAGGCGGAGGGCGACGTCGCCCGGTCCGATCGGGAGGCCGACCCCCAAGGCCTCGAGCACGCCGCGGCCGGGAGAGTCCCGAACGGGATCGTAGCCGAGCAGCGCGAACACGCCCGCGTCCGACTCGGGAGCGATGCCCGGACCGACCACGACGACGTCGCCCATCTGGCCCCGCCGAAGCAGTCCGTCGAGCTCCGGGGTTGCCGCACTCTCGACGGGACTCTGGCCACCCGTGTCGGGGTGCGGACGGTCGCCGACGCCGTCCAGGATCACGAGCACGGCCGACGTCACTGACGGCCGGGCGCTCGCTTCCATCAGAGTTAATAAGGGAAGGCCGGCCTTGCCCCCCGTTCCGTGGCAGCGAACAAGGCCGGCGGCTTAAGGCGTTTCTTCCAGTCGCCCGCCGGACGGGCCCTGCTCCCGGCGATCGCGATCGTCGTGGTGTTCCTGACCTACGTCTACGTCTCCACGCTGCTCGCGATCCCGGCGATCCTCGTCTTCGGCCTCGCCCTGCCGATCTGGGCGGGTCTCAAGCGACCCCGGTATCTCGCGATCGCAGGGCTCGTCATCATTCTCCTCGTCGGACCGATCGCCACGGCCGCGATCACCGAGGAGATCCGGACCCCGGTGGGTCCGGTGAGCTCCTTTTCCACGACCTCCGCCAACGGGACCGGGCCGGTCCTCGTGAACGCCCAGGTCTCTCCGTACACCGGCGGCACGTCGACGGTCTTCAACTGGAGCGTCACGGTCCAACCGCAGTACCTGCCGACCGGGTCGGGACCGTTGCTCGGGGTCAGTCTCTACATCAGTAGTTGTCCCGGCGCGACCGGGAACAATTCCCCGTTCTGCAGCGCCGGCTACTCGCTCACCAACCTGACCCACAACTACACGACCCCGCCGACCACGACCACCGACCTCCTGTTCTCCTACTCGATCGGGTCGGTCGGGATCTGGGACTGGCAGATGGGGGCGTTCTTCAAGAACACCTCCTCGGGGAACCTCTCGTACATCTTCCTGGTCGGCGACCCGACGTACAACGGCATCGAAGGACCGGTCATCGGCACCTGGACGGACACGTTCGCCGAGCTGTTGCCGACCGTGTATCTGAACGGGTTCCTGTTCCTGGGCCTCCCGTACTACCTCGTCCTGGTCCTCTACATGTTCTTCAAGAGTCGCGAGACGCGGCGCAAGGACGCCCAGCGACGCGCCGCCGGACCCCCGGCCGAGGAGTCGCCGACCTCACCCGCCGCGGACACCGGCTCCACCGTTCCCGCGAGCGGGACCGCGCCCGCGCGAGGCGGCCCGACCTCGAGCGAGAAGACCTGTCCGCACTGCAACGCCGTGGTCTACGACAACGAGACCACGTGCTGGAAGTGCGGCGCGAGCCTAACTCCGACGGGAGCGAACGCGCCCCTCCCCTCGGGAAAGAACTAGCCGCGGGCCGGGAGCCCGTCGTGCACAGCCGCTCCGAGCCCTACGCCGTGAATGTAGGGCCTTTGTAGATCACGAGCCCAACGTTCGGCACGTAGACGACCACCGTCTCCTGGAAGGTAAACGACCCCGTCTTGGGGGGAATCCACGTGGAGGGTGCGGTGATCGCTGCAGAGCCACCCGCTGAGATGGTTGTGGTCGTCGTCGCGGACCAGGTCTTGGCGACCGTGCCGTTCGAAGTGTAGTTCACCCAGATTCCCACGGACTGGCTCGCGCTCTCGAAGGTGAAAGGACCGGCCCCGTAGGCGGAGGTGTTGAGCCAGAGCTTTGCGTTGGGCGTCGTGGCCGTGTTGGCCACGGGCTTGGAACTGAAGTAGGCGCCAAGACCCAGCGGGGGGACGTAGGTAAGGTAGCCTTGTTCCGAGGCCGAGCTCCCAACGCTCGCGGACGCGGTGATCAGGAACGTGGTGGGCCCGATGGTGCTGGGGACAGTCCACTTTGTCTGGCTGTACACGGTCACCACGGAGACGCCACTAATCGTAAGTCCCGAAGGGCCCGCGCCCGTGTACACGTTCGTCGCGATCGGAGCCGTCTCATTTACCCAAAACGTGACGGTGAGGGGCTGGTTGGTCCGGGTCCCCGTATACGAAACGTACGCCGTTAGAGTGTCCGGTGCGCCCATCTGCGGTGGAGCGGTGACCGCACTCACTGCGACGGTGAGCGGCGCGGAAGAACTAGAAGCGAGAACGCTGATCGACAGTGACCCGGTGCCGGTCAGTCCCTGAGAGTTGGTGCCGGAGATCACGACGGGGTACGTCCCGTTGGTTGTCGTGAGACCCGAAGCGACGAGATAGCTCCACTCGTTGACTGGCCCCGCGGCCGACATGGCCTGTGCCGTCGCCGGGAGACCCGGAATGGCGCCCAAGTAGATCGTGGGCGCGAGGCTCGTAGTAGTGCCGCCAAAGATAGCATAGACCGTGAAGGCGTTGCCCACGCTGGGGTTCGCGGGACTGACCCACGTCTGGAGGACGACCGGCGGGGTGTAGAACGCCTGCCCGGGAAGGATGGCGCTGTAAAGCAACTGGGTGGGCGAGACGACGTAGACCGTGATGTTCTGAAGTCGAGGGAGCGGCGTCGGGAAGGAGAACGACCACGTCTGCCCGAGGTTCCACGTCGAGGTGCCGGAGAGACCCGACGACACTGAGATCGGGGTCGAGAACGAGGAATACGACGGTTGCGTCGAC
>DATJUJ010000028.1:0-18016 GCA_035502475.1 Thermoplasmata archaeon
TCCCGAACAGGAGTTCTGGTGCTGCACCACCTGATGGGACGTCGGCGGACCAAAGATCGGGGTGTTCGAGGTCGACGTGTTCGCGAGTGCGTCGAGCACCACGTTGGGGAGGTCCAACGTGGCCAGCTGGGGCGCGGTCAACGAGAGGAAGGTCCCGTTGACCCCTCCCGTGGAGTTGTCGAGGATCCCGGCGAGCAACGCGTAGAACATCGACGTGTTCGTGGCATTCAGCGCCAAGATAGCGCCGAGGGCCGGGAGGGCGTACGTCCCGGCTTCGATTCCGGGATTCGTCGGAACCGTCCCGCAGTTGATGGTGCACCCGCTCGGCGTGGCGTTCAGAATGGTGAGTTGGAGCCCGGAACTTTCCGTGACCCCCTTGTCGGCAGGATGATAGGACGAGCAGAGAGGGGTTGCGGAAGTATTGGGGCCCACAGCGCGGTTCTGCCAGTAGCACGCTAAGTCCGACAGGGACGCGCTTCCGGCGCCATCCACGAGGCTCCCTGCTTCGGAGGTCTGGAGGAGAGGGGGGGTGGCCTCGCCCGAGTCCGGAGCCACTTTCCCCGAGAACAGTGCCTGCCCTAGGGGTGAGCTGACCAGCACCGACATCGGGACGAGGAGGTTATTGAGACCCGTTCCGAGGGGGAGGGAGTAGCTGCTTCCCCACGGGGTAGGAACGCCCGTCGGGTCGACGCCATACGAGGCATTGACCACGACCAGCGCGAAGTTCTGGGCACCGGAGTACCGCTGGAGACCGACGGGCAGTTGATTCAGGGTCGAGTTGTCGTTCGGGCGCCAGAGGAACGTCGGGTCTTTCACCCCGGTCCACTGGGCCGTGATACTGAAGGAGAGCCAGGCATCCGTTCCGTCCCAGGATGTCGCGCCGTTATAGAGGAAATAGGGAACGCACCCCTGTCGGGAGCACCCGAGCGCGGGAGGCGCGTTGAGCATATCGATCGGAATGACGATAGTCCGGGATGACCCGTTGACCGGTACGTAGCTCGTCGTGGAGTTAGAGGAAGTGTTGAGCGCCATCTGGATCGCGACTCGCTGGTATTGCACCGTGTTGTCGACCGCGAACGTCCAGGCGACGGGATTGCCACTGTAGATCCCGGTGCACGTGGACCCCGTTACGTTGCTCTGCTGCGAATAGGCGCCCGCCAGCTCGGTGATCGGTGGCTTCTCCGTGCCATTGACCCAGATCCGCAACGCGAACGAGGATCCCAACGGGACGTTGCCGCAATTTCCGTTGATGTCGAGCTCGGCCCCGCCGTTCGCGAAGTTGATCTGGAGGTCCTCGGCGTAGACCGGGTTGACCCGTGCACCATCGGGGATCCCGTCGCCCGGGGTCGATGAGACCAGGGGGTTGGCGCCCCACGAGAGCTTCCCCCAGACCGTCAGGGTCCAGTTGCCCCCATACTGCGAGACCACGCCTCGGAGCCAGTCGTAGCCCCCGTCGGCCAGCTCCAACCCGGGCATCTCGAGGAAGGTGGTCAGGGCCTGCCGAGACCAGAGGACCTCGGAAGAGTAGGGCGAGTTCCCGGGACAATTCCTGCTCGTGCAACTGATGTTGCTCAAGTCCGAGGCGATCGGGCTTGCTTCCGCCGGACCACCGGGATACTGGGCGTAGGAGAACGGGTTCGAGCCGTTCTCCCACCAGAGGTGGAAGGCACTGCTTTCGGGAATCGACGGGCCGGTGGTGGTCGGCCCCAGAATGAACGTGAGGTTCCACAGGTCGAGCATGTGGCTCATCGCGGTGTCGACGGTCCATGGATCCAGATCGTACGCCTTTTCGTAGTAGTCATTCACCAGACCGTTCGTGGAGTACGCCCACACGTCGGCACCTACGGTCTCCGGGCCGGTCGCGAGAGGCACCCTCCAGCCGTTGACCTTCTCGAGGTCTGTCAGCCCATCCCCGCTGGTGTCTCGTTGGTAGACGAACGACAGGGTCTGGCTCATCGCCGTCGTCGAGGGCGAGGTGGAGTAGTTGAGTTCGAGCGCCGCGTAGTAGGTCTGGTTCATGCCTAGGAGCGTGAAGTTGAGGGCGTCGAACCACGGACTTGAGGGCGATTGATTGACCTCGGCGGGGGTCACCGGGATCATGAGCGAGGTCGTGGTGTTCCACACCGTGAGCATGCCCCCAGTCACGGAAGGTTCGGGGGCGATCCCGGCCAAGGCGTTCGGGGCGTCCCAGTGGATGGTCGCGCCCCCACCCGTCTTGGTGATCGAGTCGTACGGGAGGTCGGACTCCCAGATGTCGAGCGCAGCAAGTGTCTGGAACGACGAGAAGGCCCGATCGACGGTATCAGTATACCACGAACCTGAGACTGCGACGCCGTATGTTCCTTGATAGATCGTCCAGGGTTCGAGACCGTGAAGCTCCGCGGTGTATCTCCAGGATGTTCCGTTGGACAGCACGGTGCCCTGGACACCGTTCAGGGTGAGATTGGCTCCTCCAGATTGAGGGCCGTACGTCACGGACCCCGCGGCGGCCGAGGTTGCATACCACGTCGCATCGGCGGTGGTGGCCGTGAGGTTGCTGACTTGCCAACCCCAGACCGTGACCGAGGGGCGGGTCAACGTGAACGAGTACGACCACGAGTTCGTCTGGGCCGGTGCGTTCACTGGGGCCGTGTACGAAAAGCCAGGCTCCTGGGCGGACGTCCAACCCCCAGGTCGGCTGGTAGCCCAGAAGTTCGCAAGATAGGAGTGACTGACGGTACCCTCGATGCCGAACGAACCATACTGGGCAGGCAGATACCACCCCGAGGGCCAACTGACCCACTTCCCGACGGTTGCCCCCCCGTTCGACTGGTCGGTGATCGTCGCGTTTCCGACGGCCGCCATGCAGTATCCATTGCCGCTCCACCACGCCGTCCCTGCACAGTCCGCCCACGAGAACCCTAGCGACACCGGGGCCGAGTTCGAACTGCCGGAAAACGACACATGGAGGGAGTGCGAAGTGCTGGCGAGAGGGAGTGTCATCGTGACTTTGCCGGAAAAGGACGTCTTGGAGGCGGTAAAGGGCGCCGACGGCGCCGAGCCGCTCCCGCACCATGTGCCGGAAGTGGTCAGCTGATACTGGGGCGACAGCGAAAGGCTCCACCAATACGCTTGATTCGGCGTCAGATTGGATGCGTAAACCGAGGGATAGATGCCCGAGCCTTCGAACGAGTGGGTCGTGCCGTTGTTGATGGTGACGTTGGCCCAGGCCTTGATGAGCGTGTAGTTGGCGTAGTACGTCGAAGGCACCCAGCCCACCGGTGGGCTGGTCTTCCCGGTCCAAGAACACGTAAGACTGTATCTCGCGCCCCAAGGGATCACCGCGGTCACCCCCAGGTCCAGCGCGGTGGGACCGTAGATCGACGGAGCTACCTCGACGGTCTCGGTCGTGTTCGCGCAGTTCCATTGGCTGTTGAATGAGCCGCAGCCACTGAACCCTGAGGAGAACGAGTCGAGCTTGATCTGCGGGCCCGGGGACTGAGGCGAGGTGGGAGAACTCCCCCAAGCGAGGGTAGCGTTCTGGAGCGGAGATGAGCTCAGAGGGACCGCCAGCGCTTCGAGCAGCCAGTCGGAATAGACCGCGAGATACGTGTTCGGGGCGTCAACTCCGACCGAGGGGTCGAGAGGTGAGGTCGCATTGTTCGACTTCAATGTGGAGGCGCAGACCGTCCCCGAGCCCCCGATGAGGTTCAGGGGCTGGTGGGTCAGCTCGGAGTACAGGGAGAGCGCCGTGGTGTTCTGCGCGTTGCAGAGCTGGTTGGTCGAGAGGCTGGTCGTGATGGAGCTGCTCGATGAGGTGACGCTCGAGTTGAAGGCGGCCTCGCCGGTAGAACCCGTCCCGGAGTTGAAGTCCGCACCGACGAGTGGGTCGCTGACCATCTGATCCAGTAGCTCAAGCGACTCGTTCGCTCCGAGGAAATCGCCGGTGAAGTCGACCCGGCCGGAGTTTCCCGAGACTACGGGCCAGGCGATGAGCGGCCGCTGAAAGGCATCGACAGTGAGTGACGGCGCTCCGTCGACCGGTTGAGCCGGTCCGGCGCCTCCGATCGGCACCGGGGCGAGTAGGGGTGTTCCATCCGGGTAAAAGATCGCTTCTTCGGGGGCTCCTCCATCGACATCCGGATTCGTCCAACTGAGGTACACCAGCCCCGCGGGAGATCCGGTTCCGCTCAGGTTCTCTATGTTGCCCAAGACCGGGCTCGAGGTATACGGACCAGTCCAGCTGCTCCCGAAGTTGCCGGAACCTTGGGTCACGAGCATCGTCTGGCCGTTGTATAAGGTCGGATAAGCAAGCAGGAGTTCCGAACCAACTCCAACGAGTGTGAGCTGCCCGCTGACCCAGCCGGCGGCGGAGAGCTGGGTGTCCCCGACGGCAGCGAATACCGGATTGGCTCCGGAGGTGCTGAAGGCGGCCACGACCTTGGGTGTCGAGAACGAAGTCCCGCCGTTCGTCGATGTGACGAGCTGGATCTGGTCCAGGCCCGACACCGAAAAGGCAACGGCGAGAAGGGACCCGAACCCGTCTGGAACGATGGACGCCGAGGCGGAGAGAATGCCCGTGGCTCCGCTCCCGGAGGGGCTCAGCGTGACCTGGGAGGAGAGCCTACCAGTGGGAGCGAAGGTCGACGCCTGCCAAGCGTTCGAGCCTGAGGTCACCAGGAGCACACTCGTGGTGTTCGTGGTCAGCGCGACGACGGACCCGGACACGGAGCTCCCGAAGGTCGCCCAGGTCCCACCCGAGTTGCTCGAGGCCCAAAGTTGGGTCGAGCCCGAACTCGACACGGCCGACACGACCACGCTTCCCATCGTGGCGATCGCGTCGGCCGCCACAGGTCCTGTGACGTTGGTGACACGGGTTGGAATGTTCCATTGCACTGGCACACTGGAGGGGCATTGGCTGTTGGTACCGGACCAGGAGCTGCCCGTCGCGCACCCGTGCTTCACGATCGCCGCGGCGGTCCCGGGATTGTACCCACCCGACTCGAACCAGACGGTTCCTCCTCCGCCACTCCGACTCGAGGCGTTGATCATCCCAAAGGGGCTGGCGGCCGAGGGCAAGGAAACGAGCTTGACTTGGGACGTCGGCCCGGTAGAGCTCACATTTGCAGGATAGGGGAACAGCGAGGGGCTCACATCATACACGTAGTCGAGGGTGTTGGGTGAAACACCGGCCGGAGGGGGCGGTGGACTCCCGGAGGCTGCGGCGGCTGATGGCAGAGAAGTGAGCAGAAGAATCAGGCAGGAGGCGATGGCGAGAATCGCGGTCGAGGGACGCAGGTGACTCGAGTGTCGGCGGGGCCGCTCACCACTCCGAGCGGCCGAGCGCCATCGGCGGTCGGTGCAGCTACACGTTTTGCTGCAGTCGTCTGCCGGGATCATACGTCCCTCGGTGCGAAGCCTCTCGCCTCGCGACTCGCTCGGGTCCCGGTTGCACCGAGCGACAATGAACAGCAAAGCGATCGGAGACGGGCTGCGCCAGCCCCGTACTCTGCATCGAAGGAGTCATCTGTTCCTAGCTCAAAAACTTACTCGAATCTGCAGGCGGGTGCGACGAGGCCCTGTCTTTCCGTGGCCTACCTGAGGCTCCCTCCGCTCCGGCGGGTTCGGCCACAGGGGGACGTCATCGCCCAGAAACCCCCCTCGGAAGAGAGCGGTCTGAGCCGAGACGACCGCATCCTCAAATAGCGTCGAGCGTGGTCCGCCAGCCGCGGGACTGTGGGGTAGCTTGGTCCATCCTTCGGGGTTCGGGACTCCGAGACGCCAGTTCAAATCTGGCCAGTCCCATCGCCTTCCCGAGCCGCCCATATCGGCGGCCGCCCGGGCCCACTAGGGGGCCGAGCGGAGCTTCTGGTCGAGGGCCCGGATTGCGCGGCCCCCGTTCTTGAGGATCGGCCCCCCGTGGTAGCTCATCAGTGAGTCGACGCTGAGCTGGGCCATCCGGTGGGCCGAGACCCGCGCCGTGCCGGTGTGCAGCGTGAAGTCGGGCGGGGTGAGGTCGGCGTGCTCGGCGTCGCAGAAGAACAGGTCGCCGGAGAACAGCAGCTTGCGCTCGGGGTGGTAGTAGGCGAGGTGCCCCGGGGTGTGGCCCGGGGTGTGGTAGGCAATCAGGCCGCCGGCCGCGTCCACCAGATCGCCGTCCTTGAGCGTCTCGTCGATCGTCACCGGCTCGGCCGGTGCCATGCCGGGGCCGTCGTACTTCGGCTCCTCGGCGATGAACGCCGCCTCGATCCAATGCGCGAAGGATCGCGCGCGCGTCTGGGTGAGCATCGCCTTGAGCGAGCCCACGTGGTCGCGGTGGAGGTGGGTGACGAGGATCTTCTTGATCGCGGTCGGCGGGACCTTCACCTTCGCGAGGTACGCGGCGATCGCCCGGTCGGAGCCGGGCAGTCCCGTGTCGATGAGCGTCCAGGACGCGCCGGGATCCTTCAGCAGGTAGACGTGCGTGCTGAAGTCCGGCGAGGGGTCGACGCCTTCCACGAGGTGGACACCGGGGAGGATCTCGGGCATGGTGACGCTCCGGTCGGGGGAGGCGAGGTCCGCTTAAGTCCGTTCGCCCGGCGACGGCCGGGGTGCGCGCCTGCGAACTACATATACGGCCGCTCCCGCATTTTCCTCCGATGCGGCTCCACCGCGCCCCGCTCCTCGCCGCGGTCCTCGTCGTGGGGCTCGTGCTCACCGGAACGCTCGTCCCGGCCGCTCGCGCCGACTCTGCGGGGCCGGGGCCGTCCTCGGCCGCACCGGTCCCGGCCGCCGCCACCGCCAACCTCACCGTATGGACCGTCAATTCGGCGGGGGTCGCGACGGACGATTTCTGGTCCGGAACGACCCACGGACCCGACGACGTCTATTTTTTCGTCTCTGACCTCGACACGAACGATCGCAGTGCGAACCTCAGCGTGAGCGATCCGTTCGCCGCCCGGGACGGGCTCACGAACCCGGTCTGGACGGGCTCCGTCGGATTCTCGAGCACCGACCGCAACAACACCACCACCGCCAGCGGGCTCCACTACACGATCCCCCTCGCGCTGACGTATGGAGGTACCTGGACCGTGACGGCCAACGCGACCTTCGCCGGCAACGCCTCGGCGAACTTCACGGTCGGGACGTTCTACGTGGACTCCCGGTCGAACCCGGCCGAGGGGGATGCGGTCGTTCCGAGCGAGCCGGTCTCCATCTTCTGGGGCGCGGTCGCGACCGCGAACGGGGCGACGTATGCCGACCTCGCGACGCTCACGATCAACATCTCCTACACGGCGGGCGGAACGCTCCAGGAATTGTTCGGCGGCAGCCGGTCGCTCTCGACCGCCGGGATCGGTTCGCTCGCGGTCGCCGTCCCCGACAACGCGACCGTCGGGACGGCGTTCGACTGGACGCTGGTCGGGAACGTCACCAACGGCTCCCAGGTGACCGAGAGCTCCCTCGCTTCCGGCGTCCTCTACGTGGGGGCCGTCGCCGTCGGCTCCGCCGAACTGTCCGCGACGCTCTCCTGCGCCGCCGGGAACGCGGCGACCTCGTTCGTCGCGGGCGCGACGGTCGCGTTCTGCCTCGTGGCCGGGGCCTCGTTCGAGGGGTCGTTCTCCCCGGTACCGAGCCTCTCGGTCTCGATCGCCTTCTCCAGTGCGGACGGCTCGGTCGCCCCGCCCGGCGACCCGCCGAGCCACCTCGTCACCAACGCGACGGGCACGGTCACGGCCACGTTCCAGGCGAGCGTTCCACCGTTCACCGCGTCGAACGGCTCGCCGCTCAGCCGCAACTGGGTCCGGTTCGTCGTGACGGACCCGTCCGATGCGAACCCGACCGGCGCGACCGCCTGGGAGAACTCCTCGTTCGTCGTCTCCCCCGCGAGCGGGCACGCGATCGTCTCGGTCGCCCTCGGTCAAGCGGTCTACTATCTCGGCGAGACCGTCACCGCCAACTGGTCGGTCTCCTCCACCGGCTCCGGTGGGTTCAGCCCGTTCGCCTGGGCGCTCCTGGCGCTCCCCGACGACGGGTTGCTCGCCGAGGGGAGCCTCGCCTCGAGCCCGAGCAGCGGCTCGTTCACGGTCCCGCTGCCGGCGACGTACACCGGCGGGTTCTCGGTCGAGGTCGAGGCGGAGAACGCGACGACCGTCGCGGGGGGGAACGCCTCCGCGTCGATGCGGGCGCCCGGGATGCTGATCACCCCGAGCGCTCCGTACTACCTGCCGGGCCAACAGCTGACGTTCACGATCGCCACCGTGGGCGGGGCCCTCCTGCCGGGCGCGACGCTCTTCTACGACGTCGAGGCGGTCTACGCCTCGTCCGGTGCCGGCGGCACCTCGGAAGGGCTCGTCGTCAACGGGTCGGTCGCGGACGGGGGGGACGTCCTCCTCACGGTGCCCTCGGCGTCGACCCCCGTCGAGTACCAGGTGGTCGCCTGGGCCCAGTCTCCGACGCTCGGGCTGTACGCGAGCGGGGAGACGACCGTCGCGGAGGCGGCCGGGTTCCAGGTGCTCGTCGGAGTCCCGACCGCCCCCCAGAACCCGGACGGCACGTATGCGCCCGGCCAGGCGATCGTCGTGAGCTACCAGGTCCAGCCGTACGGGAACCTGCCGTCCGCCCGCCCCTACACGATCGACCTCGGGGTGCTGGGGACCCTGGCGGCCGCGAGCCTCCAGACGACGTCGACGTCGGGGAACGTGACCCTGACGCTGCCCGCCGACCTCCCGCAGGGGTCGGTCGAGATCTACGCGGAGGTCTACGGGACGGGGCTCTCGGGACCGAACTGCTACGCGGACGAGTGCGAAGGGTACACGTGGATCCCCGTGAACCCGCACCCGGCCGCGACGCCCGCGGCCGCGCCGGACCTCGGCTTCACCGAGGCGTGGTTCCTGCTGCTCGCGATCGTGATCGCGGTCGCCGGGGTCCTCTACGTCGTGCTGCGGCCGCGCTCGCCCCGCCCGATGCTGCCGGAGCCGCTCGACGAGTTCGACGAAGCCGATCTCGAGCCCGGTCTCGAGGCCGACGAGGAGCCGGACGAGGGCCCCGACGCCGGCACGAGGGCCGACGGGTCGTCGGACGATCGCTGAGCGATCAGGGTTGGGCAAAGGCCGCGCCAAGCGCGGTGACGGAGGCGCGCACGGCCTCGGGAGGGAGCCCCCCGAAGTCGAAGATCCCGAGCACCTCGTCGATGCCGATCCGCGCGTACGCGCGCAGACGCTGCGCCACATCGTCCGCGGGCCCGAACAACGCGAACCCGGACCGCTCCAGGGCCTCGGCGTCCGCATGGTGCGGGTCCCGCGCGACCTTCTGCGCATAGAACGTGCTCTGCGTCCGAAGGCGAGAGTCGAGGTAGCGCTGGAGCGCGGCTCGGGCGACTTCGGGGCGGTCGCCGGCGTAGAGATGCACGGCGGCCGCGACCTCGCCCGGGACGCCGGCGGGGAGCGCGGCCCGGTACTCCCGCACCTCGGCGGCGAGCTCGTCCAGGTCGGCGACGGTCGCGTACGGGACGAGGGCGATCGACCGGCCCGTCCGCGCCACGTGCGCGATCGCCTCCCGCCGCTGGACGGCGACCCACACCGGAGGATGGGGCTGCTGCACGGGTCGGACGTTGAGGCGCACGGGCGCCGCGCCGTCCGCCGCGCGGACCTCTTCACCCGCGAGGGCGGCGAGCAGGGTCGCGAGCGCCGCGTCGAACCGTTCTCGTTTCGTCGCGGGGTCGACCCCGAAGCCCTGGAACTCGAGCGGGATGTAGCCGCTCCCGACCCCGAGGTTGAGCCGGCCCCCGAGGAGGCGGTCGAGCAGCGCGTACTGCTCGGCGAGCTCGACCGGGCGGTGGAACGGCAGGACGCTCACGAGCACCCCCAGGCGGAGGCGCCGGGTCCGCTCGCCGCAGGCGGCGAGGAGGACGGGCGGTGCCGGGCAGACCCCGCCGGGCTGGAAGTGGTGCTCGGCGATCCAGAGCGTGCTCAGGCCGGCCGCGTCCGCCGCCTCCGCGAGGTGGAGCACGTCCCGGGCCCGCTCGGGGGTGCCGTACGGTCCGGGGGGGTACTCGTCGACGACCGAGAACGCGCTGAGCCGCACGGCCCGGCGACCCCGGCCGAATAGAAGGCGTTTCCCGGCACGCGAGAGGTCAATACGACCGGGGGACGTGCCCGGCCGTGGCGCTTCCCGCCCTCGCCCTCGTGCCGGGCCGTGCCGTCGGTCGCGTGCACCTGGTCGACGACCCGCTCGCCTGGAGCTCCGACCGGGACGGCGGCGGCGACGTCCTCAGCCTTCCGTCCCTGTGGTGGCCTCCCGGCGAGCCGCTGCCCGCAGGAGCCCGCGCGGTGCTGCTCCAGGGCGTACCCGAGACCATACGGGCCGACGAGGTCGTCGTGCCGACCCTCGCGGGGGTCGATGCCGACCTGCTCAGGGAAGGGGAGACGGTCGCCGTCGACGGCGACGCGGGCGCGTTCCGGATCGACGGCGTCGAGGAGATCGAGGTCGTCACCGTCTTCCTGCAACGCTCCGACGGCGCGATCCTCCTGCTGCAGCGCTCCGACCGCGTGGGGAGCTTCCAGGGTCACTGGGCCGGCGTCTCGGGCTTCCTCGAGGACCCGACGCCGATCGACCAGGCGCTCCGGGAGGTCCGCGAGGAGACGGGGCTCGGGACCGACGCGCTCCGCGTCGCGGCCGCCGGCACGCCCGTGCTCGCGCGCGACGGCGCGAAGGTGTTCGTCGTCCACCCGTTCCGCTTCCGGGCCGACCGGACCGACGTGCGCCTCGACTGGGAACACACCCGCGCCGAATGGGTCGACCCGTCGGAGATCCGCCGGCGCCCGACGGTCCCGAAGCTCGACCGGGTCTGGTCCGCCGTGGCCCCGCAGGCCGTCCCGAAAGCCTAAGACCGCGCGGCCCCCCTCGCGCCCCGTGGGCTGGTAGATCAGTCCGGAAGATCGCCGGTTTTGCAAACCGGAGGCCTCGGGTTCAAATCCCGACCAGTCCACTCGGTCGCCGGGCCTACGGGCGGGGCGGCCCCTCGGGGCCGAGTTCGCCCTCTCCCGACACCTCGGCGATGTCCGGCAGCTCGCGCATGCCGGTGAACGCCTCGGGCAGCTCGGGCGACTCGAACCCGCGCGCCTGCGAGAGATCGATCGGCGGGAGGTCGGGCCAGGACGCGCGCCAGCAGATCCGTCCGATCGGCTCGTAGAGCCAGGCCGGGAGGCCGACGGAACCCCCGATGCGCCGAACGTCCTCGCGGCTCAACTCGCCGATGAGCGCCAGGATGACGAAGTAGACGACGAAGCCGATCACCACGGCGCTCAGGAGCTGGTACCACGAGCTCACCGCGAACAGGTGGTAGCGGTTGAGGACGTAGAGCGACGCGAACGAACCAGCGGCGCTCAGGATGATCGACGCGATCGGCCGGGGCCGGATGTGGACCCGGATCAGCGTCTCCATGAAGTAGGCGTTGAGCCCCAGCGCGGCGAACGACGAGAGGAGGATCGCGAACGACGCGGCGATGAGTCCCGGGTCGAGGCTCGCCGGGTAGATCCGGTAGAAGATCGGGAAGACGCCGTTCGAGGGGAGCAGGATCCCCACGGCCACGACGAGGACCACGACCTGGGTGCTCGTGATGTAGAGCTCGAGGCGCTGGCGGCCGATCGCGTTGATGCTGGACTGGATGATCTGGCTCAGCGCGAGCGGGAGCGCCCCGATCACGAGGATCGCGAGCGGCAAGGCCCCGGGGCGCGCGTAGAGCGCGTTCTGGAAGACGTTGAGGAAGTTGTACCGGTACGTCACGAGCGCGACGACCCCGGGCACGAGGAGCATCGCCGAATACCGGAGCGCCTGCCAGGTGCCCTTCCTCAACGCCTCGAACTCGCGCTTCTTGTGGAGGCCGGCGAGGTACGGGAACAGCGGCGTGGTGACCGCCGCGGGAACGGAGAGGACGAGGATCCGCCAGCCGTTGGCCGCGAGGAAGATCGACAGCTGCGCCGCCCCGATGCTGACGACGATGAACGGCGTCAGGTTGGTGACGACGTAGTTGATGAACAGGCTCCCCATCAGCGGCCAGGAGAAGCGGAACATCGCCGTCGCCTCGCTCCAGCGGAACCGGGCCAGTTGCGGCAGCAGGGCGGGGAGACTGAACAGCGTGGACGCGATCGCGCCCGACACGTAGGCGAGCCCGATCCCCTCGATCCCGAGGTTGTGGTGCTGGTAGTGGAACGCGTAGGCCACGTAGCCGAGGATGGGCAGTCGGACCAGGGCCTCGACCAGGGACGGATATTGGGCCTTCAGCGAGTTGCCGAGCCCGATGTACATGCTGTTGTAGAGCCCCGAGAACGACCAGAGGATGGGGAGCGCGAGGAAGAGGCTGAGGTCGAGCCACTCGGACGTCCCGTAGACGAGCGCCGGGCCCAGCACGAGCGGGGCGATGACGAACAGGACGGCGACCGCGGCGGCGTCCATCGCCATCCCGACGAGGAGGTACGTCGACGTGTTGTCGCGGGGGGGCTTGCCGCGGGCCAGGAAGTACGTGTACGCGGTCCCGAGCCTCAGGTCGGCGAGCCCGTTGATCGATGAGCCGATGAGCAGGAACAGCTGGGCCGTGCCGAGCAGTGCCTGCCCGGCCGTCGAGAGGCCGATCGTCTTCGCCAGGAACACGCTGCCGACGAGCCCGATGAGCTGGACCGCGAGGCTCGCGCCGAAGACGGCCCCGGAGCTCAGCGTGAGCGAGTGGGCCTGGCGCGGGACCTCGGGGACGCCGGCCGGTTCCGGTGCCGGGGACGCCGCAGGATCCAAGGAGGGCCCGGACGCACCCATGGCGAGGAACTCCCTTTAGAGCTTATCCGACGGCGCGGGCGCGCCCGAGGGCCGGGCGACGGACGGGGGGTGCGCGACCCCCGACGCGTCGGGGCGACGCGCGGGCGATTGGCGGAAGGTATATTTTCGGGCGGCTCGCAAGAGTCCCGGCCATGAGACTCTCCCGGGTGGCCGCGGCGGCCGGCGCCGTCGTGGTCGTGGTCGTCCTCCTCGCCGCCCTCGGCTCGAGCCTCGGAGCCTTCGGCTCACCCTCGACCCCGGCCCCCGGGGCCCCGACGCTCCCGCCCGCCGCGTCGGCGGCGGCCTCGGCGGTCGCCGGTCCCGCGCCGGCCTCCGGGTCTCCCGCGGCGGCGATCACGCTCAGCGCGCCCGGGGTGACGCCCGCCGCGATCAGCCTCGCGTGGACCAATCCGGGCGGCCTCTTCTTCTCGAACTACACGATCGCCTACTCCTCGGCGGGAGCGACGGGACCGTTCTCCGTCGCCGGGGTCGTGACCTCCCAGACGACCCTCGACTTCGCGCGAGGCTCGCTCTCGCCCGGCATGCCGTACTGGTGGGAGGTGACCGAGGAGGTCTCGCTCGGGACGGCCACCACCTCGAACGTCCTCGAGGTCGTCCAACCGACGCCCGCCTACCTCGTCGCGTCGGACGTCACCTCGAACTCGGTCACGCTCTCGTGGAACAACAACGCGAGCTACGGCGGGCTCCTCTCGTTCGAGTCGTATGGGATCCTCGAGTCGTCCGACGGCTCGGCCTTCTCCTCGATCGCGACGATCACCAACGCCGCGACCCTGTCCTACACCGACACGACCCTCGTGCCCGGGACGGGCTACTCGTTCTTCGTGAACACCACCGACTGCGTCGGATGCTCCGGCGCCCCGACCCCGTCGAGCTCGACCGCCTCGAACTCCGTCACGATCGGCACGGTCGTCACGCTCTCGGCGAACGTCGGCGCCGAGCGGTCGGTCATCGACGTGGGCCAGCTCGACCTCCTCACCTGCACGGCGTCCGGCGGAGAGAGCCCGTACGCGTTCGCCTGGCAGGTGAACGGCTCGAGCTACGCACCGGGCACCGCCTCCGTCTCGCTGCAGTTCTCGAGCCCGGGCCCCAAGACCGCCGGCTGCCAGGTGACGGACCACCTGGGCGACCTCGCCTACCAAAACCTCTCGATCACGGTGAACTCCGCCCCGAGCGTCGATCCCGCGGTCAACCGGACGACCGCCGACGTGGGGGAGCCGATCTCCTTCGACTGCACGGGCTCCGGCGGCACGGCGCCGATCACGCTCTCCTGGTCGTTCGGGGACGGGACGGGGCAATCGGGCGGGGTCGCGAGCCGGAGCTACGCGCAGCCGGGCACCTTCGTCGCCGCGTGCACCGGCACCGACGCGGCGGGCGTCACCGTGAGCCAGTCGACGACGCTCGTGGTCTCCTCGGATCCGCTCGTGCAGGCCCGCGTCAACTCCACCGCGGCGGCCCCGGGGAGCTCGCTCACGTTCACCGCGACCGCCTCGAACGGCTCGGGCTCGTTCGTCTCCTACGCCTGGCAGTTCGGCGACACCTTGACCGGCTCGGGCGCGACCGCGCTCCACGCCTACGCGAGCGCCGGCACGTACACGGCGTCGGTGCGCGTCACGGACAGCAACGGGCTCTCGGCCCAGGCCCAGGTGACGGTGACCGTCGCGCCGATCGCCGTCGCGGTCGTCGCCGGTCCGACCTCGGCGACCAACGGTACCCCGGTGACGTTCACCGCCAGCGCTTCGGGGGGCGCCGGGGCGCCGTACAACTACTCGTGGGCGTTCGGCGACGGCTCGTTCGGCTACGGGGCCACGGTGCACCATACGTACACGTCGATCGGAACGTTCCACCCCACGCTCACGGTCACCGACCCGCTCCACGCGACGAACACGACGGCGTGGCCCGCGGTCTCCGTGACCGCCCCGCCGGCGGCCCCTGCCACGCCCCCGCCGCTGGCATGGCTTCCGCTCTGGCTGCTCGTGGTGATCGCCGCCGTCGTCGGGGCGCTCGCGGCCGCGATCGCGCTGTTCGCGCTCCGACGCGAGGAACGCCGGCGGGGCGGTCCCCTCTCCCGCTGGGTGCCCCCGGTCGGGCCGAAGGGGGCGGTGCACGGCGTCAAGATCTGTCCCAAGTGCGGCGCCTCGAACCCCTCGCTGCGCCGCGCGTGCCAGACGTGCGGCGCCCCCCTGCCGCGGACCCCGTCCGGCTGAGCCGTCCCGGGGGACCGGGTCCGCGCAAACTCTTTAGTCGCCGGCGCCCGAGCGGGGGTCGTGCCGGACGAGGAGCTCGACCCGATCCTGATCCAGGTCACCATCCCGCTCCCGATCCCGATGATCTACCGGGCGTTCGTCGAGCCGGAGCAGCTCGCGGGCTGGCTCACGGCGTCGAGCCGCATCGAACCGCGCGTCGGCGGCGCCTACGAGCTCGGGATCGAGGGGGAGGCTCCGTTCACGAGCCGGGGAACGGTCCGCACCCTCACGCCCGACGTCGACGTCGGGTTCTCCTGGGAGGCGCCGCCCGCCTTCGCCGCCCTCATGAACGATCCGCCGAAGACGCACGTCTACGTGCGGCTGCAGGAGTCGCCCGAGGGGATCGACGTGACCCTGGAGCACGCCGGCTGGGGCGCCGGCGCGGCGTGGGAGGAGGCCCGGAGCTGGCACTTCCACTTCTGGGACGAGCGGCTCCAGCGGCTCAAGGACTTCCTGATCAAGCAGGCGTACGGCTGACCGGGGCGCTGTCGCGCGCGCCCGGAGCATAGCGGCGGCAGACCGCTTCGCCGCACACCGCGCACGGACCGCCCGCCTCGAGCCGGAAGCTCGCCGACCCCGGAATCGGCACGACCAGCATGTGGTGGGTCGGTAGGTGGCCGCAGCGGCATCGCACCGGTCGGGGGGCGAACGACCCGCCGCCCCCCGTCCCGCCGGTCGCCATGCCGCCCCGGAGACGGGCCGGGGCAAAAGGGTGCCGCGCGCGTGAACGCTAAGTCGCCACGTCCTCCTGCCCGACCCGTGGAGATCGACGGCTGCCCCCTCCCGGAGGACCGGCTCTACGATCTCGAGCAGGACGTCTGGTGGGCGCCCTCGCCGGACGGAGCGACCGCGACGCTCGGGGTGCTCGCGACCCTGGCGGCGTTCGCGGGCCCGTTCCAGTCGATCTCGTTCCGTCCGGTCGCGGGGGTCGTCGGCCGGGGACGGAGCGTCGCCACGCTCGAGAGCTTCCGCTTCACGGGCGCCGTGCGCCTACCGGTCGACGCCGAGGTGCTCGAGCGCAACCGGGCCCTCGAAGGCCGGCCGCGGCTCCTCAACGACGCGGCCTACGGCGACGGCTGGGTCGTGCGCGTGCGCCCCGTGCGGCCCGACGAGCCCGGTCGACGCCTCGAGACCGCGGCCGGGATCGCCGCGCGGCTCGCCGAGCGGATCCGGCGCGATCGCATCCGCTGCTGGCCGGCGACCCCCGACGTGGAGCTGTTCGAGATCGGCCTCGAGTGCTCGGCCGTGCTCGCGAACTTGAACGACGAGCTCGCCCGGCGCCCGCCGGGCACGGCCGTCCGGCTGGTCACCGACGATCCGCTCGCCCCGATCGAGATGGTGCGCTGGTCCGACCAGACCGGCCATGCGCTGCTCGCGCACCGCGCGGACGGGAACCTCCACGAGTTCCTCGTCCGCAAGGAGGCCGACCCGCGGCCCCGCCGCCGGCCCGGAGCCTAGCGGGCCCGCGGCCTACGGCTTCTCGATCGGCGTGCGGATGAGGTTGCCCCACTCGGTCCAGGACCCGTCGTAGTTGCGGACGTCGGGGAACCCGAGCAGGTACTTCAGCACGAACCACGTGTGGCTCGAACGCTCGCCGATGCGGCAGTATGTGATCACCGGCGTCGCCGCGGTCACGCCCTTGCCGCCGTAGAGCGCCTCGAGCTCCTCGCGGGACTTGAACGTCCCGTCGTCCTTCACCGCCGACGCCCAGGGGATGTTCTTCGCGCCCGGGATGTGCCCGCCCCGCTGGGCGTGCTCGGTCGGATACTCGGGCGGCGCGGTGATCTCGCCGGAGAACTCCTTCGGCCCGCGGACGTCCACGAGCGTGAGCGCGCCCGCCTTCACCTTCGGAAGCCCGGCGCGGACGTCGTCGAGGTACGCCCGCAGCTTGGGGTCCGCCGCCTTCGCCTCGAAGTGTCCCGCCGCCGGGGCCACGACGTCCTTGGTGAGCGGGCGATCCTCGGCGATCCACTTCTTGCGGCCGCCGTTGAGGAGCTTCACGTGCTTCGCGCCGTAATAGGTGAAGACCCAGAACGCGAAGGCCGCGAACCAGTTGTTGAAGTCGCCGTAGAGGATGAGCGTCGAGTCGTCGTCGATCCCGGCCTTCCGGAACAGCGCGGTGAGCGCCGCGGAGCTGAGGATGTCCCGGCTCACGGGGTCGTTGATGTCCTTGCGCCAGTCGAACAGCACGGCGCCGGGGAGGTGGCCCAGGTCGTAGTTCGCGGTCGGATCGTAGTCGACCTCGGCGATCCGGATCTTCGGGTCGTTCAGGTGGGCGGCGAGCCAGTCGGACTCCACCAGCACATCGGGGTGCGCGTACGCGGTCATGCAGATGTCCTCGCTCCCGCTTCGCCCGAAGGAATATACCCTCACCGGCGCGCACAATCGGCGCCGGGGCTGGCGGTTTCGGCACGCGAACGGCGCCCGGGGGCGCCGTCCGGCGCCGGAGCGGCGCCCCTAGTGCCGTCCGCGCTTCGGGAGCGCGGCGTCGGAGATCTCGATCGTCTCGGGGTCGAACCCGAGCCGGGCGAGCTCGTCCCGGATCCGGGCCCGGTGGTCGCCCTGCAGGTAGACCTCGCCGTCCACGACCGAACCGCCCGTCGCGAGGCGGTTCTTGAGGGAGCGGGTCGTCTCCGCGAGGTCGACGCCGGGCGGGAAGCCGGAGATCACGGTCGCCGGCTTGTTGTAGCGCCGGGGCTCGGCGCGCACCCGGATCCGGGCGGTCTCTCGATCGAGCGCGGACAGGATCTCGTCGAATTCGTCGTTCGGCATGTTTAGAACGTTGGACCGTCAGGATCCCGGCGACGCTCCGCCGGGCGGGGTGCGAGGATGAGGGGTCGGCAGTCGATCGGTGAGCGCACCGTACGAGACCATGGCGGCGCCCCCCTTGAACGTTTCGCGATGCCGGGGCGCTGAACGCTGCCCCGGGGACCGCGGGCCGGTCACCGCTCGCCCCACTGGTAGAGCCGGAGCATGATGACGAGCGT
>DATJUJ010000029.1:0-14129 GCA_035502475.1 Thermoplasmata archaeon
GGACGCGGTTACACGCCGAGGACTGGTTGCCGGCTTCGGCCCTACGCGTAGCCGGCGAGACCAACTCCTAGCTCACGGGTCTCTGGCAACGCAGAGAGGATGGCCCTCGACCCGCAGACAGGGCAGGCCACGGGCCGGCGAAACCAGTTCGACCGACCTCTTGCCGCTCGAACGTCCGCAGTGCAGTCAAGGCAGTAGCTCAAGCGTACCAGCCTCGACGTCATGCTGGACAGAGAGGTTCCCGCTACTTGAACGCCCTCAGGTCGATGAACGATGGGAGGGGGGCCCCGAGGTCACTGTTTCACAACCCCCCGCCGGAGGTTCAAATGCCTACTCACCCACGCTCGAACGCGTGAGAAGATGAATCGCTTCGACCTGCAATACTGGGAGGGGGCACGAGAGGCCGCGCTCGCGATCTACGAGTACGTCAACGAGCGGAAGGACGTTCCGGATGACGTCCGGACCTACGTTACACGCGTTCTCAAAGAGTCGGGGGAGCGGAAGAACAAGGGTTTCCGCGAGGAGCTGGATCTGCCGGCTCCGCCGAAACCAGGTCAGCGGGTAAAGTGAGTTCTCTAACCTCGACTTACCGACTAGCGGCGATCGGCCGCGAATCTGTAGATGAGCTGGACCATCCTCTCGAACTCGATGTCGTTGATCTGCCAACCGAAGAAGTTGAGGGTCGCGCCTGTGAGTGGGATCCACTCGCCTGACTCATCAAACCCAGACGGGACCGGGAAGAACCGGGATCCGACCCAGGGAAATCTGACAAGGCAGCGTGGTTTCCCCTTCTGCCCGGCGTAGACGTACTCCTCGATCACACGCCGTGAGTCCTTCGCGCTCTGGGAACAAAGGAAGAGGACGCCGTCGGTTCCGTCAATCAACTCCCGGCTCTTCGCGTCGACATCGAAGCCGGGCCGAGGCGTTTCGATGGCGAGGACCAAGTCCACGCCCCAAGGACCAAGTCGTGTCTGCAGCTTTCCGACCAGCTCTAGAAGTCGTTGTTTGTGCACGAGCGAGACAAAAATCTTGATCGGCGGAAGCAGTTTGACTCTCGGGGACGCCATCTCTTGTCCCTCGGTCGGCCCCTTGACGATCCCCGGCTCGGGCGGCCTACCCCGATCGGTTGGACGGATAGTACGGGGTCGCCCGGATCTGAATCCACTTCTTGCAGTGCGGGCATCTCAGCTCCGTCCACTTTCCCCGACGTCGTTTTGGCCGGCCGGACTTCGACTTCGCTGCCATCCTCGGACTCCTACTTTCGATCCTTAGCCGGTGCGCTCCACATCGGGTGCTCCTTCTTCCAGCGCTCGGTCTTCTCCTTAATCGCCTCAAGGATGAAGTTCTGACGGTCCTTCCACTGGTTGGCTGCACGAATCACGCCAACCATTTCCTCGTGGAGGCCGACCGGAATCCGAAGACCCAGTCTCTCCTCCGGGACCGCGAGCCTGGACCTACCGGGCATAATAGACAACCAGGGTGGGCAGTTAAAGCTCTTATACGTTGCGGGTATTGGACAATAACAGATGTCAAAGGTTGTCAAACGTGTGGACGGTCGGTGGACCGCTTTGGTCTGCTCGAAGGAAACTAGGGACCTCCTTCGCGGGCTGAAGAAGAAGGATTTCGGTGCTGAGGAGACCTGGGACCACTTCCTCCGACGAATCGCGGGTTTGCCCGACCTCTCGCCCGGTGAGGTGCGTGCCTGATGGCTGCGTCGATGGTTGCCGAGAACGACCTGCTCGCCGGCCTACTATCTCTGGTCCTCCCGTGGGCCGGCGGCCCACCCGCTACCGCTGGTGAGCTGTGCCCGATCTGCGAGCACTCGATTCACGAGTCTCACCGGGAAGTCTGCGCTTCCGACAGCCCACCGATGCTTCTCTGCTTCCTCCTCGTGGAGGGCCGACGGTGCTTCACGGAGTGCGGCACGTGCCGCAGGAGCTCGCTGTGACTACCCTCGACGCCTGGTCGGAGGTCCCCGATCCGATCACCGTGATTCTCGACGTCGCCCGCCGGGCCGGCGATGTAGGCTTCACCGTTGACGACCTTCGCTCCGAAGGTCTCGTACTTCCCAACCCCGGGGCCCCACTCGGCCGGCTCTGTTCAGTCGGCCAACTACACGTGGTCGGTGAGGAGGCCTCCCGAATTCGCTCCTCGAAGGGCCGCAAGATTCGCCGCTTCATTCTCACAGTCCAAGAGGGAATCGCATGAGCGCAGCAACGGAGTTCAAGACGGCGAAGAGCCTGGCCGACGGGGAGCGCGGAATCGCTCCTAGCAAGTTCCGGTACGCGGGAGAGGGCGACCCGGCGGTGACCGCCGCACTTGTCGTTCGTCCCGAGCTGTCGCTCGACGAGGCCAAGACGGTTTGGAACGCGTTTCTCGAGCTTAGGGATCTGATTCTTTCCGACCCCTCGTGCTACGACGAGATCGAAGGGCGACGCGAGATCAACCGCACTGGCGCGACCCGCCTCGCGGTCCCCTTCGGCCTCTCGATTGCGGAAATCGGCATCGAGGAGGGGCGGGTCGAGCTCGCGGACTCGGCTGACTACGACTATCGCTACCGGGTCCGCGTGCGGGTCTCGAAGGGCGCTCGTTTCGTCGACGGAGTCGGCTCGTGCCGCCTCTCAGAGATCAGCGAGAAGGCAGGCGACCTCTCCCGTCGTGAGCACTTCGCCCTCACCAAGGCGTGGACACGGGCGGCGAAGCGAGCGATTGCCGACATGCTCGGCGGCACCGAATCTGACTGAGGCCCGCGTAGTCGGCCGGAAGATCCGTCGATGAACCGAACCGGGCGTCACGAGCTCGCCGAGAGGACGTTCATCTCTCGGTACGTTCGCGACGGCCAGCGACTGGTCCGAGCATCGACGACGGCCCCGTTCGACCTCGCACTCTTCCGTGTAGCCGACGGGAGTCTTCGGACGACCTTCATCGAGATCAAGACTTCCCAGGGTCGGCGGACCAGTGACTTATCGGACCTCGAGGCTGACTTCGCCCGGTTCGCCGAGATGCATGGCTCCCCCTACGTGGTCGCGCGCTACCAAGTCACTGGAGAACGCGTGGTGTCGGAGCACCTGTATCGGCCGTTCTCAATCCCCGAGGTTCCCGACGCCGAGGTGATTCTGGAGGTGACCGCCTCCCCATGACTGACGGCACCTTCCCCGAGGACACGGCGGCGACCGTTGCCTACAACAACTGGAGGAGCGAGTCGAACCGCGCCGAGCGCGAGTTCCACCAGGCCACGAAGAAGCCGCGGGCGGAACTTGCGACCGCAGTCGAGGAAGCGGACCGTCGGCGGAAGGAGAAGATCGCTGCGGCAAAACGCGATGTTGCGCGTGCACGGTCCGAGCATCGGACCGCGGTCGAGATGGCTCGTATCGACTGCCGAAAGGCGATACAGGTGGCCGAAACGACTCTCAAGGAGGCGCTAGCGAAGGCCAGGGCTCCGGTTCGGCTGGCTGAGGAGGCGTTCCGGGTGGCGTCGGCCGATGCGAACCGCGAGGCGAGTGTTGCCGAACAGAGGGCCAGGGACGCCTACTCGAAGCTCGTCGCCGGCGCGTACGCAGAGCGGAAGCGCGTCAAACAGGAGAGTTGGAAGCTCTACGAGGCTGCCCAGCACGCCGCCCGAGCGGCAAGCCTCGCTCGCGAACGGGAGGTCCCCGCGTGAACGTCGCTCGCTGGGCCCGCTCCGGTCCGCCGGTCGCTCTCCTTCGCCCTCGTGACGACCTGCTCTCGGACGATCGAGGCAGGCCCATTGACGTGTGCTCTCCATCAGTCCGGTCAGTCGCCCAGAGGTCCAAGTAGATGCTCGGCTCTGCTGCCCTCTCGGAGGTAGTCCCCCTGCCCAACGTGGCGAGGGGATGGAGGGAACAGGTAGAGCGGTATGTGGAGAAGCGAAGCCGGGAAAGCCTCACGCGTCGGTATGCCGAGCTGGAGACGCGACGAGTGCTGCTGAGCGTCGGGAGCGAGCTGGAACGAGCGAGCCTCGCGTGCCATCCGTCTCGATTCGGGGACGGGCAACTGGACCACTTGTTGAACGTCGCGTGGAAGCCAGCGATGGACGGATCCCGAGGGTTGGCGTCGAAGACGCGGAAGTACTACGTCTGCGTCCTCAACGGGTTCTTGAAGGACGCAGGGAACCTCACGGTGGAGCGGAAGAAGCTCCGATTCCCGAAGAGTCCCGTCAGGCCGAAGAAGGTCCTGTCGACGGAGGAGTCGCGCCGTCTCCTCGGGGTTGCCTCGACGATGGGGATCGTGACCCATTCGGTGATTGCCCTAGAACTCACGATGGGTCTGCGTCGGTGCGAGGTGTTGCGAGTCGCGCTCGGCGATCTTGAGGATCGGGAGCTCCTCGTGCACGGCAAGGGGAGGGGCGGCGAGAAGCTCAGGCGCGTCCCCTACCACCCCGAGGTGGCGCGGATCCTTCCCGACCTGCTCGCTCACCGGACGCAAGTGGTCTCGGGAACCCCCGGACCCGACGACGGCCGGGTGTTTGTCCACCCGACGGGTCGCGGGCTGAAGGTCTGGGGCAAGAGCTGGCTCGATGCGAGGGTCGTCGCGCCCGCGTTCGACACCGCGGGAATCCGTAGGCCGTGGAACCTCAACCACTGCCTGCGCCGGACGTTCGGCCGAACCCTGTGGTCGAACGGAGTCCCAATCGAGACGGTGAGCCTCCTGATGGGCCACGAAGACGCCCGACAGACTCGGGAGTACCTAGCCATCGACCAGGTCGATATGGCCTCGGCAATGTCGGTGCTAGGACGCGCGATCCCACCGCTCGCGGTCGCAGGGGGCTGAGAGTCCCCCATGCGCCCCGGAAACGGCACTTTCTGCTATCGGCACGGCCACGAATCCGTCCGGGCCCACTCCGGACCCTCGGCCGAAGCCCGGTCTTTCGGCGAACGAGCATCGGACCTCGGTCCGCTCCGGGACCTTCGCGCAGGTGCGGCGGGCGGGGTCGTCCGTACGCGAACCACCGCGACGAGGGGTGGCGGGGTCTCCCTCGCCCGCGGCGACGCCCGCGCTCGGGTGCGAGCGGCGCTTCGATCGGACCGCGGGGCCCGCGGCGACCCCGATCGCGTGCGGCGCGGGTTTCGGGGTCGGCACGGCACTCGGTTCGGGCCGGCCCGTCCTCGGTCGACGGGCCGACCTGCGAGCGGCCGCTCCGAGATCCGGCTCGTCCGGGCCGGGGACGGTACTACGACCCGGCCGGCTCGCCGCGGGGCGGGCCCGGTTGAGGATGCGGCGGAGCGGGTTCGTAGATCACCCGCTGCGTCGGGTACGCGAGCCCGATCCCCTCCGCCGCGAACCGCTTGCGGATCGAGTCGAGCAGATCCTTCTCCACCTGGAACGCCGTCGGCTGGTCCCGCGCCGCGCTCAGCAGCCGCAGGTCGACGCCCCCGTACATCCCGGCCCCCTGGTTCCCCCCGCCCTGGTAGTCCATCACGTGCGTGATCGGGAGGTTGCCGAGGGGAAGGAAGTCCCGGTGGCGTCGGGCCTCCTCGACCATGATCGCCCGGGCCCGGTCGACATCGGACTCGTAGGCGATCACCAGGTAGACGATCACGAGCATGGTGGGATCCACGATGGAGTAGTTGCAGACGATGCTGGTCTGAAACATCGCGTTCGGTACGATCAACCGACGGAGGTCCCACGTCCGCAGGACCGAGAAGTTGAGGCGAATGTCCTCGACGACGCACCAGTCGCCGTTCGGATACGGGTAGACCACCGCATCGCCGATCCGGAACGGCTGGGTCGTCGCGACCAGCACCCCTCCGATGATGTTCGAGAGGCTGCTCTGCGCGGCCAGCCCGACGACGATCCCGAGGAACCCGGCGGCGAGCACGAGCGTCGCCAGTCCGGTGGCCAGGTTGGGGAAGGCCGCGAACGCGCTCACGAGGACGCCCGCGAACGCGACGAGCGCGAGGACGACCCGGCGGACGAACGCATAGAGCGTTCCGATCCGCGGGTTCTGGCGCGCGCGTTCGTCGAAGTACCGCCGGAGCGTCAGGTCGACGAGGTGGACGACGAAGTACGTCGCGAGGAGGCCCACGAAGAACCCCACGACCTGCCAGACGCTCGCCGAGAACGCGGGGAGGCCGGGGGCGGTCAGCAGCACGAGCACCAGGGCGAGCAGCGAGGCCGCGGTGACGGCGCAGCCGAGCCCCCGTCGACCCGGACTCTCGCGCGGCGTGAGCCGACGGACCGCGGCGACCGCGAAACCGACCGCGGAGGAGAGGATCGCGAGCCCGACGAGGAAGAGCACGTCCGCCGCCGCCAGATAGCTCGGAACGCCGGCCCCGCCCGAGGTCACGTACGCGCGGACGAGCGCGTAGACCCCGAACCCGACGACCGCGGTCAGGATCGGGCCGTGGAACAGTTGACGGACGGTGCGCCGGGCGGGCGGGGACCAGGGGAGCCGACGGCCCAGGGACACGCCGACGGCGATCGCGAGCCCCGCGAGCACGAGGTCCGCCACCAGCCCGCTGCCGAGGACCAGCTCGGTCGCGTTCATGGACCGTCCGGGCGGGGCGTCGACCCGACCTCCCCGGAGCTACCGGGACCGCGGCGAGCGGACCGCGTCGACTCGGGGTCGCGTCCGCCCGGGCCGCGCACGGCGACCGCGGCTCCGGGGCGGGTCGTATCCGGTGCCCTGGGGAACTCCATGCTCGTGCTCGAAGGGACCTTCCGGACGGGCAGGGCACGGGGGCGCGAGCCCTCGAGCAATACTCCTGGGGGCGGGGACGCTCCGGAAGTTCCGACGGGGGTCCGCAGCGCGCCCGAGGACAAAACGGTTCGGAGGCGGGCGGCGGGTCGTCCCCTACGCGGGCTCGCGGACGATCGGAGCGACCGGGGCCGACCCGACCGGGGCCGAGGACGGGACGCGACGGCTCGGCTGCAGGAGCACGAGGGCGACCACCACGAGCGCGAGCGCCACCGCCTCGAGGGGCACGAACCCTTCGCCGAACGCCACCGCCCCCACGAGGAGCGCGACGAGCGGGTTGAGGAACGTCACCTGGTTCGCCCGGACCGCGCCGTGGCGGTGGATGAGCCCGAAGAACAGCGAGTAGCCGACGGCCATCGAGACGAGGCCGGCGTACAGCAGCGAGCCGACCGTGGCGGCCCCGATCGGGAACTGGGCGGAGGGTTCGAGCACCGCGACGACGACGAACGAGGCGGCCGCGCCGCCCACGAACTGGAACGAGAGGCCCCAGGGACCCTCGCCGTCGGGCCGCTCGCGCCCGACGAGCACGGCGCCGACGCCCTGGCAGCTCGTGCCGAGGACGAACGCGCCGATCGCCGCGATCCCGGCCGCGAGGTCCCCGCCGGTGGCCGCGAGGCCGAGCACGACGACCCCGAGGAGCCCCAGCGCGAGCGCGAGCAGCTGGCGTCGGTGGAGCTGGTCCGGGGTGCCGATCGCGGCGAGCGCGAGCAGGCTCACGACGGGAGAGGCCGCGTAGACGATCGACGCCGCGCCGCCGGTCGCGAACTGGAGGCCCCAGTAGAGCGGGAGGTTGATCCCCGCGATCAGGACGACGCCGAGCCCCGCGGAGACCGCGAGCGAACGCGCCCGGGGACGCGGCGCCCGGGTCAGCCAGGCGTACGGCGCCGAGGCGGCGGCGGCCAGCGAGAGGACGAGGGCGACCAGGAGGAGCGGGCTCGCGCCGGCCGAGACGCCCGCCCGGGCGACCGGGAAGACGACGCCCCACAGCACCCCGAGGAGGAGGAGCGGGGGCAGGCCCGACCGCGTCCACGTCGTCCCCGCGGGCATCTCCCCTCCGGCGTCCGGGAAGCGGCGCCGGAGCGTAAGGTCCCGAGGTCGATTCGGGTTGACCTCGGCCGGTCGGAGCGGCGCGCGCCAGCGTTATGCCGGTGGGGTCCGTGCGGGGCGCATGCAGCACCGCCGCTTGGGACCGCGGGGGCCGACGGTGTCGGCGATCGGCCTCGGATGCATGGGGATCTCGCAGTCGTACGGGACCCCGGACGAGGCGGAGGGTCGCGCGACGATCGCCCGCGCGCTCGAGCTCGGCGTGACCTTCCTCGACACCGCCGACGTCTACGGTCCGTTCGTCAACGAGGAGCTCGTCGGGCAGGCGATCGCGGGGCAGCGCGACCGCGTCTTCCTCGCGACCAAGTGCGGGCTGGTCTCGGGTCCCGTGGGACCGAACTCCGTCGACGGGAGCCCCGCCCACATCCGGTCGGCGTGCGACGCGAGCCTCCGACGGCTCGGCGTCGACGCGATCGATCTTTACTATCTCCACCGCGTCGACCCGCGCACCCCGATCGAGGAGAGCGTCCGCGCGATGGCGGGGCTGGTCGACGCGGGGAAGGTCCGCTACCTCGGGCTCTCGGAGGTGCGGGGGGAGACGCTCCGCCGCGCCCATGCCGTCCACCCGATCACCGCCGTGCAGTCCGAGTACTCGCTCTGGACCCGCGACCCGGAGGACGGGGTCCTCCCGGTCTGCCGCGAGCTCGGGGTCGGCTTCGTGCCGTTCAGCCCCCTCGGCCGCGGCTTCCTCACGGGCACCGTCCGCTCGCTGGACGGGCTCCCGCCCGACGACTTCCGCCGGGGCCTCCCGCGCTTCCAGGGCGAGGCGCTGGGGCGCAACCTCGCCCTCGCCGACCGGATCGCGGCGCTGGCCGTCGCGAAGGGATGCACCCCGGCCCAGCTCGCCCTCGCGTGGCTGCTCCACCGGGGAGAGTCGATCGTCCCGATCCCGGGGACGAAGCGCCCGAAGTACCTCGAGGAGAACGTCGGCGCGGTCGACGTGTCGCTCACGCGGGAGGAGCTGAGACGGCTCGACGCGGCCGTCCCGAAGGGCGCCGCGGTCGGCCCGCGGTACCCCGCGGACCGGATGTCGACGGTCGACCGCTGACGGCCGGGCTCACGGGCCGAGGGAGCCCTCGAGGTCGACCGCGGAGAACGGCAGCCCGGATCCCGTGAGGTACAAGAGCACCGTCTCGCCGGGCCGGATCCATCCGCGCGCGGCGAGCGGCCCGAGCGCGGCGTACGGGGCCGCCGCTTCCGGCGAGACCGAGACGCCGTGGCGCGACGCCAGCCGCCGCAGGGCGGTCACGATCGCCCGATCGCTCACCGCGACCCCGGCGCCCCCGCTCTGACGGACCGCCTCGAGGATCCGCTCCGAGGCGAACGGGGCCGGGACCAGGAGCCCCGGGGCGAGCGTCCGGGCGTCGGCCCACGGGGCGACCGTGGCGGCGCCCGCCTCCAGGGCGCGGACGACGGGCGCGCACCCCTCGGCCTGGACCGCGTAGAGCCGCGGCGACCGCTCGAGCAGTCCGAGGGCGCGCAGTTCGTCGAACGCCTTCTGCATCCCGACGAGCCCGGTGCCGCCCCCGGTCGGATAGACGATCGCGTCGGGGAGCGACCCGGCCGACTGCTCGAAGATCTCGAGCCCCATCGTCTTCTTGCCCTCGACCCGGTACGGCTCGCGCAGCGTGGAGACGTCGAACGACCCCCGGCCCCGCTCGGCGGTGCGGGCGGCCTCGCCCGCCTCCCGGATCGTCCGACCGACGCGGACGACCCCGGCGCCGTACGTCGCGGCGCGATCGGCGACCGCGGCCGACGTCGCCTCGGGCAGGTAGATCCGGGTCGCGAGCCCGGCGCGCGCCCCGTACGCGGCGAGGGCGACGCCCGCGTTGCCGGCGCTCGGCACGAACAGCTCCGTCAGCCCGAGCTCCTTCGCGCACGAGACGGCGACCGCCATGCCGCGGGCCTTGAACGACCCGGTCGGGAGTCCCCCGTCGTCCTTCGCGACGACCGACACCCCGGGCGCCTCCGCCACGGGGCCGAGCGCGACGATCGGGCTCATGCCCTCGCCAAGGGTGGCGATCGCCCCCGCGTCGCGCACGGGCAGCAGCTCGGCGTACCGCCACAGCGAGGTCGGTCGCCGCGCGACCGCCTCGCGCCATCGGCCCCGATCGATGCGGTCGAGCGCATACGAGGCGAACAGGGTGTGCCCGCACGTCGGACACGTTCCGACCGGCCGATCGGGCGCGAGCGACGTGCAGCACGCCCGACAGTCGAGCGAGGCGAGCACGGATCCGGTCGCGCTCATGGCGCGCGCGGACCCGTTCGGAAGGGGAAAACGAAGAAGGGGTTGGACCGCGGCCGACCGGTTACCCGCAGCCGCATCCGCCGGAGCCGCACCCGCAGCCGCCGGATCCCGCTCCCTCGGCGCCGTGCCCTTCCGGGTCGGCCCCGAGCTGGGGGGCGATGATCTTGAAGCCGGTCTGGTTCAGCTCCTGGACGTAGTCGATCCGGGCGCCGTTCAGCATCTCGGCCGACAGGTCGTCGACCACGATGGAGAACCCGTCGACCGGGATGACCTTGTCCCCGTTGCGGGGCTTGTCGAACGCCATCCCGAACGTCGGTCCGCCGCCGTGACCTCCGCCGCCGCCCCCGCAGCCGCATCCGCCCCCGCCCGAGCCGCAGCCACAGCCGCCGCCGCTGCCCGTCTGCAGGTAGACGCGGACCGCGGTGCCGGGCTTCTGGGCCTTGATGAGGTCCCGGACCTGGTCCTGGGCTTCCTGGGTGACTTCGAGTTGTATCCCACTATCGTTCATGCCTGGGGCCCTCCTCCCGTACCCCGACCGTAGTACCGGTGGGGACGTATAAAGTCCCGCCCTCCGCCGGCACCGTCACGCGGAGAACGACTTGCCGCAGGAGCAGGTCTCCTTCGCGTTCGGGTTGTAGATCTTGAAGCCGGACGCCTCGAGGCCCAGCAGGAAGTCGACCTTGACCCCCTCGAGCAGCGGGGCGCTCGCCCGGTCGACGACGACCTTCAACCCGCCGTCCTGGAAGGCGATCTCGTCGCCGGTCTCCTGCCGGTCGAACGACATCCCGTACGTGAGCCCGGAGCATCCGCCGCCCTGCACGAACAGCCGAAGCGCGGAGTCGGCCTTGCCCTGCCGCGCCATGATCTTGAGGACCTGATCCCGCGCGGGCGGGGTCACTTCGATCGTGACCATCGTCGTTCCCTGCGTGGGTTCTAGGCCGGGGGCGAGGGATAAGGGTTGCTGGCGCCAGGGTGACCGTTCCGGGCCCCGCGGACCGAGGCTTATCTACGCCGCCGGCGTGCGGCCGTCCCATGTGCCGTTTGTTCGCCCAGCTGACGACCCAACCGGAGTCCGCGGAGCCGTGGCTGGTCCACCGGTCCGCGTCGCTCCTCGCCCAATCGAACGCCTCGCCCGAGACCGCCCAGAAGGACGGCTGGGGGATCGGCTGGTTCACCGACGAGGGGCGGGCCCGCGTCGAGAAGGGGACGGGGGGCGCCTTCCAGGACGGCGAACGGGAACGGTACCTCCGGGCCGCGCAGGATGCCTCGGGCTCGCTCGTCATCGGGCACCTCCGCCACGCGAGCAATCCGCTCAACCTCCCGAGCGCGCAGCTGATCGGGCTCGAGAACTCCCAGCCGTTCGAGGACCACACCGCGCTGTTCGCGCACAACGGCTCGATCCCGTTCCCGGTCGAGACCCGGCCGCTCACCGGCCTTTACGAACCGCGCATCCGGGGCGTGAACGACAGCGAGGTGCTGTTCTGGCTGCTCGTCCGGAACGTCCACGAGCACGACGATCCGCTCACGGGCTTCGTCCAGTCGGTCGCGGACCTCTACCGGATCTGGGAGGGCGAGGGGCGGCCCGCGATCCCGCCGTTCTCCGGGCTCAACGTCGTCTACAGCCCGGGGCCGAGCGACCTGTGGGCGTTCTGCCTGTGGACGGGCGACCACGGCGACGGGCTCCTCGACCCTCACCGCCGGTACTACGAGATGGCCTACCAGGCCCACCCGCACCGGGTGATCGTCGGCAGCGAGCCGTTCGACCGGGAGCCGGGCGTCTGGCGTTCGATGGAGGCCGGCAGCTACCTGCACGCCCGGCGCCGCTCCACCCATGTCGAGCTCGAAACCGGGCGGCTCCCGTTGCCGGCCACGGTCGAGCTGCGACCGCCGCCGACGTAGCCGCGGACGCGTCGGTCCCGCGCGGGATGGACCGGGCATGTCGAGCGAGATGATCTCGGGCCCCGACCTCGGCGGCGGGTACCTCCACCAGTTGACGCTCGACCGCGGGGAGACCGCGACCACGTTCACCTTCCACGCCCAGGACGGCGGGGCCGATGCGAACGGACCGCCGATCGGATCGCTCGGCCCGCTCGGCTTCGTGCATCCGCCGACCCCCTGCCCGTTCGGCGGGCCCCGCTGCTGGCAGCGCCGCTTCCTGGCGCCGTTCGCGGACGCGGCGAAGGTCCGTCAGGCGTACAACCGGTTCCGCTTCACGCTCGACGCGACCCTCCGCCAGCGCTACGCGGGGCTCGCCGTCGCCGCCGAGCCGGCCCTGGCCGAGGTCCTCGGCCGGCTCGCACCTCCCGAGGTCCGGTTCCACATCGGCGGATCGATGGCCGCGCGGCTGCTCGGCGCCGACGTGGCGGTCGCGGACCTCGACCTCGCCACCGACCGGCCCGGGGTCGACCGGATCGGCGACCGCCTCGCCCCGTACCTGATCGAGCCGATCGCCTCGACGGACTGGCCGACGCGGGGGATCGTCCGGGCGGGCCGGGCGTTCGTCGGCACGCTCGGAGAAGGGGCCCGCGCCGAGTGGGCGGTCCCGCTCGACGGCGTGCCCGCCCCGGCCCTCGACGAGTGGACGGTCGGGCCGGACGGGGCCCGGTGCCTCGAGGCCGCGTTCGGCGGTGGCACGGTGCGGGTGAGCCGGCCCGAGTACGCGCTCGTCCGGGCGACCGAGCAGGGGCGGGGCGAGCGCCGGGCCCCGCTCCTGCAGCTCGTGCGCCGGCTCGGGCCCGACCGCGAACTGCTCGGCGTGCTCCTCGACCGCAGCACCCTCGAGCCCGCGTCGGCCCGCGAGCTGCGGCGCGACGTCGACGCGTAGGGCCCGCACGGTTGCGCGTCGAACCGCAGCTTCATAGCCCCGGGGCCGGACGCGGCGGCCGATGCTGGCCCCGTCGGTCGTCCCCGTTCCGGAGCACCTCACGCCGCACGACCTCGTCTCGTACTTCCGCTGCCCGCACGAGATGGAGCTCCACCGCGCGGGGCGCGCGGCCCCGCCCGCGGGGGGACCGACGACGGTCCGCACGCCGCCCGACGTCGTCCCGCTGCGGCACTCGCCGCTGTTCGCGCCGCCCCTCGGCCGCGTGGCCGTGTACGAAGGTCGGCTCGACGTGGGGCCGCTCGATCGCCTCGTGTACGAGGACGAGGGCGAGGACGACCTCCCGGTCCTCTTCCCGCCCGAACGGGTCGTGCGGGACGCCCGGTTCGCGCACGGGATCGGCAACCTGGTCGACCCCGAGCTCGGCTTCGCGGGCCGACCGGACCTCGTGATCCAGCGCGCCGACGGCGCGCTCGTGCCGGTCGAGTACAAGGCGACGCACCTGTTCGTCGGCTACCACGAGGCGCACGGGCGCGCGTTCGACACGGTCCAGGCGATCGCGGAGTGCCGGCTCGTCCACGCGGCGTTCGGGGTGCGGCCGAGCCACGGGATCATCCTCTACGGGGACCAGGCCGGCGGCGGGCTCCACGAGGGCTGGGTCGAGATCGCCTACGGAGAGCCGGAGGAGCACTGGCTCCGCGCCGCGCTCGCCCAGGTGCGGTCCGACGACGTCCGTGCCCCGGTCCCGGCCGAGCGCAACTGCGCCGGCTGCGAGCCGAACGGCGAGGGCCGGTGCCGGTACGCCGCGGCGCGCTACGAGGGTCCCCACCACCGGGCGGCCGCCCTCGCGTGGCCCCGCTCGGCGTAGCGGCGCCCACGACGCCGGCCCCGCGCAGGGATTAAATAGCGGGCGGCGGTCCCATGCGGGCCGCGCCTCAGCGCCGCTGTTCGGTCGGCACATGCACCCGCCGAGGCCGGGGCCTCGTCGGGGAAGGGCGAGGGTCCGACCGCCCCTGGCGGAAGGGCCGATGACGCCGATCACACGCGTTCTGGACGCTTGTCAAGCAAAATCAGTGTAGCTGACTCCTGTCAGCTGGGGAATGGCTAGGCTCGGGCGCCGAGGAAGGTCGTGCCAAGCTGCGATAAGCGGTGGGTAGGCGCAAGGAACCTGTGATCCACCGATCACCGAATCGGAACTCCGGTCCCGCAAGGGACATTCCGCAAGGAAGGGGAACCCC